>NZ_QWKP01000041.1 GCF_003470205.1 Cellulomonas rhizosphaerae
CCGCCCCTTCCGGGGTCGGGCGCCGTCGCCGTCCCGGCCCCCGGGCCTCCGCCACCTGGTGCCGTCATGACGGTGATTCCGCATCGTCACGGTGATCGCAACCACCGTGATGACGGCGAATCACCGTGACGTCGGCGACTCGCGCAGGGTGAGGCCGGGCTCCCGCCGGCTCGCCGACGCCGACGGGTCGCCGATTCCGCATCACCTCGCCGGTCTGAATCGGCGAGTGATGCGGAATCGCCGAGTTGACCGCGGACGGGGTGCGACTCCGTCGCTGGGGCGGCGACCTCGTGCGCGGCGAGGCGGCGGCGAGGGCGGCGCGGCGCGGGCCTTCGGTCGGCGGGTCAGTCGGTGAGGCGGTAGCCGTGGGAGCGGAGGTGGTGCATCACCTGGGCGCAGTGGTCGGGGCCCTTGGTCTCGACCTGCACCTCGATCGCCACCTCGTCGACCGCGAGCTCGCCCTGCGTGCGCACGTGCGAGACGTGCATGACGTTCGCCCCGGTGCTGGCCAGCTCGCGCAGCACGTCGGCCAGCGCGAACGGGCGGTCGTCGATGCGCAGGTGCAGCCACAGGAACCGCCCCGCGGACGCGAGCCCGTGCCGCACCACGCGCAGCAGCACCTGTGGGTCGATGTTGCCGCCCGAGAGGATCGCGACGACCGGCCCCTCGAACTCCCCGGGCGTGGCCATGAGTGCCGCGACCGCCGCCGCCCCGGACGGCTCGACGAGCAGCTTCGCGCGCTCCGCCACGAGCAGCACCCCGCGGGAGAGGTCCTCCTCGGACACGGTCCGGATCTCGGTCCCCGCGTCGCGCAGCACGGCGAACGGCGCGGCGCCGGGCATCCCCACGGCGATGCCGTCCGCCATCGTGCGCATCTCGGCTGCCCGGATCGGCTCGCCCGACGAGAGCGACGCGGGGTAGGCCGCGGCGCGCGCGGCCTGGACGCCGACCACGCGCACGTGCGGCGCGAGCTCGCGCACGGTGGTGACAACACCAGCCGCGAGGCCGCCGCCGCCGACCGGGACGATGATCGTCGCGACGTCGGGCACCTGCTCGAGGATCTCGAGCGCGATGGTCCCCTGCCCCGCGATGACGTCGGGATGGTCGAACGGGTGGATGAGGACGGCGCCGGTGCGCTCGGCGTACTCCCGCGCGTGCACGAGGGCGTCGTCGACGCTGTGCCCGACGAGCTCGACGCGCGCGCCGTACTCACGGGTCGCGGCCAGCTTCGGCAGTGCCGCCTCGACGGGCATGAACACGACGGCGTCGATCCCGAGCAGCCGGGCCGCGAGCGCGACGCCCTGCGCGTGGTTGCCGGCGCTCGCCGCGACGACGCCACGGGCCCGCTCGTCGGACGTCAGCCCCGACATCCGCGTGTACGCACCGCGGATCTTGAACGACCCCGCGCGCTGCAGGTTCTCGCACTTGAGCCACACCTGGGCGCCCGCGATCTGCGACAGCGCCCGGCTGGACTCGACGGGCGTGCGCTCGATCACGCCCTCGAGCAGCTCGTTCGCGGTGCGGACGTCGGCCAGGGTCGTCACTTGCCGTCCTCGGCTACCGGGGACGCGTCCTTGCCGACCGCGGGGTCGGCGCCCAGCTCCTCGTCGGACGCGGCGTTCGCGGCCGTGTTCTCGGCGACCTGGGCGATCGACAGGTCGAGCGCGGGGTGCCCGCGCCCCCGCACCGCGACGTGGTCGTCGGTGCCCAGCTGTGGGAACTTGTCGTGCCCGTGCAGGTAGAGGACGACGGTGTTGATGACCGCGACGATCGGCACGGCGAACAGCGCACCGAGGATGCCCGCGACGAACGAGCCGGCCGCCACCGCGAGCAGCACCGCGACCGGGTGCAGCGAGACCGCGTGGCCCATGAGGAACGGCTGCAGCACGTGGCCCTCGAGCTGCTGGACGAGCAGCACCACGCCGAGCATGATCAGCGCGACCACCGGGCCCTGCGCGACGAGCGCGACGAGCACCGCGATCGTGCCCGTCAGCAGCGCGCCGACGATCGGGATGAACGAGCCGAGGAATACGAGGATCGCGAGCGGCAGGGCCAGCGGGACGTGCAGGATCGCCGCACCGATGCCGATGCCGAGCGCGTCGACCGCGGCGACCAGGATCTGCGTGCGCGTGTAGGCGCCGAGCGTGACGAGCCCGCGACGAGCGGCCTGGTGGACGTGCTCACGCGTGCCGCGCGGCAGCAGGCCGACGACCCAGGACCAGATGGTGCGGCCGTCGAGCAGGAAGAAGAACGTGCAGAACACGGCGATCAGCGCGCCGGCCGCGACGTGCCCCACCGTCACGGCGCCGTGCAGCGCGCCCGCGACGATGCCCGAGCCGCCCGACGAGCTCGCGAGGTCCTGCAGCTTGTCGGCCCACTTCGTCAGGTCGTCGGTGGTGAGACCGAGCGGGCCCGTGGCCAGCCACTCGGTCACCTTGTCGACGCCCTCGCGCGCCTGGTCGCCCAGGTCGCCGAAGCCGCGCACGATCGAGGCGCCGGCGACCGTCAGCAGGGCCGCGACCAGGATGATCAGCCCGACGAGCGCCACGCCGCTGGCCAGCGCACGCGACATCTTGAGCTTCCGCTGGAAGAACGACACGACGGGCGTGAGCAGGATGGTGATGAGGACCGCGACCGCGATGGGGACGATGACGACCTTGAGCGCGCCGATCGCGTACACGCCGACGGCGGCGGCCGCCACGATCAGCAGCAGCCGCCAGGACCAGGCCGCGGCGCGCTGCACCGACGGCGGGACGGACTGCGCGGCGTCGAAGCTCGGCGTGGGCGGCGTGGGCGGCGTGGGCACGGTCATGACTGGCTCCCCTGCGAGTGGTCGAGCGCGCGCGCGAGGTCCGCGAGCAGGTCGTCGGCATCCTCGATGCCGACGGACAGGCGGACGAGGTCGTCGGGCACCTCGAGGGCGGTGCCGGCCACCGACCCGTGC
>NZ_QWKP01000042.1 GCF_003470205.1 Cellulomonas rhizosphaerae
AGTCGCTCGTCACGCGCCGGTTCGACGCGTTCGACCCGGTGGTCATCACGGTCGGGGCGATCCTGGCCGGGACGACGAACAACGTGATCCCCTCGTCGGCCGAGCTGCAGATCACCGTCCGGACGTTCTCGCGCGCGACGTGGGAGGCGGCGCCCGGCCTGCTCACGACCCTGGCCGAGAACATCGCCGCCGCGCACGGTCTCACCGCGACGGTCGACTACCAGCGTGGGTACCCCGTGACGGTCAACGACGCCGACGAGCTCGACCGCACCGCCCGCCTCACGCGCGAGCTGTTCGGCGAGCAGGCGTGGTTGACCATGCCGCAGCCGCTGGCCGGCGCCGAGGACTTCTCCTACGTGCTCGAGCAGGTGCCGGGATCGTTCGTCTTCGTCAGCGCCACGCCCGCGGGCGTGGACGCCCGGACCGCCCCGTACAACCACTCGGCGCAGGCACGGTTCTCCGACGACGCGCTCGCCATCGGCCCCGCGCTGCTCGCCGCCCTCGCGCTCGACCGGCTGGGCGACGCCGCCGTCAGGTGATGAACACGGGCCCGGCCCGGTAACCTGGCCCCAGACGTTTCCCAGCACACCCAGAGAACGAGGTACGCCGTGCCCACCGGCAAGGTCAAGTGGTTCGACGCCGAGCGCGGGTTCGGGTTCATCGCCGGCGACGACGGCGGCGAGGTCTTCCTGCACGCCTCGGCCCTCCCCGACGGCGTGACGCCGTCGGTCGGCACCAAGGTCGACTTCGGTGTCGCCGACGGGCGCCGCGGCCCGCAGGCGCTGTCCGTGAAGATCCTCGACCCGCTGCCCTCGGTCGCCAAGGTCGTGCGCAAGCCGGTCGACGACATGGCCGTGATCATCGAGGACCTCATCAAGGTGCTGGACCGCGTCGGCAACGACCTGCGCCGCGGCCGCTACCCGGAGAAGGCCCGCGCGGTGCAGTACGCGACCCTGCTGCGGGCCGTCGCCGCCGACCTCGAGGCCTGACGTGGCCACCGCCACCAAGGACGCCGTGCTCGGCTCGGCCGTCGATCTCGCGCGCGAGGTCGCGATCGAGCTCGCGGGCAACCCCGCCGACGTCGGGGAGCACCTCGGCGTCGTCGTCGAGGGCGAGCGCCTGATCTCCCACCGGTTCGCCTCCCTGGCCCGCGGCTACCGCGGCTGGGAGTGGACCGTGACCGTCTCGCGCGTGCCGCGCGGCCGGATCGCGACCGTGTGCGAGGCCGAGCTGCTGCCCGGCGAGGACGCGATCCTCGGCACCGACTGGGTGCCGTGGTCCGAGCGCCTGCGCCCCGGCGACGTCGGTCCCGGCGACGTGCTGCCGTTCCGCGCGGACGACCCGCGCCTCGAGCCCGGCTGGACGCCCACGGGCGACCCCGAGCTCGACGAGGTCGCGATCGACGAGCTGGCCCTGGCCCGCGTGCGGGTGCTGTCCCCGCAGGGTCGCGACGAGGCCGCCGAGCGCTGGTTCCGCGGCTCGAACGGCCCGACGAGCCCCGGCTCGCTCGCGTCCGCGGCCGCGTGCCAGACCTGTGGGTTCCTCATCCCGCTGCAGGGTCCGCTGGGCACGGTGTTCGGCGTCTGCGCCAACGAGTGGTCGCCCGACGACGGCAAGGTGGTCAGCCTGGAGCACGGGTGCGGGGCGCACTCGGAGACCGGCAACGAGCCCGTGCCGACCGAGTGGCCCGAGTCCGCGCCGCTGATCGACGAGCTGCGGATCGACGTGATCCCCGCGCTGTCGACGCTGCCGCACGCTGAGCCGGTGGCGGAGGTGGCCGACGAGCCCGCTGCTGAGGCCGCGGACGACGAGCCGGCCGACGACGCCGACGCACCGACCGAGGTGGCGCCCGCCGCCGAGGACACCCCGGTGGCACACTCGGAGCCGTGACCGTCGACCCCTTCGGCACCGCCGCGCTGCGAGCGGCCGCCATGGGGGCATGGACGGCGTCACCCGCGCGGCTGCGCGAGGACGCCAACGTCGAGGAGGACCACGCCCGCGGCTACTACCGCGACCGCGTGGTCGTCGAGCTGGCCCAGAACGCGGCCGACGCCGCGGTCCGGGCCGGCGTTCCCGGCCGACTCCTGCTGCGCCTCGCGCACACCGACGACGGCACGACCCTCGTCGCGGCCAACACCGGCGCCCCGCTCGACGACGCGGGCGTCGCGTCGCTCGCGTCGATGCGCGCGTCCTCCAAGCGGGACGGCGGCTCGCGCGCGGTCGGCCGGTTCGGGGTCGGGTTCGCCGCGGTCCGGGCGGTGGCCGACGAGGTCGGCGTGCTGTCCACGACCGGAGGGGTCCGGTTCAGCCTCCGCGACACCGCGGCGCTGCTCGCGCAGGCCGGCGCGGGGTCGCCCGCCCTGGCCGACGAGGTCCGCCGCCGCGACGGCTCGCTGCCCGCGCTGCGCCTCCCGCTGCCCGCCGACGGCCGCCCCCCGTCCGGGTACGACACCGCCGTGGTGCTCGAGCTGCGCGACGAGGTCGCCGCCGACGAGATCCGCGCGCTGCTGCGTGCCGTGGGCGATCCGCTGCTGCTCGCGCTGCCGGGCCTCGTCGAGATCCTCGTCGAGGACGGCGACGACGCCCCGCGCCGGCTCGCGCGCGTCGAGGACCGCTGGACCGTCGCGTCCGACGAGGGTGAGCTCCCGCTCGCCCTGCTCGCCGACCGGCCCGTCGAGGAGCGCTCCGCACGCTCGTGGCGCGTCACGTGGGCGGTGCCCGTGCCCCGGGCCTGGGCCGACGAGCGACGCCGGGCCGCCGACCGCGTCGTGCACGCGCCGACCCCGACCGACGACCCCCTCGACCTGCCCGCGCTGCTCGTCGCGACCCTCCCGCTCGACCCGACCCGCCGCCACGTCGCGCTCGGCCCGCTGACCGACGCGGTGCTCGAGCACGCCGCGGACGTGTACGCCGACCTCGCCCGCGCGCTCGCCGACGCGGACGGCGACCCGCTCGCGCTCGTCCCGACCGGGCTCGGCGCCGGGCCGCTCGACGCCGCCCTGCGCCCGCGCCTGGTCGCCGCGCTCGCGCGCACGCCG
>NZ_QWKP01000043.1 GCF_003470205.1 Cellulomonas rhizosphaerae
CGAGCCGGAGCTCGACGTCCTCGACCCAGGTGTGGACCGCCTGCAGCCCGTCGAGCTCCACGACGAGCACCTCGCCCGCGGCGTCGTCGGGCACCCGGACCTCGTCGGGCAGGCCGACGAGCGCGACCCCCCGCGGGTCCGCCGTGACGGACAGGGACGCCGAGGCGAGCACGGACCCGTCCAGCTGCTCGCGCCGCACGGCCACGGTGCCCGTCCACGGCGACGCCGTGTCGTTGACGACCGCGAGCACGAGCCCGTCGGGACGCGGCTGCACGGTGAGCAGGCGGTCGGCGTACGCCGCGCGCAGGGCCCACCACAGCGGCTTTGGCCGCTCGTCACCGTCGATCGCCGCCCAGGAGGTGACGGGCCAGCAGTCGTTGAGCTGCCAGACGATCGACCCGGCCGTGCGCGGCCACCACGAGCGGTAGTGCGTGATCGCGTGCTCGACCGCGCGTGCCTGGTTGAGCTGCGTGGCCCAGTGCCAGTCGGTGAAGTCGTCGGGCACGCCCAGGTGCGGCGCCATGCCGCGGTCGAGCTTGCCGTTGCCGTCGTCGGCCTTCTGGTGCAGCAGCCAGACCTCGTCCTCCTTCGCCAGCGGGGCGCCGTCGGCGTTGCGCACCGCACGCTCGAGCGTCGCCCACGTGGGCGGGCCCTGGTAGCCGAACTCCGAGCTGAACCGCGGGACGTCGTCGCGGTAGTGCGTGTAGTCGATCCGGTTCCAGACCTCCCACTGGTGGTGGGTGCCGTGGTCGGGGTCGTTGGGGTGCACGACCGACGGGTCCTGGCCCGGCGAGAACGGGCTGCCGGCCGCGTACGGGCGCGTCGGGTCGAGTTCCGCGATGACGCTCGGGAACACGCCCTCGTAGTAGCCGAGGCCCCAGGTCGCGCCGTCGAGCTTCTCCTTCCAGCCCCAGTCCTCGAAGCCCCAGATGTTCTCGTTGCCGCCGTTCCACAGCACGAGCGACGGGTGCGACGACAGGCGCGTGACGTTCTCGCGCGCCTCGGCCTCGAACTCGGAGCGGTGCGGCTCCTCCTCGGGGTAGGCGAAGCACGCGAGCAGGAAGTCCTGCCAGACCATGAGGCCGCGCTCGTCGCACAGCTCGTAGAAGTCGTCGGACTCGTAGATGCCGCCGCCCCACACGCGCAGCAGGTTGAGGTGCGCGTCGACGGCCTGGTCGAGGCGGCGGGCGAGCCGCTCACGCGTGATGCGCGTGAGCAGGTGGTCGTCCGGGATCCAGTTGGCGCCCTTGACGAAGACCGGCTGGCCGTTGACGACGATCGTGAACTCGGTGCCGATCTCGTCGGCCCCGGTCCGCAGCTCGACGGTCCGCAGCCCGATGCGCCGCTCCCAGGAGTCCAGGCCCTCGAGCTCGACGCTCAGCGCGTACAGGGGCTGCGCGCCGTACCCGTGCGGCCACCACAGGTCCGGCTTCTCGACGACGACCTCGACGACCGTCGACGACTCGTCGGCCGCGACCGTGCCGGTCACGCTCTGCTCACCCAAGGTCACGGTCACCGCGAGCGGCGTGGGGTCCGACAGGCCCGAGCGCTCGACCTCGACGTGCACCGCGACGCGGGCCGCGCCGTCGATCGTCACGAGCGGCCGCACGGACGCGAGGCGCGCGGTGCGCCACCGCTCGAGCCGCGCGGGCTTCCAGATGCCGGCGGTCTGCAGGTCCGGCCCCCAGTCCCAGCCGAAGCTGCAGGCCATCTTGCGGACCATGTTCAGCGGGTGCGGGTAGGCGCCGGGGCGCGCCCCGATGCGCTCGACCTCGGCCTCGGCCGACTCGAGGGCGGAGCGGAAGAGCACCTCGAGCCGGGTCGGCTGGCCGGTCGCGAGCGAGCGCACGTCGAACCGGTAGCCGCGGTGCTGGTTGGCCGTCCGCCCGATCTCGACGCCACCGAGGCTGATCTCCGCGACCGTGTCGAGCCCGTCGAACACCAGGTCGACGCGCTCGTCGTCGGCCGCCGGCTCGACGACCAGCTCACGCGAGTAGAGCCACTGCGCGCGGTGCGCCCAGACCAGGTCGTTCTCGTTCAGGTCCAGGTACGGGTCCTCGATGAGGCCCGCCGCGAGGAGGTCGGTGTGCGCCGTGCCGGGCACCTGGGCAGGGACGACGACACCCGCGATGTGGGCCGGGACGGGTCCGCCCGCCGAGCGCAGGGTCCAGCCGTCGTGCAAGGTCGTGCGGTTCATGGTGCGAGCTCCTGGTGCTTACTTGGTGGCCCCGGCCGACAGGCCGTTGTAGATGTACTTCTGCAGGGCGAGGAAGACGATCAAGGTCGGGATGATGACGAGCAGCGCGCCGGCGGAGAGGATCTCCCACTGGGTGCCCATGGGGCCCCGGAACCGGAACAGCGACGTCGAGATGACGCCCAGGTCCTGCGAGGGCATGTAGAGGAACGGGATGTAGAACTCGTTGTAGATCGCCACGCCCTTGATGATGATCACGGTCGCGATCGCGGGCTTGAGCAGCGGGAAGATCACGCGCCGGTAGATCGTGAAGTGGTTCGCGCCGTCGAGCGTCGCCGCCTCGTCGAGCGAGATCGGGATCGAGCGCATGAACTGCACGAAGATGTAGATCGACACGATGTCGGTGCCCATGAACAGGGCGATCGGCGCGAGCCGGGTGTTGTAGAGCCCGAGCTCGTTGACCACCTGGAACGTGGCGACCTGCGTGGTCACGCCCGGCACGAGCGTGGCGAGCAGGAAAAGCGAGAGCACGAGCTTCTTGAACCGGAACTGGAAGCGGTCCAGCGCATAAGCGGTCATCGTGCCGATGATGATCGTGCCCACCACCGAGGCGACCAGGATGATCGTGGTGTTGAGGAACGCCCGCGCCATGTCGGCGTCCTGGAACGCGGTGACGAAGTTCTTCAGGGTCGGGTGCCTGGGCAGGTCGAGCGGGCCGCTCGTCGCGTAGTCCTGCGCGGTCTTGAGCGACGTGAGCACGATGACGACGAGCGGGACCAGCGTGACGAGGCTGGCGATGACCAGGCTCGAGTACTTGCCCGTCGCGGCGAGGGTCTTCCTCACGTGAGGTTC
>NZ_QWKP01000044.1 GCF_003470205.1 Cellulomonas rhizosphaerae
ACCGCGCGCAGACCACGACGATCGCCGCGCTGCGGACGGCCGTCATCGTCTCGCAGGCCCTGTCCCGCCAGAAGCTCGTGCTCGACCAGATCACGGCCCTGAACACGGTGACGTCCAACCTCATCGAGTCGACGTCGGTGCAGCTGCGCCAGCAGGGTGCCGCGATCAACCAGCAGGCCTCGGAGTCGACGATCGACGTCGCCAAGCTGCAGGTCGCGTTCGACAACGTGTTCGCGACGATGGACGCGCTCGACACTTTCCGCGCGCAGTCGGTGGACTCGATGGCCCAGACCGTGACGGCCCTCGAGGGCCAGATCGAGCGCGCGCAGCCGTACCTGGAGCGCACGCGGGCCCGCGAGGGGAACGCGTCCTGACACGCAGCGGACCGCGGAGGACGACGTGAGCTGGCTCGCGCGGCTGCGCGGGGACGACGAGCCCGACGAGCAGCAGGCGCCCGAGCCCGACGAGGACAGCCCGGCTGCCCTGCAGGCCGCGATCGACGAGCTCGTGCGGTACGTCAACGCGCGCGCCGGTGGTCTGCCGCCCGCCGCGCTCGTCAACGCGCGGATGCTCACGGACACGCTCACCGAGGTCGTCGACAGCGCGGCCGTGCGGCCGCTCGACGTGTACGCGGTGATCAGCGTGCGGGGCGTCGTGGGGGACTACCTGCCGACGACGCTGCGCGGCTACCTCGCGCTCGAGCCCGACGCGCGCGGCGTCCCCCGGGCCGACGGGCACAGCCCGACGCAGTCCCTGATGATGCAGATCGACTCGCTGCAGACGTCGGTCTCCGCGACCCTGGTGGCCACGCGCGAGCAGGACGCCGACGCGCTGATGACGCAGGGCCGGTTCCTGCAGACCAAGTTCAACCGTTCCGACCTCGACCTGTGATGGATCTCTGAATGCCGGCAGCACCCATGAAGCGCGGTTCCAACGCCGCTCTGACGCGCGAGATCCCGAACCTGCGGGGCGTCGTGCTCGGGGTCGCGCTCGCGTCCTCCGAGCCCGTGCTCAACGACAACCTGGTGGTCGCCACCCTCCTGTGCGACGACGACCACAAGGTCCTGTCCGACGAGCACATGGTCTTCTTCAACCAGCTCACGGAGCCCGACCTGTCCGTGACCCAGCTGGCCGCGGCCGCGGGCGGGGACGTCGAGCAGGTCGAGGTGGACCTCGACGACGTCCCGGCGGCCGTGCACCGGATCGTCGTGGTCGCCTACCTCAACGAGGGCATGGGCCACCGGCGCACGCTCGGCCAGCTGCGCGACGCCCGCATCCGGGTGCTCAACCTCGCGGACGGTGCCGAGCTCGTGCGGTCCGAGAACCTCGCGCCCGCGCTGACCGGCGAGACCGGGCTCGTCCTCGGCGAGCTGTACCGGCACGAGGGCGGGTGGAAGTTCAAGGTCGTCGGGCAGGGGTACCCCAACGGGGTCGTGGGGATCGCGGCCGACCACGGCATCGGGCTGTGATGCTGCCCGACCCGTCCCGCGCGCCCGCGCGGACCGACCTGCCCTGGCTGCGGCACCGCCCCGTGCGGCGGGTTCCCGCGGCTGCGGCCACCCGGGTGGACCTGCGGCACGCGGGGCGGCCCGCGCCGGGTGCGCGGCCGGCGTCGGCCGGGCTCGATCTCTCGCGGCCGACGAGGGAGGCGGCGCCGGCCTCGTCGTCGCTCGACCTCTCGGCCCCGGCGCCTGCGCAGCCTGCCCCGTCGCCGTCGCTCGACCTGTCGTCTCCCGCGCCCGCGCGTCCGTCGCCGTCGCTGGACCTCTCGTCGGCACCCGCCGCCCCTGCGTCCGCGCGCCCCGCCCCGTCGCTGGACCTGGGCTCGTCGGCCGCGCCAGCACCGGCCTCGCTCGACCTGTCGTCGGCCGCCGCCCCGTCGCAGGTCGCGCCCGCCCGGCGTCGCCCGTCCGCCGCCCGGGGTGACGAGGTGCTCGGCTACGCACCGGAGGGGGTCGTCGTCGGCCGCCCGACGCTCCTGACCCGCGACCGTCCGACGATCGCGCTCACCGCCGTCCAGTCGGGCGTCGGGGTGCTGCGCGTGACGTCTGCCGTCTCGCAGGGGGTCGGCGACTTCCGGCTCGCCGCGTTCGCGCACCTGGCCACGGGCGAGACGGTGCTGCTCGACCACAACCGCGCGATGACGACCGTGCCCGCGGCGAGCCGCCGGCCCGTCGTGCAGGCGGTGGACCGCGGGTTCCTCGTCGACCTGCGCCAGACCCCGCGCCTGGCGAGGCTCGTGGTCCTGGGTTTCTCCCCGACCTCGGCGGCGCTCGCCTGGAGCGGCGCGCTCCGCGTCGAGACGATCGGCGGTGCGCGCGTCGACGTGCCGCTCGAGCGCGAGCCCGGCGCCGGCTCGCTGGTCGCGTTGTCGCTGGTCAACGTCGGTGGGCGGCTCGTGCTGCGGGCGGAGCGCGAGCTCGTGCCCGGCGCGCTGCGGGAGGCCGCGCTGGCCTTCGGCTTCGACGAGCTCACGTGGGTCGACGCCTGGACGCCGCTCGTCTGACGGGCCCCGTCCACAGGCGGGCCCGCGCTCGTCACGCGCGTGTCACATCGCCGGGTTACGCTCCGGGTTGCGCCTTCAGGGGACCCGAGAGGTAGGACGCGATGCGGCACTTCGACCACCTGTCCGACGACGCACGTCGCCGGCTCTTCTGGCGTGAGCCGGAGCCGTTCTCGCGGGACTCGTCGCGCGAGACGCTGTCCGTGGCGCTCGGCGCCACCCTCTACATGCCGGCCACGCGGCCGCGCCTGGCGCACGACCTCGTGCGCCGTGCCGCGCAGGGCGTGGCCAGCTCGGTCGTCTGCCTCGAGGACTCGATCGCCGACGAGGAGCTGCCTGCCGCGCAGGCGAACGCGATCGCGCAGCTGCGCGAGCTCGCGGTGACCGGCGGCGGGCCGCTCGTGTTCGTCCGCGTGCGCCGCCCCGAGCAGATCGCCGAGATCGCCGAGGGCCTGGGGGAGCACCTGCACGTGCTGAGCGGCTTCGTGCTGCCCAAGTTCGCGGAGTCGACGGGGGCCGCCTACCTCGACGCGCTCGACGACACCGCGGCCACGCACGGCCGCCGGCTGTGGGGGATGCCCGTCATCGAGTCGCCGG
>NZ_QWKP01000045.1 GCF_003470205.1 Cellulomonas rhizosphaerae
GCTGACCGCCGCGCAGTTCGTCGCGGCCGCGGCCGAGCGCGCCGCCGAGCCGGAGCCCGAACCCACGCCCGAGCCCGCTCCCGTGCGCCCGCGCGGCGGACCGGTCGCCTCGGCGTACCTCGAGCGCCTCGCCGCGGCGGAGGCCGCGACCGACGACTCGCCCGTGCTCGACGCCACGCGCGCAGCGCAGGACGCGGCCCGTCAGGAGCCCGAGCCCGAGCCGACCCAGCCCGCCCAGCCCGCCCCCCTCATCACCGGCTACCCCGGCCAGGCGGGCACCGCGGTCCCGCCGGTGCCGCGCGCGCAGGACCTCGGCGAGCTCGAGTACACCCGCCTGCGCGACCAGATCCCGACCGAGCGCGAGGACCTCCTGCGCCTCGTGTTCGACACGGGCCAGCGCATCGACGTCACGGGTGACGGCATCGTCGGGCGCAGCCCCGAGGGCGAGATGGGGATCGTCCACGTCATCGTCATCGACGACCCCGCGCGGTCCGTCTCCAAGGTGCACCTGACGTTCGGGCTCACGCCGGCGCGCGACGAGCTGTGGGTGATCGACCGCGCCTCGGTGAACGGCACCGTGCTCGTCGACCCCGACGGCGTGGCCGCGACCCTCCCGGCAGGCGCGCGGGCGTTCGTCGGTGCAGGGTGGACCATCCGGTTCGGTCAGCGCAGCGCGAGGGTCGAGCGCCGCTGACTATGCTGGCGGGCGACCGACCGGCTGCTGCCCGCGAGTGCCCTGCGAGTGCCCTGCGAGGACGACGATGACCGACGAACCGTCCCGAGAGCCCGTGGTGAGCCTGTGGTGAGCGCCCTGTCGGTGCGCGTCGAGGTCGGCGTCGCCACCGACCGCGCCCAGCGGGCCAGCAACGAGGACGCCCTGCACGCGGCGGACGGCGTCTACGTCGTGGCCGACGGCATGGGCGGTCACGAGTCCGGCGAGGTCGCGAGCCGCACCGCCGTCGACACCCTGCGGGTGCTGTCCAAGGGTGTGCCGGACCTCGCGCGCGCCCGCGCCGTGCTGCGTGCCGCGCACTCGCGGGTCCGCGCGCTGCCCGCGTCCGACGCGCTGCGCCGCCCGGGCACGACCGCCTCGGGCGTCGTGCTGAGCGAGCACGACGGCACACCGTGCTGGCTCGTGCTCAACGTCGGTGACTCCCGGACCTACCGGATGGCCGGTGGCGTGCTGGAACAGGTCACGCAGGACCACTCGGAGGTCGCCGAGCTCGTCGCGAACGGCGTGGTGCCCGCCCAGGACGCCGCGAGCTACCCGCGCCGCAACGTCGTGACGCGGGCCCTGGGTGGCGGCTCGGAGACGGTCGAGCCCGACGTGTTCTGGCTCCCGGTGAGCCCGGGGGACCGGATGCTCGTGTGCTCGGACGGGCTGACCGACGAGGTCCCGGACGCGCGCATCGAGGCCGAGCTCAAGGCGGAGCCCGACCCCCAGGCCGCCGCCGAGCGCCTCGTCGACGCCGCGCTGGCCGCGGGCGGGTCGGACAACGTGACGGTGCTGGTGGTCGACGCGACCGTGCGGACGGCGCGGGCGCGATGAGCCTGGACCCCTGGCCGCCGGCGTCGCCGGGCGAGGTCGACCGCCGCAGGTTCCCGACCGCGGATCGCGTGGCTCGCGCGGGATCGACGGACGGAGTGTGGGCGCCGGTCGTGACCGTCGTGTGCTTCCTGGCGCTCGTGGCGGGCGTCGGGGTCGTCGGCCTCGTCTGGCTCGGTGAGCGGGGCTGCACGGGCGAGGACCGGTCGCTCGTCGAACCGCTCGCCGCCGACCCGATGCTCGCTGAGGCGACGGCACCGGACGGCGCGGTGGCGGACGGCGGGGTGGCCAGCGGGCCCTGTGACGAGGACGAGAGCTGGGCCGACTCCGCCCGGGACTTCTCCTTCGAGGGAACGCGCACCGCGGTCGTCCAGCGCTACACGGCGCAGGCCGCGGGTCACGGGTGGACGGTGGTCGCCGGCCGCGGCGAGGAGACCGAGCTGTGCCTGACCAAGCCGCTGCGGGGCACGAGCGCCTACCTCGACCTCACGGTCACGCCGGGGCGCGGGTACACGGTGGCCACCTACGCCGACGCGGACTCCGACCTCGGCTGCTGACCGGCCGAGCGGCGCACCAGCGCCTCGGCGCGCGAGCGCCGCAGCCCGTCCACGGACAGGATGACGAGCGCGACCCACACGAGCGCGAACCCCCACCACCGCGCGGGCTCCATCTCCTCGTGCAGCACGACGACGCCGATGAGGAACTGCAGCACGGGCGCGATGTACTGCAGCATCCCGACGACGCTGAGCGGCAGCCGCCGCGCGGCCGTGCCGAACAGGAGCAGCGGGACCGCGGTGACGACGCCCGCGGAGGCGAGCGCGACCGCGTGCCAGCCGCCGTGCGCGGCGAACGACCCCGTGCCCTGCGCCTGCAGCACGACGAGGTAGCCGAGCGCGAGCGGGGCCAGCACGAGCGTCTCGGTGGCGAGGCCCGGGACCGCGCCGACCGAT
This sequence comes from Cellulomonas rhizosphaerae, assembly GCF_003470205.1. Classification (GTDB taxonomy): domain Bacteria; phylum Actinomycetota; class Actinomycetes; order Actinomycetales; family Cellulomonadaceae; genus Cellulomonas; species Cellulomonas rhizosphaerae. The sequence goes on from NZ_QWKP01000045.1 coordinate 2,497, forward strand.
CGTCCGACGCGGTTCTTGATCAGGCCGTAGAACCCGAAGCTGAACGCGAGCGTGAGCGCGATCCACGGCAGCCGGCCGTAGCCGACGGTGATGACGACGACCGCCGCGGCGCCGAAGCCGAGCGCGACCCACTGCACGGGCCGGACCCGCTCGCGCAGCACGAGCACGGCCAGGCCGACCGTCACGAGCGGGTTGATGAAGTACCCGAGCGCGGCGTCGACGACCCGGTCGGACAGGATGCCGACGACGAAGACGATCCAGTTCACCGCGAGCAGCACCGCCGCGAGCGCGAGCAGCCCCAGCGTGCGGCGGTTGCGCAGGGTCTCGACGAACGGCTGCCAGGTGCGGGTGACCCGCAGCAGGAGCAGGCAGAACAGCAGCGACCAGACCACGCGGTGGGCGACGATCTCGACGGCCCCGGCGGGCTGCAGCAACGGGAAGTAGAGGGGCAGCACGCCCCACAGGGCGTACGCGCCGATCCCGGCCAGCAGGCCGGATCGGGTGGGGGTCGAGGGCACGCGCCGACTCTAGGCGGTTGACGAGGGCCGAGCCCCGCCCTATTGTCCGTTTGCAGCAAGTTTCTACGGTTCTTGCCGTGGGCTTGCAGTCTCGCGTCGTCGGCCCCGGTCGTCGCGCGGCACACCTCCTCCCGGGCCCGGTCCGCCGGTCCCAGCGCGTGCGTGAGCACGCGTCGCAGCAACGGTCGTCGCGACGAGGCGACGGCCGGGACAG
>NZ_QWKP01000046.1 GCF_003470205.1 Cellulomonas rhizosphaerae
CCGACCTTCGTCGTGCCGCGGTAGATGTCGTACCCGGCCACACCCGAACCACCGGCGTTGTCGGTCGACGCGGTCCACGAGATCGTCGCGGACGTGGCCGTCGTGGTGCCGGCAGTCAGGCCCGTCGGCACCGAGGGCGCCGTCGTGTCGGCCGGGGCCGTCGTCGGGAACAGGCGGTCGTAGTCCGCCATGGCGCCGGCGATGGCCGTCTGGGCCCAGAACCGGTGGAAGGTGAACGTCGGCGCGGGGCCGCCGTCCAGGTAGCTCTGGACCTTGGACCACTGCGGGTCCTGCTTGTACCAGGAGCGGATGTCCAGGAAGCTGACGCCCGGCTTGATGACGTCGCCGTTGGGCATCGTGCCGGTCCAGCCGGCGGGGATGTAGACGCCGTTGCCACCGGGGGTGTAGCCGTCGTCGAACCGCGCGAAGTCCGTGCGGGTCTCCGGCGCCGAGACGCCCAGCGGGTCCTGGTTCGAGGCCCAGATCGCGTCGAGCAGCGACTTCACCTTGGCCTGGACGGCGGTGTCGCCGGCCTTGGCCGCGTAGAACAGCAGCGTGCGGGACAGGTCACCTGCGACGCCCACGTCCTGGCCGGTGCTCTTGATGCCGACCTTGAGGCCCGAGTTGGAGCCCGGGCTGGCCGAGTTCCAGGTGTCCGGCTTGCCGGTCCAGGTGAGCTCGGACGGGATGGACCAGGTGCTGCCCGAGACCTTGATGTTCGCCGCGGCCCACGGGACCCACTTGTCGAGGATCGCCTTGGCGCGGACGTCGCCCGACGCGTAGTAGAGCTCGGCGACGCGCTGCATGCCCCACGCCTGCATGCCGAACCACTGGTTCGACGGCGGGTCGTTGTAGACGGGCGCCTCCGTGTAGCCCATGCCGTAGAAGGTCGGCGTGCCGGCCGGAGGCGTCGCGTACGCGCCGTCCCAGCTGTTCGTCGCGCCACCGGCGATGCCGCCCTCGGGCGCCTGCAGCCACTGGTAGAACTCGAGCTGGCGCGTCAGCGAGCCGGCCCAGTCGGACTTGGCGGTCGGCGACTTGGGCGTCAGGGCCGCGTCGGTCGAGAGCACCCAGGCCGCGAGCGGGTTCTGGTAGCCGAAGTGGGCGTGCGACGAGCCGATCCGCCAGGCCCAGCCGGCCGACGTGTCGAGCGCGCCACCCCAGGCGTAGTACCAGGAGAGCAGGCCGTGCTCGCTCTCCTTGCCGGTGCCCGCGGGGCACGACGGCGAGGTGCAGCCGACGGTCTTGAAGTACTTGTCGAACAGGGCGTAGCGCAGGTAGTCGCCCATCTTGGCAGCCTTGGCCACCGTGCCGGCGATCTGCGCCTGCTTGCCCTGCTCCGTGGCCCACTTGTTGGCCCAGTACACGGCCTCGATCGCGCGCGCGTCGGCGTCGGGGGCGTTGGTGTACTTCCACTGCTTGGCGTAGCTCGAGTCCTGCGTGAACAGGTCGAGGTAGCCGTTCTTGCCGCCGTACTTGAACTCCTCGCACGACGGCTGCGGGACGGTCTCCCAGACCGACTCCTGCGGGCCGCGCTGGAAGGTGTTGATGTAGGACGTGCCGGTCGCTGTGGGGCCGAGCTCGCAGCCCGCACCCGGGGTCGCGCCGAACCCGTACTTGTTGTCGACGTCGGCGAGCCAGTGCATGCCGTAGACGTCCGCGTTCCCGTACGTCGACTTCAGCTCGGCGCCGATCGGGTCCTTGCCGGAGGCCACGCCGCTGTTCAGCGCCGAGGGGTACTTGTCGGGGGTGTTGAACTCCGACGCGTACGTCGCGGGGCTGTTCGGGTTGTAGAACGAGTTGGTCGGCTGGTCCGCGCTCGTCGGGATCATGTACTTCTCGAGCGTGTCCCACGCGTGGTTCAGCGGCGCCCAGTCCTGCGTGACCTGGCCGTAGAGGGCCTCGAGCCACACCCAGTACGAGTACGCCTCGGACGTCGTCTCGTGGCCGTAGTCGGGCGCCTCGACGATGAGGGTCTCGACCGAATGGTAGGGGATGCCCTGCGCGCTGAAGTAGCCGTTCGCGGAGTCCTTGATCTTCGAGTACATCGTCAGGAAGCGCTGCGTGTACTCCCCGTCGGCGGCCGCGGCGACGGCCAGGGGTGCGGCACCGGGGAGCTGGATCGTGACGGCCGGGCTCGCGGGTGCGGGCGCGGCCATCGCGGGTTGGACGAGGCAGGCCGCCATGAGCGACGACGCGCCCAGGGTGGCCGCAGCCACCCAGGCGAATCGCCGGCGGGTCGGTGAGGACATCATTCGTGCCTTTCTGACAGACGGGTCCGCCCCCGCGACGTCGCGGGCACGACCCGACGCCCCGCACGCAGGCGCGCGAGGACGATGACGGGACGAAGGACTGGTCGACCCTGGCAAGGGCCCGCTCCGGTGCGGGACCCGGGCAGGTGTCGGCCGGGTGGGATCACCTTCCGACCGCGCACAGGTCGCGTCCAGACTCTTAAACGATTCGAGTGGGAGCGCGCCCACGGCTGGGTCAGCGCCGCCGGGCCCTGGCGTCAGCCGTGAAGGCGATCGGCCAGCGGCGCGAGGACCTCGAGCGCAACGGTGCGTCCTGCGGCCGCCCCGGGCTCGGGCCCACCCGGGATCGGCAGGACCGCGTTTCCGAGGGCGCCGATGACGAGGGCCCCGAAGGCCATCGTCCCCCGGATGGCCGCGTCGGCGTCGGGGTCCGGACCGACGAGGGCCTCGACGAGGCTCCGCACGGCGTCGACGTGCGTCGTGCCGAACTCCTCACGCTCCGCGAGCGTCGGGTTGGCCTGCCCGAACCGGAGAGCGAGCCCCCCGTCGGAGGCCATGAGCTCCGTCATCCGGTCGACGAAGCCCTCGTTGCGCTCGAGGCTCGGCGGCGTGGCACGCAGCCACGCGACGATCTCGGCGACCGCGTCGCGGTACTCGGCGAGCGCGCTCGAGACCAGCTCGTCCTTGGTGCGGAAGTGGTAGTACAGCGCGGCCTTGGTCACCCCGACCGCCTCGGCGATCTCCCGCAGGGACGTCTTGTCGTACCCCTGCTCGACGAACAGCCGCATGGCCGTGCCGAGGATCTGCTCCCGTGTCCCGCCACCACGCGGCATCCGCGCCTCCTGTCGTCCGCAGCAGATTACTTGACGACCGGCTAGGAACGGTGCTTACCTGTCGCACGGCAAGCTAGCTAGCCG
>NZ_QWKP01000047.1 GCF_003470205.1 Cellulomonas rhizosphaerae
CCCGCCGCTGCCGGGCACCGGTCAGCAGCGGGCCCACTGGGTCACGCGGGACACGCTGGCCTGGCCGCGTGATCTGCTGCCGACGGGCGCCGACCCGGCGGACCTGACGTGGTCGCTCTTCCACGCCCCGACCGGCGGGCTCGCCCTGACGGACGGCGTCGTCAGCGGCGGGGACGGCCTCCCGCTGACCTACGACCCGGCCGGTCTGCCGGCCGCGGTGACCGACGAGTTCCCCGCGCTCACGGGCTACGTCGCCCTCTCGGTCGACGGCGACGCCGCGGCGGACCTGCTCACGGGCCAGCTCTCCGTGCTGCAGTCCGGTGACGACGGCGCGTCGGCCTGGACCGGCGTGCAGGTCCCGGGCGTGATCGACGACCTGTACGCGCAGGCGGCCGACGACGCCGACCTCGGGATCACCTGGCACGGCGGCGACCCGACCTTCGCGCTGTGGGCCCCCACGGCCAAGGACGTCGACCTCCTGCTGTGGACCGCCGGCACGTCCGGCGAGCCGCAGCGCGTCCAGGCCGAGCGCTCGGCCGACGGCGTGTGGCGCGTGACCGGCGACGACGCCTGGAAGGGCGCCGCCTACCGGTACGACGTCAGCGTCTACGTCCCGGCGACCGACGAGGTCGAGCACAACGTCGTCACCGACCCGTACTCGGTCGCGCTGACGACGAACTCCACGCACTCGGTCGTCATCGACCTCGACGACCCGAGCACGCAGCCGGCCCTGTGGGCGGACACGAGGGCGCCGCTCGTCGAGAAGGCGGTCGACCGGACCATCTACGAGCTGCACGTGCGCGACTTCTCGATCAAGGACACGACGGTCCCGGCCGACGAGCGCGGCACCTACCTGGCGTTCGCGCGCGACAGCGCCGGCACCCGGCACCTGCGCGAGCTCGCGGCGGCCGGCCTCAACACGGTCCACCTGCTGCCGACCTTCGACATCGCGACGATCGCGGAGAAGAAGGCCGACCAGGCGACCCCCGACTGCGACCTCGCGTCGTACGGTCCCGCCGCCACCGAGCAGCAGGCCTGCGTTGCGGCGGTCGCCGACCGTGACGGCTTCAACTGGGGCTACGACCCGTTCCACTACCAAGCGCCCGAGGGCTCCTACGCGGTGGACCCCGAGGGGGCGTCGCGGGTCAGCGAGTTCCGCACGATGGTCGGCGCGCTGCACGCCACGGGCCTGCAGGTCGTCCTCGACGAGGTGTTCAACCACACCTCGGCGTCGGGCCAGGCGGACACGTCCGTGCTCGACAAGGTGGTCCCCGGCTACTACCACCGCCTCAACGCGGTGGGCGGGATCGAGACGAGCACGTGCTGCCAGAACGTGGCGACCGAGCACGCCCTGGCGGGCAAGCTCATGGTCGACTCGGTGGTGCTGTGGGCCAAGCAGTACAAGGTCGACGGCTTCCGGTTCGACCTCATGGGCCACCACTCGAAGCAGAACCTGCTCGACGTCCGCGCGGCCCTCGACGAGCTGACGCTCGCGAAGGACGGCGTCGACGGGAAGAAGATCTACCTGTACGGCGAGGGCTGGAACTTCGGCGAGGTCGCGAACAACGCGCTGTTCACGCAGGCGACGCAGGGTCAGCTCGGCGGCACGGGCATCGGGACGTTCAGCGACCGGCTGCGCGACGCGGTGCGCGGCGGAGGCCCGTTCGACGAGAACCCGCGCGTCCAGGGGTTCGGCTCGGGCGGCTACACCGACCCGAACGGTGACGCGGTCAACGGCACGCAGGCCGAGCAGCTCACCCGCGCGCAGCACGACGCGGACCTGGTCCGCCTCGGGCTGGCCGGCAACCTCAAGGACTACGCGTTCACGACGAGCGACGGGCAGACCCGCACGGGCAGCCAGATCGACTACAACGGCCAGCCCGCGGGCTACGCCGACGAGCCCGACGAGGTCATCACGTACGTCGACGCGCACGACAACGAGACCCTGTGGGACTCGCTGACCATGAAGCTGCCGCAAGCCACCACGATGAGCGACCGCATCCGGATGAACACGCTGTCGCTCGCCACCACGGCCCTGGCCCAGACGCCCTCGTTCTGGCACGCGGGCGCCGACATGCTGCGCAGCAAGTCGCTCGACCGCAACAGCTACAACTCGGGCGACTGGTTCAACGCGATCGACTGGACCGGCGCGGACAACGGCTTCGGGCACGGCCTGCCGCCCGCGGCCGACAACGAGGCCAAGTGGCCGTACCAGAAGCCGCTGCTCGAGGACGCCGCGCTCAAGCCGACCGCGGCGCAGGTCGCCACGGCCTCGGATCAGGCGCTCGACCTGCTGCGGGCGCGCTCGTCGTCCCGGCTCTTCCGCCTCGGCAGCGCCGCGGCGATCGAGCAGAAGGTCACGTTCCCGGGCAGCGGGACCGACGCGGCTCCCGGCGTGGTCGTCATGAGCATCGACGACACCGTGGGCACCGACGCCGACCCCGCGCTCGACGGCGCGCTGGTCGTCTTCAACGCGGGCACGAACGCCGTGACGCAGGAGGTGCCCGCGCTCGCGGGCCGGGCCTACGCGCTCTCGCCGGTGCAGGCCGAGGGGTCCGACGCGGTGGTCCGGGCGACGACGTGGGACGCCGGCTCGGGCACGGTGACGGTCCCGGCCCGGACGGTCGCGGTGCTGGTGGAGGAGCAGGACGACGACGGCGGGCCCGACCCGACGCCGACGGCCACCCCCACCCCCACTGCCACGCCGACTCCGAAGCCGACGCACCCGCACCCGACGCCGAAGCCGACGCACACGAAGCCGGGCCACCCGACCCCGAAGCCGACGCACACGAAGCACCCGAAGCCGACCCCGAAGCCGACCCACAAGCCCGGCAAGCCGCACCTGTCCCTCTCGCTGGGGTCGGTGCGCGCGGGCGGCACGCTGCACGTCGAGGGCGGCGGGTTCACGCCGGGGGAGCGGGTCCAGGTGTGGCTGCACTCCGAGCCGGTCCTGCTCGTCGCCGCGGACGCGGACGCCTCGGGTGAGCTCGACGTCGAGGCCACGATCCCGGTCAGCACCCCGGTCGGCGCACACCGCCTGGTGGTCACCGGCCTGTCCTCCGGGCTGAGCGCGCAGGCACCGCTGCGGGTGCTCGCGGCCGACGACCCGGACGCCCTCGGCGCCACCGGGTTCGGGCCGGTGATCGGCGTGGTCGCGGCCCTGGCGCTCCTGACCGGTGCCGTCGCGCTGGTCGTCGCCCGCCGCCGGCCAGGCTCGATCGGGTAGCCGGACGACGGCGCCCCGGCCGACCTCGCGAGGTCGGCCGGCGCG
>NZ_QWKP01000048.1 GCF_003470205.1 Cellulomonas rhizosphaerae
CGCCGCGCCCTTCACCGCGTCGGCCGAGGCCGTCGAGGGCGGCTACGTGGTGACCGTCGAGGCTCGCTCGCTCGTCCGCGACCTCACGCTGCACGTCGATCGGCTCGACCCCGCGGCCGTCGTCGACGCCGCGCTGATCACCCTCCCGGCCGGCGCGACCGCCCGGGTGAACGTCCGCACCGGGACGGCCGGCCTGGAGGGTGTCCTCGTCACTGCGCCCGTCCTGCGCACGGCCAACGACCTGGTGGCGGCGCGGGCGTCCGTGGGCTGACGGACGAACGCCGAGAGGGCCGGTCCCCGTGGGGGCCGGCCCCCTCGTACGTCTCAGGCGGTGCGGGCGGTCAGGACGACCTCCGGGCCGACGTCGAGGCGCAGGTCGACGATCCGGACGCCCGGCGGGAGCTGCGCGCCCAGGTCGATGCGGCGGCCCTCGAGCGCCTGGAGCCGGCCGCGCGCGGTGGCGAGCACGGCGGCGACGATCGGGTTCCCGCTGGTCGCGGTCACGTCGCTGAGGGTCAGGACGAGCGCGTCGTCGATCGTGGCGTTCGCGCCGCCCGTGGCGGTCGCCGAGAGGAATCCCTTGCGCAGCTGGGCGCGGGCGGCGACGGACACCGCGCGCGGTCCCTTCGAGGTGAGGTCCACGTCGAGCTGCGTGAGCTTGAGTCCCTGGCTCGCCGCGGCCTGCTCGGCCAGACGCCGGATGGCCGCGACGAGCTCGGTCCGCGCTGCCGCGATGCGCAGCGTTCCGAGGAGCGGCGCGTCCGCGGTGGGTTCGACGAGCTCGACGGCGAGCGAGCCGTCCGTGCCCTCGACCCAGGAGAACCGGACCTGCTCGGCCTCGGCACGGACGTCGACGCGGACGCCCTCGACCGTGACCGGGTGGGCGTCCACGCTCAGCCGGTGGACCACGCCGGGCTCGCGCTCGCGGACGGTGATCGGCGCGGGTGCGGGCGGTGCCTTCCGAGCCCCCGCGACGACGATGCCGGTCAGGTCGATCTCCAGGCTCGGCACCTCCGGCCCGTCGAGCGTCGCGCGGACCTGCAGGGCGGACACGTCGACCTGGTTGCCGGTCTGGTCGGCGACCGTGCGTCGTACCCGCTCGGCGAGGTCCTCGCCGGTGGTGGGTCGGGGCGCTCGGCCCAGGGGGAAGGTGTCGGTCGCTACGGGTTCGGGCATGCCTCGAGCGTAAGCGCGGGCTCGCTCGTCAGCCGGTCGCGCGGACCATCTCGGCCAGGTGCTCGTACTCGGCGCGGTTCTCGGCGTCGGCCAGGCGCTCGTCCTCGGGGACCCGCCCGGCGACGACCTCGTCGAGGTAGCGGCGGTCCGCGTCGAGCCGCGCCGCCGGGTCTGTCGTCGGCGTCCCGTGGCCCGGGACCAGCACCGCGGCCCGCGCGACGTACGGGGCGAGCCGGTCGAGGCCGGCCAGATAGGCGGGCAGGTCGTCGGGCCCGAAGGGGAGCGGGACCTCGCGGTCGCTGAGCATGTCGCCCGCGACGAGCACGAGCTGGTCCGCGAGCCACAGGGCCGTGTGGCCGGGCGCGTGGCCGTCGTGCACGACGAGCTCGATGCGCTCGTCGAACCCGAGCGTCGGCTCGACGCGCCCGAAGAGGTCGACGAGCTCGTCGGGCCATCCCGCCCCGAGGGACTCGAGCAGGCTCGCACGCTCGGACCGGGCCAGCTCGGCGGTGCGCGGCGACGCCCAGCGCGGCGCGTCGCCGAACCGCGGGTGCCACAGGAGGTGGTCGTGGTGGGCATGGGTCGCGAAGCCGCCGACGACCGGCCAGTCACGCTCGTCGAGCGCCGTGGCCAGCGCGTCCAGCTCGGACGGGACCCAGGACGGGTCGACGAGCAGCACGCCGCCGGGCCCGGCGACCACGGTGCTCGTCGTCGCCATGACCTTGCTCGTCGCGACGTGCACGCCGTCGGCGACCTCGATCAGGGCGCGGGCAGTGCCAATCACGCGACGCTCACGCGACGCGGCTGCGGAACGAGGCGCGGTAGTCCGCCGGCGCCACCCCGACGGCGCGGCGGAAGTGGTGGCGCAGCAGGGCCGCGGACCCGAACCCGCACTCGCGCGCGACCTCCTCCACGTCGAGGTCGCTGTCCTCGAGCAGCACCTGCGCGTGCATGACGCGCTGCCCGGCGAGCCAGCGCATCGGGGTCGTGCCGGTCTCGGCCGCGAACCGCCGGGCGAACGTGCGCGGCGACATCAGGGCGCGGGCCGCGAGCGAGTCGACCGTGTGGTCGTCGGCCAGCGTGCCCTGCACCCACTCGAGCACGAGCCGCAGCGAGTCGTCGCTGCACTCGGGCACGGGCTGCGGGATGTACTGGCGCTGGCCGCCGTCGCGCTGCGGGGGGACGACCATGCGCCGCGCGATCGCGGTGGCGACCGTGCCGCCGAGCTCGCGGCGGACGATGTGCAGGCACGCGTCGATGCCCGCGGCGGTGCCGGCGCTCGTGACGATGTCGCCCTCGTCGACGAACAGCACGTCGGGGTCGACGACCAGGTTCGGGTAGCGGCGCGCGAGCTCGTCGGCGTGCCGCCAGTGCGTGGTGACCGTGCGGCCGTCGAGGATCCCGGCGGCTGCCAGGACGAACACGCCCGAGCAGACCGAGACGATCGTGGCCCCGCGTGCGTGGGCCGCACGGATCGCGTCGAGGACCGCGGGGTCGTACTCGTCGCGGATCACGGTGGCGGGAACGGCCACGAGATCGACGTCCGCGAGCGCATCGAGGCCGTACGGCGCGCGGATCTCGACCCCGGGGATGCCGGACTGGATCGCCGCTCCGGCGGTGGGTGCCACGACCCGGAAGTCGAACGCCGGCACGCCGTCATCCGTCCGGTCGATGCCGAACACCTCGCACACGACGCCGAACTCGAACATCGCCAGGCCGTCGACGACCAGGGCTCCCACGCTCCGCAACATGGCGCCAGGCTAGTTGGCAGAATGTTGACGGTCAACGTCCTGACTGCCACTCGTCCCGCGCGGACCGGCGGACGACGCTGTCTGCATGAGCACTTACGTGACCGTCCTCGCCGCACTCCTGATCGCCTCCCCGCTCGTCGTGCTCGCGCTGCGCGGCACGCGCTGGGACCCCGTGGGCCGCACCACCGACTTCCCGGCCGAGTGCGACGCCGACGCTCGTCGGACCGCCCTGGACCTCGCCGCCCTCCGCGCGCACGAGGAGCCGGAGCGGGCGCGCCGCACGACCCCTTCCGCACCGACGGGGCACGGCCGCGCACTGGCCCGGATGGCGGGCGCGACGCCACACGCCTCGTGACTAGGCTGGCCGCGTGCCGCACCGAACCGATGCCGTGGGCCTGGTGCTCGCGCGCCCGGCCCGGATGCTGGGCCACGAACCGTTCTTCGGGGAGCTGATCGCCG
>NZ_QWKP01000049.1 GCF_003470205.1 Cellulomonas rhizosphaerae
ATCACGCAGTCGACCGAGCTGGGGACGCTCTACACGCCCGACGAGGTGCGCGCGCTGGCCGACCAGGCGCACGGGCTCGGCCTGCGCCTGCACGTCGACGGGGCGCGGATCGCCAACGCGGCCGCCGCGCTCGACCTGCCGCTGCGCGCGTTCACGACCGACGCGGGGGTCGACATCCTCTCGCTCGGCGGGACCAAGAACGGGCTGCTCTACGGCGAGGCCGTCGTCGTCCTCGACCCCGCTGCCGACGGCGGCCTCGCGTACCTGCGCAAGATGGACATGCAGCTCACGTCCAAGATGCGGTTCGTCTCGGCGCAGCTCGTCGCGCTCTTCGAGGGCGACCTGTGGCTGCGCTCGGCGCGGCACGCGAACACGATGGCCGCGCGGCTGCGGGCCGGGCTCGAGGGGCTGCCCGGCGTGGTCCTGACGCGGCCGACGCAGGCGAACGGCGTGTTCGTCGTGCTCCCGGCAGCGGTCGCGCAGGCCCTCCGGCGCCGGTGGCGGTTCTACGACTGGGACGTCGCGACCGGTGAGGCCAGGCTCATGTGCTCGTTCGACACGACGCCGGACGACGTCGACGAGCTCGTCGCCGCTGTCGCGGCTGAGGTCGGCCGCACGGTGGCCTGACGCGCGAGGGCCCAGCCCAGGCCCTCGCGCGTCAGGCGATCAGGGGGATCGACTACTTCACGGCGCAGGTCGCCCCGTTGAGCGTGAAGGTCGTCGGCGCGGCGTTCGTGCCCGTGTGCGAGCCGCCGAAGCCGATCTCGGTGCTGGCACCCGGCGCGAGCGTCGCGTTCCAGTCGAGGTTCTTCGCGGTCACCCCCGTGCCCGACTGCGCCCAGGTCGCGCTCCAGCCCTGGGTCAGCTGCTGGCCGCTCGAAAGGGCGAACGCCAGCGTCCAGCCGCTGATGGTCGTCGTCCCGGTGTTGGTGACCTTGACGGAGGCCGTGAAGCCGTTGCTCCACCCGTTGGCCGCGTAGGTCACCGCGCAGGTCCCGGTCGTCACGACGTCCGGCGCGGTGCTCGCCGAGAGCGCGACCGACGCAGCCGAGCGGTTCCCCGCGGCGTCCTTGGCGACCACGGTGAAGGCGTACGACGTGCCGGCGGCGAGCCCGGTGGCGACGTAGCTCGTCGTCGCCGTACTGCCGATCAGCGTGCCTTCGCGGTAGACGTCGTACCCCGTGACCGCGGTGTTGTCGGTCGAGGCCGTCCACTGCAGCGGGATGGTCGACGTCGTGGCCGTGCCGGCCCGCAGCCCGGTCGGGACCGTGGGGGCGGTCGTGTCGGTCGTCGTGCCGGTCGCGGTGCGGGCCGTGACGGCGGTCGAGGCCGACGAGCGGTTGCCGGCGGCGTCCTTCGCGCGGACCGAGAACGTGTACGAGGTGCTCGCCGCGAGCCCGGTCACCGTGAAGCTCGTCGTGCTGCTCGAGCCGACGAGGGTGGTGCCCTGGTAGACGTCGTAGCCGGTCACGGCCACGTTGTCGGTCGAGGCGGTCCAGGACAGCGGGACCGTGGTGGTCGTCGGGGTCCCCGCCGTCAGGCCTGCGGGGGTGGACGGCGCCGTGGTGTCGGTCGGCGTCGTCGTGCCGACCTCGGAGACGGACTTGCCCGTCGTGCTGCCCGCGCCGCCCAGCTTGACCTGGTGGTCGAGGCTGACGAACTTGCCGCCGTCCTGCCACAGCGCAGGCTTGAGCAGCGCGTACTTGGCCTCGTCCCACGTCGCCCAGTCGTAGCCCAGCAGGCCGCCGGTGTCCCCCGAGTTCGGGTTGAGCACCCAGAACGTGTGGCTGATGCGGCGCTCGACGATGAGGTCACGCAGCGCGACCATCCACTTCTCGTTGCGGCCGCCGTCGAGCAAGCCGCCCCACTCGCCGATCAGCAGCGGTGCGATGTTCTGCTTGTGGATGTAGAGCCAGTTCGGGTCCCACGCGTCGCGCTCGAGCGTGCTGCGGTCCCACGTACCCGTGAACCACGACTGCTCGGCGACCAGCGGCCCGTAGTCGTGCGGGGAGTACACGAGCTGGTCCTGGTTGGCCCCCAGGTCGATCGGGTAGTCCTTCACGCCGCGCAGGTTGCCGCCCCACCACGTGCCGTCGTAGTCGGCACCGTTGGTCGACGACCAGGACTTGCCGGCCTTCGGGTAGACCTCGATGCCCTCGACGAAGATCAGCCAGTGGGGGTTGATCGCGAGGATCTTGCGGCCCGCCGTCTGGGCGAAGTTCTTGAAGTTGTCGGCGTCGGTCGTGGGGTCCCACTTGGCCCGCGGCGAGGAGCTCGCGGTGCCGTGCGGCTCGTTCTTCACGTCGGCGCCGAGGATCGTGTCGTCGTTCTTGTACCGGTTGGCGACCCACTCCCAGGCCGCGTACGCGTCCTCGGTGGTGATCGTGCCCTTCCACCACACCGGGTGGAAGTGGCCGGCGTTGTCCGCCTCCGCGCTGTGCACGTCGAGGAACACCTTGATGCCGTACTTCTCGGCCAGGCCCAGCCAGTAGTCGAAGATCTGCAGGCTGTTCATGCCGGTGAGCTCGGGGTTGGCGTACGTGTTCACGTTGGGCGGCAGGAACGTGCCCGACTTCCACTCGAGCAGGAGCTGCGTCGAGATCGGCACGCGCACCGTGTTGATGCCGCGGTCGGCCATCGACTTGGTCAGCGAGGTGATGTTCGCCGACCACAGGCCGTGGAAGACGCGCTCGGTGGTGTTGAACCCGAACCAGTTCGCGCCCGTGAGCCAGACCTCCTTGCCGGACTCGTCGACGATCTTGCTGCCCGAGGTGTGCAGCCAGTCGTCACCCGCGGAGGCGGCGGGTCCGGCGGCCTGGGCGGGCACGGCGCCGAGCAGGAGCGGCGCGGCGAGCGCGGCGGCCGCGGCGGTGGCGATGCTGAGCGTCCGGAGACGGTGGGTGGCGTGCACGGTCGATCCTCGGGTTCTCGGGTGCTGGCGAACGATGCGGGGGAAAGAGCGAGCGAGGGCCCCCAGAGCTGGGAGCCCCCGCTCGTCGTGCTGCTAGATCACGCGACGGTGCAGGTCACACCGTTGACCGTGAAAGCGGTGGGCGAGGTGTTCGTGCCCGAGTGCGATCCGTTGAAGCCGATGTCCGTCGAGGCACCGGGAGCCAGCGTGGCGTTCCACGACAGACCCGAGCCCGTGACGTTCGACCCCGACTGCGACCAGTTGGCGCTCCAGCCCTGCGTCACCGTCTGGCCGTTGGCGAAGGAGAAGCCGAGCGACCAGCCGTTGATGGCCGTCGTGCCCGTGTTCGTGACCTTGATGGAGGCCGTGAACCCGGTGTTCCAGCTGCTGGCCGAGTACTTCACGGAGCAGCTGCTGGTGACGCCGGACGGCTTCGTCGTGGCCGAGGCCGCGGCGGACGCTGCGGACACGTTGCCCGCGCCGTCCTTGGCCTTGACCGTGAACGAGTACGCGGTGGCCGAGCTGAG
>NZ_QWKP01000005.1 GCF_003470205.1 Cellulomonas rhizosphaerae
GAGCCAGGCCGTCAAGATCCCCGCCGACTGGGAGAAGTTCGCGCCGCTCGCGACGAACCCGTTCACCGTCGACCCCGCCGCGATCGCCGCGAACCGCGCGACGTGGCTCGCCGACTGGTCGGCGACGGTGATCGGCTGACGATGTCCGCCCCGACGCTGACCCGCCCCGCTGCTCCGGCGCCGCCCTCGCGCGCGCCTGTGCGTGGCAGGCGGGGCGGGCTGGCGTGGTTCTGGGTCGTGGCGGTCGTCGTGCCGCTCGCGTTCCTCGGGCTGTTCTTCGCCTGGCCCGTGGTCGCGATGATCTCGCGCGGGTTCGTCGTCGACGGGTCGCTGGACCTGTCGGGGTTCGCGGACGTGTTCTCCCGGCCGCGCACGTGGCGGATCGTCGGGCTGACGATCCTGCAGGCCACGGTCGCGACGACGATCGCCGTGCTGCTCGGGATCCCCGGTGCGTACGTGCTCTACCGGCGTCGCTGGCGCGGGCGCGCGTTCGTGCGCGCGCTGGTCACGGTGCCGTTCGTGCTGCCGACGGTCGTGGTCGGCGTCGCGTTCCGCTCGCTGCTCGTCTCGGGCGGACCGCTCGGCTTCCTGCACCTCGACGGCACCCTGGTCGCGATCATCGCCGCGCTGGTGTTCTTCGACTACGCGGTCGTCGTGCGTGGCGTCGGGGGGATGTGGGAGCGGCTCGACCCGCGCGCCGAGCAGGCCGCCCGAGCGCTCGGGGCCTCGCCGTGGCGGGCGTTCCGCACGGTCACGCTGCCCGCGCTGACGCCGGCCATCGCCTCGTCGGCCTCGCTCGTCTTCCTGTTCTGCGCGACCGCGTTCGGGACCGTGCTCATCCTCGGCGGCCTGCAGTTCGGCACGATCGAGACGGAGATCTGGGTCCAGACGACGCAGTTCCTCGACCTGCGCGCGGCGGCGGTGCTGTCCGTGGTGCAGCTCGTCATCGTGGGCGTCGCGCTGACCCTGGCGGGGCGCGCGCGGGC
>NZ_QWKP01000050.1 GCF_003470205.1 Cellulomonas rhizosphaerae
ACCCCACCCGGCTCGTGAGCCGAGCAGGCTGCGACGAGCTGCTCCTCAGCAACAGCGACCATCGCGTCACCCGCGACGGGCCGCACGGGGTTGAGGTTGTCGATGATCTGCAAGGCCGCATCCACGTTGATCCGCCCGGAGCCCAGCGCGGCAGCGACGTGCGGGAACGGCGCCGGCACCGGCTGCCCGGTCAGGCCGGTCGACTCCTGCGTCGCACGTCCCAACCGCAACCACCGCGACACCGAGGTGTTCGCCGCCCCCGTCACCCGACGAACCAGCTCACGCGAGCCCCGGCATCCACGACCCCCAGCCAACCCGTCGCGCCCCCGGGTGGTGCGCTCGTCGACCTCCACCGCCAACGCCGCCCGCCACGCATCGACCTGACGGTCGATCGCCTCGAGCGTCACCAGGCCGGCCAGCAGGTCATCGTCGCGCCAGACCGCAACGACCCGACCAGGAGCAGGAGCGTCCACCGATGCCAGACCAGAAGGCACGTCGTCAGCACCGAGCGCGGCACGCACGAGCGCCGCCGCATCGATGACCGAGGTGGTGTCTGACATGTCCCTATCGTCCCACCAACCACTGACACAACATCGAACACCAGTACGAGATCGTGAAGGGTCGACAGGGGAATCGGGACGTGTCACCTTGGTTGAGCCCAGTGCCTTCGAGAGGTCAGCTCATGAAGAAGCGCAGCATCGCCATCGTCCTCGCACTCGCCGCCGTGACCGGGTTCACCGGCGCCACGGCAGCCTCTGCGAGCGGCGGCCACGTGATCGCCAGTCCCTGCTGCAAGGCGAAGTAGCCCTACGGCTCAGGACGAGCGCGAATCGAACGAGGACCGGCTCGCCTCGATCGTCGGCCCGTTCGTGACGGCCCAGCTCGCCAGCGCGAGCGCGGGCTCGATCAAGGTCGCCCCGGTGTCGGTCAGCGCGTACTCCACCCGCGGCGGCACCTCGGCGTAGGCGGTCCGGACGACGAGGCCGTCGCGCTCGAGGTGGCGCAGGGTCAGCGAGAGCATGCGCTGCGAGACGCCGGGGATGTTGCGCTGGAGCTCCGTGAACCGCATGCGGCCGCGCTGCAGCGTGCTGACGATCAGCAGCGTCCACTTGTCGCAGATCCGGTCGAGCACCGACCGGATCATCGGCCCGGACTCGCCGTGCACGATGCAGAGGCTGTCGGTCATGGGTGCACCGTCCTGTCAGTAGCGCACACGCGTGTGCCTTTTGTAGGCCCTCCGAAACTCACGCATGATGCGGTTGCTCACAAAGGGTAACCATGGAGGACGAGATGACTGTCGCGTACTGGATCGTCGGGGGACTGCTCGCGCTGACGTACCTCGCGTCGGGTGGGATCAAGATCGCGCTGCCCGCCGACAAGCTGCTGGCGATGTGGCCCTGGACCGGCGACCTCCGGCTCCGCACGGTGCGAGTCATCGGCACGCTCGAGGTCCTCGGTGCGCTCGGGCTCGTGCTGCCGCGGCTGACCGGGATCGCGGAGTGGCTGTCGGTGGCGGCAGCCGCGGGGCTCGTCGTCATCCCGCTCGGCGGTCTCGCGCTCCACGTCCGGCGCGGCGAGGGATCGCAGACCGTGCCGAACGGGGTGCTCGCCGTGCTGGCCGCGGTCGCGGTGTGGCTCGGGGTCGCGACCCTCTAGCGTCCGATACCGTTATCGAACTCACCGCCGAGCAGCCCCTGGGGAGCCATGACCAGCCACGCCACCGTCCTGCTCCACCCCGGCTTCCGCGTCGGGAGCATCGACCGTCGCATGTTCGGCACGCTCATCGAGCACCTGGGCCGGGCGGTCTACACCGGCATCTTCGAGCCCGACCACCCCACCGCCGACGAGCACGGTTTCCGCGGTGACGTCGCGGCGCTCACCGCGGAGCTCGGCATCACGATCGCCCGCTATCCCGGCGGCAACTTCGTCTCGAGCTACGTCTGGGAGGACGGCGTCGGGCCCGACCGCCCACCGGTGCTCGACCTCGCGTGGCGGACCGTCGAGCCCAACACGGTCGGTACCGACGAGTTCCTCCAGTGGGCCGAGCGGACCGGCATCGAGCCCATGCTCGCGGTGAACCTCGGCACCCGCGGCGTCGACGCCGCGGCGGCGCTCGTCGAGTACTGCAACGGCGCGGCGGGGACCCGCTGGGCGGACCTGCGGATCGCGAACGGCCGCGAGCGGCCGTACGGCGTACGGCTGTGGTGCCTGGGCAACGAGATGGACGGGCCCTGGCAGATCGGGCACAAGAGCGCCGACGAGTACGGCCGCCTGGCCGCCGAGGCCGGCAAGGCGATGAAGCGCGTCGACCCGAGCATCGAGCTCGTCGCGTGCGGCTCGTCGTCGATGGAGATGCCGACCTTCGGTGCGTGGGAGCAGACCGTCCTCGAGCACACCTGGGACGTCGTCGACCACGTCTCGATGCACGCCTACTACCAGGAGCACGACGGCGACCGGGCCTCGTTCCTCGCCTCGGGCACGGCGGCCGACCGGTTCATCCGCCGCGTCGTCGCCTCCGCCGACGCGGTCGCCGCGCGCAAGCAGTCGGACCGCAGGCTGACCATCTCGTTCGACGAGTGGAACGTCTGGTACCTCTCGCGGTTCCCCGGCGAGACGAACCTCCCGCTCCAGCGCGACGCCCCGCGGATCATCGAGGACGTCTACTCGGCGCTCGACGCCGTCGTCGTCGGCGACCTGCTCGTCACGCTGCTCAACCACGCGGACCGCGTGCCGCTCGCGTGCCTCGCGCAGCTCGTCAACGTGATCGCGCCGATCATGACCGAGCCCGGCGGACCCGCCTGGCGCCAGCCCACGTTCCACCCCTTCGCGACGACCGCCCGGCTCGCGCAGGGGGAGGCGCTCGACGTCCGCGTGTTCGGCCCGACGACCGCGACGGCCCGGCACGGCGAGGTGCCCGTGGTCACCGCCGCGGCGACGATCGACGGCCAGTCGGTCGCCGTGTTCCTGGTCAACCGCGGCACCGAGGAGATCGAGGTCGCGATCGACCACCCCGGCGCGTCGCTCACCCTCACCACGGGCCACCAGCTCACGGCCGACGACGAACCCGCCCGTCCCGGGCCGGAGCACGCCGAGGCGATCACCGCCGAGCACCTCCGCACGATCGACCTCGGCGGCGCCCGGCAGGACGACCGGACGACGATCGTGCTCCCGCCCGAGTCCTGGACCGCCGTCTCGAGCGTCATGACGTCCTGACCAGGGAATCCGCGTGGGGCCGGCGCGCGTTGTGTGGTCGGATGACACCTCGCCCGCAGCCCCGCAGCCCGAGAGGACACGACGATCACCACCATCGACGAGGCGCTCGACAACCCCGCCTGGCACTCCCTGACCGGCTTCCACGCGCACCTGGCGCAGGGCACGGGCGCCGCGCGCCGCTACCGACCGAGCGTCTCGCCGTTCGTCGGCC
>NZ_QWKP01000051.1 GCF_003470205.1 Cellulomonas rhizosphaerae
CTGGGCCGCGGCGGCGACGTCGGCGTCCCCGGGTGCCAACCGGTCGACGTCCGCGAGGTCGGCGGAGATCGACGTGATCGCCTTGTCGAGGCGCGCGCCGACCGCCGCGAGCTCGGGCCCGGCCCGGTCGACCGCGCCGAGCAGCGTGGCCACCTGGCTGAGCGCCACCTCGGCCGCTCGGGCGTACCCGACGGCGGTGCCGCGCTCGCCGCTCGCGACCGCCTCGTGACCGCGCGCCACCGCTGACTCCACCTCGTCCAGCAGCTGCGCCGCCTGGTCGGGGTTGCGGGCGACGGACGCGAGCGTCACCGGCGGGTACGTCGCCGCGAGCGTGGTGAGGGTCGCGCGCGCCGGGTCGACCTTGCCGCGCGCGAGGGCGGCGGTCCGGGCGTGCTCGTCGAGAGCCTCGCCGACGTGCGACTCGAGGTCGCGCAGGCGGTCGAAGCCGGTCTTCTGGGCATCGAGCGCGCCGGCGACCGTCGCGCAGGTGCGCAGGATCCGGGTCGCCGTCTCCCGGACCTGGGGGTCGGTGTCGGGGATCTCGTCGTCCAGCGTCTGACGGAGCCGGAAGGCCTCGGTGACCTGCGACTTCGCGTCGCCGAGGACGGTCTCGAACTCCGCGGTCGCGGCGGCGCCGAACTGTGCCTGGGCGAACCCGAGCTCCTCCTCGGAAGCCTTGACGGCGTCGTCGATCGCCACGAGTGCCGACGCGGAGCGCCGGTCGAGCTCCGCGGTCGGCACCTCCGCGAGCTCGTCGGCCGGTGGCGCCGGCGGTCCGTCGGGCTTGCCGGCCGTGGCCCGGCGCCGCCGCGCCAGCAGCCACCGGAGTCCGAGCAGCGCGGCGAGGGCCACGAGCGCGATGACGAACAGGTTGCCGAACCCGCCGCCGCCGGACGAGCCGGAGCCGGTGGCCTGCTCGCGCAGGGAGTCGGCTGTGGCGATCGCCGCACCGGCCCAGTCGCCCTGCCGCAGGTGGTCCTCGGCGGCGGCCGCCGCGGCCTCCATCTGGCCGCTGGACAGCCCTTCGACGGACTGCGGAGCGAGCGCGTACCGGCGCGCGTCGGTCGCGACGGCCAGGACGACGTCGCGCGAACCCAGGCCGGACGCCGCGGCGGTGTCCTGGACCCAGTCCACCGGGTCCGCGCCGCCGAAGTCCGAGACGTACACGACGTACAGCTGGTACGGGGTGTCCTGTGCGAGCCGGTCGAGGGCGGCCTGCACGTCCGCCTGGCTGCCGTCGAGCGCGCCCACCTGGTCGGTGATCTCGCCGGTCAGCGTCAGCGGGGCCACCGTGGGGAGCACGGCGGCCCCGAGGAGCAGCGGGAGGCCGAGGAGCAGCGAGACGAGCTTCGAGGGACGACGACGAGGGGCGGGCACCCGTTGATCCTGACGGCGGGTGCGGCACCCCGCAATGCGGGGGTCCCGCCCCTCAGACCTGCCCGGCCTCCGCGGCCGGGTCCAGGTCCTCGGCGTCGACGATCGTGTACGCATAGCCCTGCTCCGCGAGGAAGCGCTGACGGTGCGCGGCGAACTCCTGGTCCACGGTGTCGCGCGCGACGACCGTGTAGAAGTGCGCGGTGCGGCCGTCGCCCTTGGGGCGCATGATCCGGCCGAGCCGCTGGGCCTCCTCCTGGCGCGAGCCGAACGAGCCCGAGACCTGGATCGCGACGGACGCCTCGGGCAGGTCGATCGAGAAGTTCGCGACCTTGGACACCACGAGCTTGTGGATCTCGCCGGTGCGGAAGGCGTCGAACAGCCGCTGCCGCTCGCCCACGCGGGTCTGGCCCGTGATGAGGTCGGCCTGCAGGTGGTCGGCGAGCTCGTCGAGCTGGTCGAGGTACTGGCCGATGACGAGGATCTGGTCGCCCGCGTGCTTCGCGACGAGCTTCTCCACCACGTGGTTCTTGCCCGGCGCGGTCGCCGCGAGGCGGTACTTGTCCTCGGGCTCGGCGGTCGCGTAGAGCATGCGGTCGCGGTCGGGGAGCGTCAGGCGCACCTCGACGCAGTCGGCCGGCGCGATGTAGCCCTGCGCCTCGATGTCCTTCCACGGCGCGTCGAACCGCTTGGGCCCGATCAGCGAGAACACCTCGTCCTCGCGACCGTCCTCCCGCACCAGCGTCGCCGTCAGGCCGAGGCGCCGACGAGCCTGCAGGTCGGCCGTCATGCGGAAGATCGGCGCGGGCAGCAGGTGGACCTCGTCGTAGACCACGAGGCCCCAGTCGCGCGCGTCGAGCAGCTCGAGGTGCGAGTAGACGCCCTTCCGCTTGGTGGTCAGCACCTGGTAGGTCGCGATCGTGACCGGGCGGATCTCCTTGCGGGCGCCCGAGTACTCGCCGATCTCGTCCTCGGTCAGCGACGTGCGCTTGATGAGCTCGTCGCGCCACTGCCGCGCCGAGACGGTGTTGGTCACCAGGATGAGCGTCGTCGTGGACGACTTGGCCATCGCCCCGGCGCCGACGAGCGTCTTGCCGGCGCCGCAGGGGAGCACGACGACCCCCGAGCCGCCGTGCCAGAACCCCTCGACGGCCTGCTTCTGGTACGGCCGCAGCTGCCAGCCGGCCTCGTCGAGCGAGATCGCGTGCGCCTCGCCGTCGACGTACCCGGCCAGGTCCTCGGCGGGCCAGCCGAGCTTGAGCAGCACCTGCTTGAGGTGGCCGCGCTCGGACGGGTGCACGACCACGTCGGTGTCGTCGAGCCGCGCGCCCAGCAGGCCCGCGGTCCGCTTGGAGCGGGTGACCTCGGCGAGCACCGCGGCGTCGAGCGCGTGCAGCACGAGGCCGTGCACGGGGTCCTGGACGAGCTGCAGCCGCCCGTAGCGGGACATGATGTCCGCGACGTCGACGAGCAGCGCGTGCGGGACCGGGTAGCGGCTGTACTGCAGCAGCACGTCGACGACCTGCTCGGCGTCGTGGCCCGCGGCGCGCGCGTTCCACAGGCCCAGCGGGGTCAGGCGGTAGGTGTGCACGTGCTCGGGCGCACGCTCGAGCTCGGCGAACGGGGCGATCGCACGGCGGCAGGCGTCTGCCTGGTCGTGGTCGACCTCCAGCAGCAGGGTCTTGTCGCTCTGCACGATCAGCGGGCCGTTGGTCACGCGGTCTCCTCGTCTGCGGTGCCGCCGTCGCCCTCGGGCGGGGCGACGGGTCGGGCGCGACGGACGGACGCGATGCGGTGCACCGCGACTGTCAGCTCGGACTCGCGCTGCACGTCGGCGGCGCGCAGCCGTCCTCCGTCGATGCGCAGGGGCCGCAGCAGCCGGCGTTCCGGTCTGCCGGTGGGGCCCACCAGCTCGACCCACACGTCCGCCTTCTCGGCGGCCGCCTCGCGCAGCAGCACCAACGCGTCGCCGGGCTCGTCTGTTCCGTCGTCGGCCACCGGGGCGCTCACCCGGGCGGGCGCGACGGGCTCGGGCGCTCGCAGCCGGGCGACCAGGGCCGTGAGCTCGGCGGGCGTGGACACGGCCGGGGCCTCGGCGCCCGCGCGCCGGGTCGCGGCGGCCCG
>NZ_QWKP01000052.1 GCF_003470205.1 Cellulomonas rhizosphaerae
GACGCGCAGGCGGTCCGCGTCACGCGGGCTGCGGCGGCCGACGCCGAGGTCGCGGCGCGCCGGGTGTCCGACGCGCTCGAGGCCCTGGCCCGCGCCGCCGCCGCGGTGCGTGCGGTCGCCGCCCCCGTCCTGGCGGACGCGACGCACGCGCTGCACGCGGGCGCGATCGAGCTGGCCGAGGCCGTGCTGGGGGTCGAGCTCGCCGACGACGAGCGGTCCGCGCTCGCGGCGCTCGCCCGCGTCCGGGCCGCGGAGCCCGGCCCCGGCCCCGTGACCGTCCGGCTGCACCCGCGCGACCTGGCGACCCTGCTCACGGGCGACGCCGACCTCACCGACCTCCGCCTCGAGGCCGATCCCTCGCTCGCACCGGGCGACGCCGTCGCAGAGCACGCCGACGGGCACGTCGACGCGCGCATCGCCGCAGCCCTCGAGCGCGGCCGTGCCGCGCTGACCACGCTCGCGCACCCGGGGGAGCAGCGATGAGCCCGCTCGTCGCCGAGCGCCCCGCCTCCGCCCTGCCGTCGTCCGTCCTGGCCGCTGCGGGTCCCGAGGCCGTGGGTCGCCTGCGCGCCGTCGTCGGGCTCACGCTCGACGTCGTCGGCACGCGCGCCGCGGTCGGGGAGCTCGTCCGGATCGGGACCGGCCCCGACGAGGTGCTGGCCGAGGTCGCCGCGACGAGCGCCGGCACCGCGCGGTGCATGCCGCTCGGCGCGACCCGCGGCCTGCGTGCCGGGATGCCGGTCCACCCGGCCGGCCGGTTCCGCGTCCCGGTCGGCTCGGGTCTGCTCGGCCGTGTCCTGGACGGGCTGGGCCGGCCGATCGACGGCCGCGGCCCGCTGCGCGCCCGGGCCTGGGTGCCGGTCGACGGCCGAGCGCCGCACCCGCTCGAGCGCACCCGGGTCGACGCCCAGCTCGGGCTCGGGGTGCGCGCGATGGACGCCCTCGTCAGCGCCGGCCGCGGTCAGCGGCTCGGGCTGTTCGCCGGCTCCGGCGTCGGCAAGTCGAGCCTGCTGTCGATGATCGCGCGCGGCACGGACGCCGAGGTGTCGGTGATCGCACTCGTGGGGGAGCGCGGCCGCGAGGTGCGCGAGTTCCTCGAGGACGACCTCGGGCCCGAGGGCCTGGCCCGCAGCGTCGTCGTCGTGGCGACCTCCGACGAGCCCGCGCTGGTCCGGCTGCGCTCCGCGTTCGTCGCGACCCGCATCGCCGAGCACCTGCGCGACGAGGGTCGCCACGCGGTGCTCATGATGGACTCGCTGACCCGCGTGGCGATGGCGCAGCGGGAGATCGGGCTGTCCGTGGGCGAGCCGCCCGCGACGCGTGGGTACCCGCCGAGCACGTTCGCTCTGCTCGCCCAGCTCCTCGAGCGCGCGGGCACCGGCCCCACGGGCTCGGTCACCGGCCTGTACACGGTCCTCGTCGACGGCGACGACCACAACGAGCCGATCGCCGACGCCGCGCGCTCCATCCTCGACGGGCACGTGGTCCTCGACCGGCGGCTCGCGGTCGCGGGCCACTTCCCGTCGATCGACGCGCTCGGCTCCGTGAGCCGCGTGGCGACCCGCGTGACGTCCCCCGAGCAGCGCGAGGCCGCCCGGCGCCTGCGCTCGGTCCTCGCCGCGCGCCGCCAGGCGCAGGACCTGCTCGACGTGGGCGCCTACGTCGCGGGCTCGAACCCCCTGGTCGACGCGGCCGTGACCCACGGACGCCAGATCGATCTGTTCCTGCAGCAGTCCATGGACGAGCGGGCGCTGCCCGCCGAGTCCTGGCAGCGCCTCGCGGCGCTCGTGCACACCCTGGGAGACCTCACATGACGCGCTCGTTCCCCCTCGCCGGACTGCTGCGCATGCGCGGCCGGGCCGAGGAGCAGGCGGTCGCCGAGCTCGCCACAGCGCGCCGGGACGAGGCGCGCGCGGCCGAGCTGCGCCGCGCGACCGCGGCCGCGCTCGCGGGTGCCGGGCTGCCGGCCACGGGCGACGACATCGCGTGGATGGCAGCCGTGGCGAGCCGGTCCACCCTTGCCGCGCTCCTGTCCGAGCGTGACCACCTCGTCGGCCGCGCGAGCGAGAGCGTCCAGGAGTGCAGCGAGGCCTGGTCCGCAGCGCGCCGCGACGCGCGCGCGCTCGAGCTGCTCGAGGAGCGGCACACGCTGACCCAGCGGGCCGAGGAGCGCCGCGCCGAGCAGGTCGTGCTCGACGAGGTCGGAGCGCGCGCGGCGGCCCGCGCCGGGATCGGGGCGGAGCTGTGAGCAACGAGTCCATCGCGGCCGTGCAGTCGCGCGTGCAGGAGCTGCGCGCCCTGGTCGCGCCGACGTCCACCACCGCGAGCGGCACGACGACCGGTGGTGCCGCCGCAGCCTCGGGGAGCACGGCGGCGGCCTTCCAGACCGCGCTCGCCGAGGCGACCGGCACGTCCGGCGTAGCGGGCACCGCCACAACGACCGGCACGACGACGGACACGGGCATCGCGCCGGGGTCCGGGGTCACCGCGCAGGACCTCATCGCGACCGCGAAGAAGTACCTCGGCGTGCCCTACGTGTGGGGCGGCGAGTCCCTGTCCGAGGGCGGCCTGGACTGCTCGGGCCTGGTGCTGCGCTCCCTGACCGACCTCGGCGTCGACGGCGTCCCGCGCACCGCACGCCAGCAGATGCACCTCGGCGAGAAGGTCGCCTCGATGGACGACGCCAAGCCCGGGGACCTGCTCGTGTTCGGCGGCGGGACCCACATCGCGATCTACCTGGGGGACGGGAAGATGATCGACGCACCCAAGCCCGGCGGGCACGTGAACATCCGCGACGTGTACGCCACCCCGACGGCGATCCGGCGGATCCTGCCGCAGGAGGGTGCCGCCGTCGCGGCGGCGCCGGACGCGCTCGCGACCGACGCCGCGTCGCTCGCCTCGCTGCTCGGCGGGGGTGGGGGCTCGCCGCTCGGTGCCCTGAGCGGGCTCGCCCCGTCGGGGCAGGAGACGTCGACGACCGACGCGTCCCGTCTCGCGTGGGAGCTCCTCGCCGGGGTGGCCTCGTGATGCCGACGACGGTCGCACCGACGGCTACCGCTCCCGCCGGGCCCGCGCGGGGCTCGGCGGGACAGCGCGCGGACGCGGGTGACCCGTTCGCGAGCGCCCTGGCCGCGGCCGGCGCGCACGAGCAGGACCCGGCGACCCCGGCTCCGCGCCCGGGACGGGACAGCGAGCAGAGCGCGACCGACGCCGGCGACGAGCCGACCACGTCGGCGGCCGCGGCACCGGTGGCTGCGCCCGTCGCGGTGGACGCACCTGTGCCGGCCCCGACGACGGCCCCGGCGGCTGTCCTCGCGCCGGCGCCTGCCGAGGCGTCGCCAGCAGCGACGGCGTCCGCGGAGACTGCGGCGGGCAGCGAGGCGACGACCGTCGCGCCGGCCCCGGTACCGACGGTGCTGTCGGCCGGTGCCACCGCGCTCGCGGCCCTGGCGACAGCCACCCCGACGGCCGCAGCTCCGACCGCGGCAGCCCCGACCGTGGCACCGCTGACCACGTCGGCCTCGGTCGACCCGGCGCCCGTCGCGCCGGGCGTGGTGGCCTCCGACGCGAACGCGCCCGTGCCGCCGGCTGCGCCCGGTGCCGGGGGCCAGGCGGGGACGCCGCCGGCTGCTCCGCCCGCGGCGCCCCAGCCGTCGGCGCG
>NZ_QWKP01000053.1 GCF_003470205.1 Cellulomonas rhizosphaerae
CCTCGCGCATCGCCGGGACGACGAGGCCGATCGCCCGCACCACCACGGGCGGCACGGGGGAGACCTTCGGTGCGGGCAGGCCAGCCTCGGCCGCGCATCGTCGCGCGAGCTCGCCGAACGTGAGCGGCTCGTTGGTCGGGGCGTGCCACGCGTGCCCCCAGGCGAGCTCCAGCCCGGCCGCGGCCACGAGCGCCGCGGCGAAGTCCTGCAGGTACGTCCACGAGTGGGGCTGGGTGGGGTCGCCGACCGGGTGCACGGCCTTGCCCTGCAGGAGCGGCGCGAAGAGTCGCTCGCCGGCGTGCGCCGGGCCGAGGGTGCCGGGGCCGATGTAGTCGCTCGCGCGGACCTCGGTCGCGCGGATCGTGCCGGCCTCGTGGCGGGCGAGGGCGTCGCGCCACATCTGCGCGCGCACCGCGCCCTTGCGCTCGGTGCTGCGCAGCGGCGTCGCCTCGGTCATGACGCCCGACCCCTCGCCGTAGCCGTAGAGGTTCCCGGCCGTGACCAGCACGGCACCCGAGCGCTCGGCGGCACCCATCGCCGCGGCGTGCAGCGTGGGCCACAGCGCGGGCCACTGGTCGTACGCCGGGCTGGCGGCGTTGATGATCGAGACCGCGCCGACCGCGAGCGAGGCGATCCGCGCGGTGTCGGTGGCGTCGGCCGCGACGTGCTCGACCGCACCGGCGTGCGAGGTACCGGTCCCTGCGGAGACGGGCGACGGCGCCGCGACGGGTGCCCCCGACCGCGAGACCACCACGACGTCGTGCCCGAGCCCGACGAGGTGAGCGGCGACCGCGGTCCCGACGGGACCCTTGCCGAGGACGACGTGACGTGCCATGAGATCTCCCGAGTGAGGTAAGTGTGAGCACCGCTCTCCAACAAGAGCGATGCTCGCGCCATGGCGCGCGCGTGTCAAGAGCACTGCTCACATTGCGGAACGGTGCTCGCATCGCGCATGATGCCGCCATGCCGGACACAGACCCGAACCGACCGCCGGACGCCGTGGCCCCGCGGACGCCGCGCGAGCGGGCACGCGCCGAGTTCACCGCCGACCTGCTGGCCGCGGCCCGCGCCCGGGTCCGCGACGAGGGTGCCGCGCAGCTGTCCCTGCGGGCGGTTGCGCGGGATCTCGGCGTCGCATCGTCGGCCGTCTACCGGTACGTCGACTCGCGCGACGCGCTGCTCACGCTGCTGATCATCGAGGCCTACGACGCCGCCGGCACGGCGTGCGAGGAGGCCGCCGAGCGTGGGCGGCGCGCGGGCGCTGCACCCGCGCAGACCTGGCTCGCAGTGGCTCGCGCCTTCCGGGCGTGGGCGCTCGCGGACCGGCACGGCTTCGGGCTCGTGTACGGGACGCCCGTGCCGGGCTACCTCGCGCCGCAGGACACGGTCCGCCCGGCGACTCGCGTGTGGGGTGCGCTCGGGGGAGTCGTCGCAGCCGCCATGGCCGACGGGTCGCTGCGCCCGGGCGGACCGGACGTGGCCGCCCGCGACCTCGTGGAGCCGCAGGTCCTCGAGTTCGCCGCGGGGATCGGCGCGGGTGCGGCGGCCCCGGGCGGCAGCGACGCGCTCGAGTCGGCCGCGGGTGGCGTGGTCGGCTCGGAGGTGCTGTTCGCCGCGCTGCTCGGTGCGGTCTCGATGGAGCTGTACGGGCACCTGCACAATGTCATGACCGACACCGCGCGCGTGTTCGACGTCGCGATGGCGACCGCCGCCGCGGGCGTCGGGCTGCACGTGTCGCTGGACGGCCCGGTCCCGTAGACTCGGCAACGGTCGTGACTGGCGCAGGTGGGGACAACCACCGGGGAGCGGCCGCAGTTCCCTGCAGAGCACCGCCCGCCTGGGTGCCTGGGTACCGCCGCCGTGCACGACGCGGCGACGGCTGACGACGAGCACCAGCCGCCGACCCAGGAGATGCGCCATGACTCATGCAGCCCCGATTCCCACGTCGAACGTCGCGCCCGACGACGACGCCACCCGCCGCCCCCTGCGCCGCGCGCTGGTCAGCGTCTACGACAAGACCGGCCTGACCGAGCTCGCGAGCGCGCTGCACGCCGCGGGCGTCGAGCTCGTCTCGACCGGGTCCACGGCCTCGACCATCGCCGCCGCGGGCGTCCCGGTGACCCGCGTCGAGGACCTCACGGGCTTCCCCGAGTGCCTCGACGGCCGCGTCAAGACGCTGCACCCGCGCGTGCACGCCGGCGTCCTGGCCGACACGCGTCGCCCCGAGCACCTCGAGCAGCTCGAGCAGCTCGGCATCGCCCCGTTCGAGCTCGTCGTCGTCAACCTCTACCCGTTCACCGCCACGGTCGCGTCGGGTGCCGGGCCCGACGAGTGCGTCGAGCAGATCGACATCGGTGGCCCGTCCATGGTGCGCGCCGCCGCGAAGAACCACCCCAGCGTGGCCGTCGTCGTCGACCCCGCGCGCTACGCCGACGTCGCCGCCGCGGCGGCCTCGGGCTTCACGCTCGCCGAGCGCCGGCTGCTCGCCGCTCAGGCGTTCGCGCACACCGCGGCGTACGACGTGGCCGTGTCCGGCTGGTTCGCCTCGCAGTACGCGCCCGACGAGGTCGCCGCCGGTTCCGGGTTCGCCGACGTGGTCGGCTCCACGTGGGAGCGCTCGGACGTGCTGCGCTACGGCGAGAACCCGCACCAGGGCGCCGCCCTGTACGTCTCGCCCGACGGCGCCGCGGGCCTGGGCCTGGCCGGTGCCGAGCAGCTGCACGGCAAGGCGATGAGCTACAACAACTACGTCGACGCGGACGCCGCCTGGCGCGCCGCGCACGACCACGAGGGCCCCGCCGTCGCGATCATCAAGCACGCCAACCCGTGCGGGATCGCGGTCGGCACGGACATCGCCGACGCGCACGCCAAGGCGCACGCGTGCGACCCGGTCTCCGCGTTCGGCGGGGTCATCGCCGCCAACCGCACCCTGACGGCGGCGGCCGCCGAGCAGATCGCGCCGATCTTCACCGAGGTCGTCCTCGCGCCCGACTACGAGCCCGAGGCCGTCGAGATCCTGTCCCGCAAGAAGAACATCCGCCTCCTGCGGGTCAGCGGCCTGACGGGTACCGTGACCGAGCAGCGCGCGATCTCGGGCGGGCTGCTCGTGCAGCAGGTGGACCGGATCGACGCTGCGGGCGACGACCAGTCGACGTGGACCCTCGCGACGGGCGACGCGGCCGACGAGGCCACCCTGGCCGACCTGGACTTCGCGTGGCGCGCGGTGCGCGCGGTGAAGTCGAACGCGATCCTGCTCGCCGACGGCGGTGCATCGGTCGGCGTCGGGATGGGGCAGGTCAACCGTGTCGACTCGTGCAAGCTCGCGGTCGAGCGGGCCAACACGGGCGACGTCGAGCGCGCTCGCGGCGCCGTGGCGGCGTCCGACGCGTTCTTCCCGTTCGCCGACGGCCTGCAGGTGCTGCTCGACGCCGGCGTGCGCGCCGTCGTCCAGCCGGGCGGGTCGGTCCGTGACGAGGAGGTCATCGCCGCGGCGCAGGCTGCCGGCGTGACGCTCTACCTGACAGGCACGCGCCACTTCGCGCACTGACCGCCGACGGAGCGGGGCGCCGCACTCCTGGTGCG
>NZ_QWKP01000054.1 GCF_003470205.1 Cellulomonas rhizosphaerae
CGCGACCCGGACGGGTCGCGCCGCTCCTCTGCCTCCCGACGAGCGACGCCGCGCGATCCTGCGCGACGTGCGCGCGCTCGTGCTGGACCGCGGCGCGGCGGTCACGACGCGTGAGCTCGCGCAGGCGGCCGGCGTCTCCGAGGGCACGCTGTTCCGCGTCTTCGAGGACAAGGTCACGCTGCTGCGCGAGACCGTGCACGCCGCGGTCGACCCGGTGGCGGTCGTCCCGGCGCTCGACGCGATCGACCGGGGCCTCCCGATCGACGAGCGCCTCACCCGCATCCTGGAGATCGGCTTCGAGCGCATCGGCGAGACGATGCGCTGGTTCGCGGTCCTGCACGAGCTCGGCCGCCTCGAGGCGAACCCGCAGGAGCCGCTCGAGCAGCGCCGCAGGACCCACCGCGAGTGGGCGCAGCACCAGAAGGCCGGCCAGTTCGAGGTCCGGCTCGCCGTCGCCCGGGTGCTCGAGCCCGACGCGGGCACGTTCGCGCGCCCGGTCGAGCAGGTCGTCGCGCTGCTCGACGTCGTCCTCGTCGGCGCCGCCATGCAGCAGGGCGAGGCCGCCCGTCGCGGCACCACCGCGGACATCCCCGCCATCGACGTCCTCGTCACCCACTTCCTGCACGGCGCACTCGCCCCGTCCCCCACCAGGAGCCCGTCATGATGCTCGTCCGACTGCTGCGGGAGCACCTGCGCCCGTACCGCGGTGCCGTCTACGCGATCGTCGTCCTGCAGCTCGTGCAGACGATGGCCACGCTCTACCTACCGAGCCTCAACGCCCGGATCATCGACGACGGCGTGGCCGCGGGCGACACCGACGAGATCATGCGGCTCGGCGGGGTCATGCTCGCCGTGAGCCTGCTGCAGGTCGTGTGCGCGATCGTCGCCGTCTACTACGGCTCGCGCACGGCCATGGGCTTCGGTCGTGACGTGCGAGGCCGGCTGTTCGGTCACGTGCAGACGTTCTCCGCGCAGGAGGTCGGCAAGTTCGGCGCGCCCACGCTCATCACGCGTACCACCAACGACGTCCAGCAGGTCCAGATGGTCGTGCTGATGACGTTCACCTTCATGATCATGGCGCCGATCATGCTCGTCGGCGGCGTCATCATGGCGCTGCAGGAGGACGTGAAGCTGTCGGCGATCCTCGTCATCGCCGTGCCCGTGCTCGGCATCGTCGTCGGGCTCATCGTGTCCCGGATGGTGCCGTACTTCCGGCAGATGCAGAAGCGCATCGACGCGATCAACCGCGTGATGCGCGAGCAGATCGCGGGCGTGCGCGTGGTGCGCGCGTTCGTGCGCGAGGAGCGCGAGTCGCGTCGGTTCGGTGTTGCCAACACCGAGCTGTTCACCACCTCGCTGCGAACCGGTCAGCTCATGGCGCTGATGTTCCCGGTGGTCATGCTCGTGCTGAACGTGACGAGCGTCGGGGTGCTGTGGTTCGGCGCGCACCGCGTGGACAACGGCATGCAGATCGGCGCGCTCACGGCGTTCCTGTCCTACATCGCCTACATCCTCATGGCCGTGATGATGAGCACGATGATGTTCGTCATGGTGCCGCGGGCCATGGTCTCCTCCGACCGCATCACGGAGATCCTGGACACGTCCACCACGGTGCTGCCGCCGGTGAAGGCCGTGCCGCTGCCCACCGACGCGCGCCCTGGCCTCCTGGAGCTGCGCGCCGTCGAGTTCCGCTACCCGGGCGCCGAGGCCGCGGTGCTGCACGACGTCGACCTCGTGGCGGAGCCGGGCAGGACGACGGCGATCATCGGCTCGACGGGATCGGGCAAGACGACGCTGCTCAACCTCGTGCCGCGTCTGTTCGACGTGACCGACGGCAGCGTGCTGCTCGACGGCGTCGACGTGCGCGACCTGGACCCCGAGGAACTGTGGTCGCAGGTCGGGATCGTGCCGCAGAAGCCCTACCTCTTCTCGGGCACGATCCGCTCCAACCTCGAGTACGGCAAGCCGGGCGCGAGCGACGAGGAGCTGTGGCACGCGCTCGAGGTCGCCCAGGCGAAGGGGTTCGTCGAGGCGCTCGCCGAGGGGCTCGACGCTCGGATCACGCAGGGGGGCACCAACGTCTCGGGAGGTCAGCGACAACGGCTGGCGATCGCGCGCGTGCTCGTCAGACGCCCGCACCTGTACCTGTTCGACGACTCGTTCTCCGCGCTCGACTATGCCACCGACGCGGCGCTGCGCCGGGCGCTGGTCCCCGAGACGCGGGACGCGGCCGTGCTGATCGTGGCTCAGCGCGTGGCCACCATCCGGCACGCGGACTCGATCATCGTGCTCGAGGAGGGTGCAGTGGTCGGCGTCGGCACGCACACCGAGCTGCTCGAGTCGAACCAGACGTACCAGGAGATCGTGTACTCGCAGGTCAGCGCGGAGGAGGCAGCATGAGCGGGCAGCAGACGGTCCCGCGGCGGCCTCCGCAGCGTGGGCCCGGGCCCATGGGCAACATGGGCATGCCGGGGGAGAAGTCGGCCAACTTCACGCAATCCGGCAAGCGGTTCCTGCGCGAGCTCCGGCCCGAGATCCCGCGGATCGTGCTCATCCTCGTGCTCGCCGTCGCCTCGGTCACGCTCGCGGTCGTCGGACCCAAGGTGCTCGGCAACGCGACCAACGTGATCTTCGCGGGCGCGGTCGGCAAGCTGGCGGCGCTGCAGCCGTTCGCGGGCCAGTCCCAGGATCAGGTGGTCGACGCCCTGCGCGCCGCCGGCCAGGACACCTTCGCGGACACCATCTCCGGGATCCCCGGGCTCGTTCCCGGCCAGGGCATCGACTTCGGGCACCTGCGCGGCATCCTCGTCGTCGTCCTGTTCATCTACCTGGGCTCGTTCCTGTTCGGCTGGACCCAAGGCCGCATCACGGCGGGCGTGGCCCAGCGCGTCGTGCTCCGGCTGCGCGCCGACGTCGAGGCCAAGCTCGGCCGGCTGCCGCTGAGCTACCTCGACTCGCACCCGCGCGGCGAGCTCCTCTCGCGCGTCACCAACGACATCGACAACGTCGCGCAGACCCTCCAGCAGACGCTCAGCCAGCTCATCACCTCGGTGCTGACCGTCGTGGGCGTGCTGGTGATGATGTTCTGGATCTCGCCGCTGCTGGCGCTCGTCGCGCTGGTCACGGTGCCGCTGTCGATGGTCGTCGCGGCGGTGATCGCCAAGCGGTCCAAGCCGCAGTTCATCCAGCAGTGGGCCGTCACGGGCAGCCTCAACGCGCACATCGAGGAGATGTACACGGGCCACACGCTGGTGACGGTGTTCGGTCGCCAGCACGAGGCCGGAGAGGTGTTCGCGGAGCGCAACGACAAGCTCTACGACGCGAGCTTCAAGGCCCAGTTCATCTCGGGCACGATCCAGCCCGCGCTGGGGTTCCTGGCGAACCTCAACTACGTCATCGTGGCCGTCGTCGGTGGCCTGCGGGTGGCGTCGGGGACCATGACCCTCGGCGACGTGCAGGCCTTCATCCAGTACAGCCGGCAGTTCAGCCAGCCGATCTCGCAGATCGCGTCGATGGCGAACCTGCTGCAGTCCGGCATCGCCTCGGCCGAGCGCGTGTTCGAGCTGCTCGACGCCGAAGAGCAGGACCCCGACCCCGTCCCG
>NZ_QWKP01000055.1 GCF_003470205.1 Cellulomonas rhizosphaerae
CCCCGTTCCTCGCGTCGTCGGCCGGCTGGGTCTTCACCGAGATGGGCCGCCAGCCGTGGGTCGTCGCACCCAACCCGAACCCGTCCGGCGTCGACGGCGTGTGGCTGATCACGGCGCGCGGTGTGTCCACCGTGCCCGGCGTCTCCAGCATCGCGATCTCGCTCGCCGCGTTCACGCTGCTCTACGGCGTGCTGGCGGTCCTCTGGTACCGCCTCATGCATCGCTACACGATCGAAGGGGTCGCTCCGTCCGAGAAGGACCCCAGTCCCGAGGCGCGCACCGACGACGACGCCGACGCCCCGCTGTCCTTCGCGTACTGACAGGAGACGACCGTGGAGCTGACCACCGTCTGGTTCATCCTCATCG
The DNA here is from genome assembly GCF_003470205.1 of Cellulomonas rhizosphaerae. Taxonomy (GTDB): domain Bacteria; phylum Actinomycetota; class Actinomycetes; order Actinomycetales; family Cellulomonadaceae; genus Cellulomonas; species Cellulomonas rhizosphaerae. The sequence goes on from NZ_QWKP01000055.1 coordinate 367, forward strand.
CCGTCCTGTGGACGGGCTACCTCGTGCTCGAGGGGTTCGACTTCGGCGTCGGCATGCTGCTCGGCTGGCTGCCGCGCAAGCAGGACCGCGAGCGCGAGCGCCGCGTCATGATCAACACCATCGGCCCGGTCTGGGACGGCAACGAGGTGTGGCTCCTCACCGCGGGCGGCGCCACGTTCGCCGCCTTCCCCGAGTGGTACGCGACGCTCTTCTCCGGCTTCTACCTGCCGCTGCTGCTCATCCTGCTGGCGCTGATCATCCGCGTCGTGGCGTTCGAGTGGCGCGGCAAGATCAACGACGACCGGTGGCGGGCCTGGGCGGACCGGGCGCTGATCGTCGGCTCGTGGGTGCCCGCGGTGCTGTGGGGCGTGGCGTTCGCGAACATCGTGCGCGGCGTCGAGCTCGACGCCGACCACCAGTACGTGGGTGGCTTCTGGGCGCTGCTCAACCCGTTCGCGCTGCTGGGAGGCGCGACGACGGCGCTCATCTTCCTCACGCACGGAGCCGCGTTCCTCGCGCTGAAGTCGGCCGGCGACATCCGCGACCGGGCCGCGACGCTCGCCGCGCGCCTCGCGCCCGTCACGCTCGTGGTCGCCGCCGTCTGGGCGCTCTGGGCGCAGGTCGCCTACTCCGACGCCGCCTGGACGTGGGCGGCCGTGGCGGTCGCCGCCGTGGCGCTCGTCGTGCTCGTGCTGGCGACCCGGACCCGGCGCGAGGGGCTCGCGTTCATCGCCTCGGCCGTGACCATCGTGGCGGCCGTCGTGCTGATCTTCGGCTCGCTGTTCCCCGACGTGATGCCCGCGTTCGACCCTGCCAACTCGCTCACGGTCACGAACGCGTCCTCGACGCACTACACGCTGACCGTGATGACCTGGGTCGCCGTGATCCTCACGCCCGTGGTGCTGCTCTACCAGGGCTGGACCTACTGGGTGTTCCGCAAGCGTGTCTCGACGGCCCACATCCCCGAGTCGATCGGGCTGACGTTCGACCGCTCGCCCGCACGCGTCGGCGCGCCCGACGAGGAGCGATGACGGCCCCGGCCGCATGAGGCCCCTCGATCCCCGGCTGCTGCGCCACGCGCGCGCGGCGCGCGGCTACGTCGCGCTCACCGCGTCGCTCGGCATCCTCACGGCCGCGCTCGTCGTCGCCCAGGCGCTGCTGCTCGCGCACGCTCTCGGCCGCGCCGTGCACGACGGGGCCGACCTCGACGCGATCGGCCCGCTGGTCGCGTGGCTCGCTGTGGTGGTCGCCCTGCGCGCGCTCGTGACCGCGGCGCAGGAGCGGTTCGCGCACCGCGCGGCGACCCGCGCCGTGGCCGAGCTGCGTGAGGGTGTCGTCGCGCACGCCGCGGCGCTCGGCCCGCGCTGGCTCGCGACGGGCGAGGGTCCGGGCGTGGCGACGCTCGCGACCCGCGGGCTCGACGCGCTCGAGCCGTACTTCGTCCGGTACCTGCCGCAGCTGGTCCTCGCCGCGACCGTGACCCCGGCGACGCTGCTGGTGATCCTCGGCCTCGACTGGGTGTCCGCGGCGATCCTCGTCGCCGTCCTGCCGCTCGTGCCGATCTTCATGTGGCTGGTCGGCCGGCTCACGCAGGGCCGTTCGGAGCAGGGGCTGGCCACGATGCGCCGGCTCGGCGCCCAGATGCTCGACCTGCTCGCGGGCCTGCCGACGCTGCGCGCGTTCGGCCGCGAGCGCGGTCCGGCCGCGCGCGTCCAGGCCCTCGGCGACGCGCACCGGCGCGCGACGATGGGCACGCTGCGCATCGCGTTCCTGTCGGGCATGGTGCTCGAGCTGCTCACCACGCTGTCCGTGGCGCTGGTCGCCGTGGGCATCGGGCTGCGCCTCGTGGAGGGCGACCTCGACCTCGTGACCGGGTTGGCGGTGCTGGTGCTCGCGCCCGAGGTGTTCAACCCGCTGCGCCAGGTGGGCGCGCAGTTCCACGCGTCGAGCGACGGCGTCGCGGCGGCCGAGCAGGCGTTCGCGGTGCTCGAGACGCCGGTCCCTGCCGACGGCACGGTGCCCGCCCCGGACCTCGCGGGCGTCACGGTCCGCCTGCGCGGCGTGAGCGTGACGACGGCCGCTGGCCGGACGCCCGACCGCCTCGACCTCGACGTCGCACCCGGTCGCGCGGTCGCGCTCGCCGGCCCGACGGGCGGCGGCAAGTCGACGACGGTCGACGTCGTGCTCGGGCTGCTCGCGCCCGACGAGGGCACCGTCGAGCTCGTCGGCCCCACCGGCGCCACCCCCCTGGCGGACGTCGCACGGGCCGGCTACTGGTCGCAGGTCGCGTGGCTGCCGCAGCGCCCCGTGCTGGAGCCGGGGCCCCTGCGGTCGGTCGTCGGTGGGCCCGACGAGGCGTCGCGCGCCGCCGCGGCCGCGCTGACCGGGCTCGACGCCGTGCTGGCCGACCTCCCCGACGGCTGGGACACCGCCGTCGGGCGGCTCTCGGTCGGCCAGCGCCAGCGGGTCGCGCTCACCCGCGCGGTGCTGTCCCCCGCGCCGCTCGTCGTGCTCGACGAGCCCACCGCACACCTCGACGCGGCCGGCGAGCGCGTGGTGCTCGACACCGTCCGGGCCCTGCGTGCCGAGGGCCGCACCGTCCTGCTCGTCGCGCACCGGCAGTCGTTGCTCGCGGCGGCCGACGAGGTCGTCACGGTCGCCCCCGCACGCACGGCGGTCGCCCGATGACTCCCCCGCCCCGCGGCACGCTGCGCCGCGCCGTCGCCCTGCTCGAGGTCGACCGGCGCCGCGCGGTCCAGGCCGTCGTCCTCGGCACCCTCGCGCTCGGCTGCGCGGTCGCACTGGCCGCGGTGGCCGCGTGGCTCATCGCGCGCGCGTCCCAGATGCCGCCGGTGCTCACCCTGAGCGTCGCGACGGTCGCCGTGCGCGCGTTCGGCATCGGGCGCGGCGTCCTGCGGTACTGCGAACGGCTCGTCTCGCACGACGTCGCGCTGCGCGGCATGACGACGCTGCGCACCACCCTCTACAGCCGGCTCGCGGCCGGCCAGCCCGAGGCCGTGCTGGGCGTGCGTCGCGGTGACCTGCTCGCGCGCGTGGGGGCCGACGTCGACGCGGTGGGCGACGTCGTGGTCCGCGGCCTGCTGCCCGGCGCGGTCGCCGCCGTGCTGGGCCTCGCGACCGTCGGGGCGATGTCGCTCATCTGGCTGCCCGCCGGCATCGCGCTGGCCGTGTGCCTGGTCCTGGCCGGCGTCGTCGCGCCCGGCCTGGCCGCCGCCGGCGCCCGCACCACGCAGGCGCGTGCGACCGACGGTCGGGCCCGCGCGACCGCGAGCGCGCTCGGCATCCTCGACGAC
>NZ_QWKP01000056.1 GCF_003470205.1 Cellulomonas rhizosphaerae
CGTCGCGCAGGTGAGCTTCCGCCAGCGCGTGTGCCCGCCCCCGCTGCTGGGCCGGATGAACGCGTCGATCCGGTTCATCGTGTGGGGCTGCATGCCGATCGGCGGGCTGCTCGGCGGCTGGCTCGGCACGCACGTGGGCATCGAGCCGACGCTGTGGATCGCCGTCGGCGTATCCGGCGCGGCGACGCTGCCCGTGCTGCTCGGCCCGTTCCTCGGCATGCGCGATCTGCCGGGAGCGCCCGACGCACCGTCGGACGACGACGAGCCGTCCGACGACGAGGGTCCGGACGAGACCACCGTCGCGGCAGCCTCCACCGTCCCGACCGAGGCCCCGCGCACGTCACCCGTCGACTGAGTGCCTCACAGGTCGTACTCGACCACCAGGGGCGCGTGGTCGGAGAACCGCTCGGCGTACGTCGCGGCCCGGTCGACGCTCACGCTCACCGCGGCGTCCGCGAGCTCGGGCGTCGCGAGCTGGTAGTCGATGCGCCAGCCGGCGTCGTTGTCGAACGCCGCCCCGCGCCAGGACCACCAGGTGAACGGCCCCGGCCCTTCGCCCCCGAGCTCGCGACCGAGGTCCCGCCACCCCAGGTCGTCGAACCAGCGGTCGAGGTAAGCACGCTCGCGCGGCAGGAAGCCCGCCGACTTGAGGTTGCCCTTCCAGTTCTTGATGTCCGCCTCGCGGTGCGCGATGTTCAGGTCCCCCGCGACGACCGCGTAGCCGCCGTCCTCGGCGATGTCCGCGAGGCGGGCCGTGACGTGGTCGAGGAACGCGTACTTCTCGTCCATCGACGGCTGGCCGACCGTGCCGGAGTGGATGTACGTCGAGACCACCGTGACCGTGCGGGCCGGCGCGCCCTCGTGCGCGGCGAGCTCGAGGTCGGCCTCGACCCACCGCCCCGTGTCCCCCGTGACGCCCGTCTTCATGCCGATCCGCACCGCGCTCATCGGCAGCCGCGAGGCGATCGCGACGCCCGCGCGGCCCTTGGTCTCGCTCGCCTCGTGCGCGAGGTGCCAACCGTCGGCCGCGAGGTGGTCGGCGAGGATCTCGTCCGACGCACGGACCTCCTGCAGCAGCAGCACGTCGGGCGTGCGCTGCTCGAGCCAGGTGTCCATCCCCCGGCGGAAGGCGGCACGGATGCCGTTGACGTTGACGCTTGCGATCGTGAGCACCCGCTCATCCAACCCCACGCCACCGACATCGACGGCACGCGCTCACGGCCCGCGGACGAGCTCCCCGCAGTCGCCTCCGGAGTGCCGTCCTCACACCCCCCGGTAGGCCGCCTCGAGCGCGGCGATGTCCAGCTTCACCTGCGTGAACATCACCGCGGTCGCGCGAGCGGCTCCCTCCGGGTCAGCGTCGGGCGAGAGCGTCCACTCGATCAGCTGGCGTGGCACCACCTGCCAGGTGAGCCCGAACCGGTCGGTCAGCCAGCCGCACTGCAGCTCGGTCCCGCCGCCCTCGAGCAACGCGTCCCAGTAGCGGTCGACCTCCTCCTGGGTGTCGCAGTCGACGACCATGGAGAACGCCTCGTTGAGCTGGAAGTGCGGGCCGGCGGACAGCGCCTCGACCGGCTGTCCGTCGAGGACGAAGTGCACGACGAACGGGTCGCCCTTCTTGGCCCCGGGCATGTCCGACGGCGCGAGCAGGACGTCGGTGATCGAGGAGTTCGGGAAGATCGACACGTAGTACTGCGCAGCCTCGAGCGCGTTGGAGTCGAACCAGAGGTGCGGGTGGACGATGCCCATCACGGGCCCCCTTCGGCCGGGCCGGGAACGACGATCGCCCCCGGGGAGTCCCCGAGGGCGATCTTCGTCGTTCCGTCCCCGTCAGGCCAGGCCTGACGCCCGCTCCGCCGAGTCGACCACGTTGCTGAGCAGCATCGCGCGGGTCATCGGGCCCACCCCACCCGGGTTGGGCGAGACCCAGGACGCGACCTCGAGCACGCTCGGGTCGACGTCGCCGACGACCCGGCTCTTGCCCGTCTCGGAGTCGACGACCCGCGAGACGCCGACGTCGATCACGACGGCCCCGGGCTTGACGATCTCCGAGGTGATGACCCCCTGCACGCCCGCCGCCGCGATGATGACGTCGGCGTTGCGGGTGTGCTCCGCGAGGTCCTCGGTGCCCGTGTGCGTCAGGGTCACGGTCGCGTTGACCTCGCGCCGCGTGAGCAGCAGGCCGATGGACCGGCCCACGGTCACGCCACGCCCGACGACGACCACGTCGGCACCGGCCAGCGAGATGTCGTGCCGCTCGATGAGCTCGATGATGCCCCGTGGCGTGCACGGCAGCGGGCTCGTGACCGGCTCGTTGACGCGCAGGACCAGGCGGCCCAGGTTGGTCGGGTGCAGGCCGTCGGCGTCCTTGTCGGGATCGACGAGCTCGAGCACCCGGTTGGTGTCGATGCCCTTCGGCAGCGGCAGCTGCACGATGAACCCGGTGCAGGCCGGGTCCTCGTTCAGGCGCCGCACCGCGGCCTCGATCTCCTCCTGGGTCGCGTCGGCGGGCAGGTCCTCGCGCAGCGAGGCGATGCCCACCTCCGCGCAGTCCTTGTGCTTGCCCGCGACGTACCACTGCGAGCCCGGGTCGTCGCCGACGAGCAGCGTGCCGAGCCCGGGGGTGATCCCCCGCTCGGCCAGCGCGGCCACCCGGGTGGTGAGCTCGGCCTTGATGCTCGCCGCGGTCGCCTTGCCGTCCAGGACCTGTGCCGTCATCTCAGTACTGCTCCAGGCCGGCGTACAGCGGGAACGCGTTCGCGAGCGTGGCGACGCGGGCGCGCAGGGACTCGACGTCGGCGGCCTCGCCCGCGACGAGGGTCTGCGCGATGATCTCGGCGACCTCCGTGAACTCGGCGTCGCCGAAGCCGCGGGTCGCGAGCGCGGGCGTGCCGATCCGCAGGCCGGACGTGACCATCGGCGGGCGCGGGTCGTTGGGGACCGCGTTGCGGTTGACCGTGATGCCGACCTCGTGCAGGAGGTCCTCGGCCTGCTTGCCGTCGATCGCCGCGTCGCGCAGGTCGACGAGGACCAGGTGCACGTCGGTGCCGCCGGAGCGGATCACGATGCCGGCGCCGGCGACGTCCGCCGCGGTGAGGCGCTCGGCCACGATCTGCGCGCCGCGAACCGTGCGCTCCTGGCGGTCCCGGAACTCGGGCGTGCCGGCGATCTTGAACGCGACGGCCTTGGCGGCGATCACGTGCATGAGCGGGCCGCCCTGCTGGCCCGGGAACACCGCCGAGTTGATCTTCTTGGCCAGGTCGGCGTCGTTCGTGAGGATGAAGCCCGAGCGGGGGCCGCCGATCGTCTTGTGCACCGTCGAGGACACGACGTGGGCGTGCGGCACGGGCGACGGGTGGATGCCCGCCGCGACGAGGCCCGCGAAGTGCGCCATGTCGACCCACAGGAGCGCGCCGACCTCGTCGGCGATCGCGCGGAACGCGGCGAAGTCGAGCGTGCGCGGGTAGGCGGACCAGCCGGCGATGATCACCTTGGGCTTGTGCTCGACCGCGAGCCGGCGCACCTCGTCCATGTCGACGAGCGACGTGGTCGGGTCCACGCCGTACGCGACGATGTTGTAGAGGCGGCCGGAGAAGTTGATCTTCATGCCGTGCGTGAGGTGGCCGCC
>NZ_QWKP01000057.1 GCF_003470205.1 Cellulomonas rhizosphaerae
CACCGAGAGGTCCCACGGGACGGCGAAGCCCGAGCGTCGCGCCACGTCGAGCGCGGCGACGGCCATCTGGTCGGACCCGTAGACGATCGCGGTCGGCGCGCTGCCGCCCGTCAGGAGCCGGCGGGTCGCCGCGGCGGCCGCCTCGGGGGTTCCTGCGGTCGCCTCGTGCACGAGGACGCACGACGCCGGGTCCAGGACCTTCGTGAGCGCGTCGAGCCGCGCGTGGGTCCTGGCCATGACGTCCGGGCCTGTCACGAGGGCGACGTGGCGGTGGCCGAGCTCGAGCAGGTACCGGCCGATGCGCGCGAACGCCTCGCCCTCGTCGACCGTGACGGCCGCGAGCTCGTGCTCGCCCTGCCCGGCGCCGACGACCACGGTGGGCGCCCGCAACCGGCGCAGAGCGTCGATGCGCGGGTCCTCGACGAGGACGTCGGTCACGACCATGACGTCGAAGCGCCGCTCGGCCCACCACTCGCCGTAGAGCGCGACGGCCGCCTCGGGCCCGTCGACGAGCTGGAGCAGCAGTGCCAGGTTGCGCGTCGCGAGGACCTCCTGCAGGGCGATGACGAACTCGAGCACGTCGGTCGCCTGTGACGTCGTGCCCGAGCTGCCGTGGTCGAGCACGAGACCGATGGCGCGTGGGCCCGTGCGCATCGAGCGCGCGGCGGCGCTGGGTCGCCAGCCGAACTCGTCGGCGACGCGGAGCACGCGCTCGCGCGTCGCTGCCGAGACGCCCGGGCGACCGTTCAGGGCGTAGGAGACGACGGCGGTCGAGACGCCCGCGGCGCGGGCGACGTCGACGATCGTCGGGCGTCTGGGGGGCGTCGGGGACGCGGGTCGGGAGGGGGCGGGGGCCGTCGACGAGGACGGCGCGGAAGGTCCGGTTGATCCGGAGTCGTATGCATGTGTGACCACGATCACCTACTCTGACGCCCGATGCGGGTGAAACGCATCATCTCGGCTCCGACGATGTGGACGAGGGGTAGGGGGAATGACGACTGTCCGGCGCGGTCCCGCGCCACCGACGGCACGGCGCACCATCGGTGTGCTGTCTCCCGTGGTGGGCGGTTTCTACTTCGGCGCGTTGATCGCGGGCGTCGCGCGAGCGGCGCGCTCGGCTGGTCATCGCGTCGTCGCGGTGCAGACGTACCCCGCCGGGCTCGACCGTGAGCGGTACCCCGACGGCTCGATCCTGGACGCGCCGGTGGCACTCGGCGCGGTCGACGGCCTCGTCGTCGTCGGCAAGGCGCTGCGCAGCGACCGGCTCGCCACGGTGCAGCACTGGGGGCGCCCGGTCGTGCTGGTCAGCGAGCTGCCGCAGGGGCCGGACGACGTGGTCGTGGTCCCCGACAACGGCGGTGGCGTGCGCGCCGCGGTCGAGCACCTGCTCGGGCACGGGCACACCGCGATCGGGTTCATCGGCTCCCAGCTGCAGCTCGACATGCGCGAGCGGTTCGCGGCCTACCGCGAGACGCTCGCCGAGCACGGCATCGAGGTCCGCGACTCCTGGGTCTACGACGCCTCCGACAACCACGAGCAGGGCGGCGCCGACGCAGCGGCCAGGCTGCTCGCCGCAGGCGTGCCGACGACCGCGGTGGTCGCGGCGACGGACCGCAACGCGATCGGCTTCCAGCACGCGCTGCGGGCCGCCGGCCTGATCCTGCCGCGGGACCAGGCCGTCTTCGGCTTCGACCACGCCGACTCCGGCGCGCGGGTCACGCCGCGCCTGTCGACCGTCGACGCGCACTACGACCGCGTGGGCGCCAAGGCCGTCTCGCTGCTCCTGTCGCGGATGCGGGGCGAGGACGTCCCTGGCGGTGAGTACCGCGCGCCCTCGACGCTCGTGGTGCGCGAGTCCTGCGGCTGCACGGAGGCCGCGCAGTCCGCTCCCGCGACGTCGGCAGCACCCTCGGCCCGCAGCGGGTACCAGGCCCTGCGGGCGCTGGCGGAGACCGCGTTCGTCGGCCCGACGGGTGCGGGTGGCGCGCGCCGGACGGGCACCGCACCGCGCGAGACGTGGTGGCGCGCGGTGGTCGAGCCGCTCGAGACCGCGGGGGAGCGCGGGACGGTCCCGGGCTCGCCGACACTGACCCGCCTGGCCGACCTGACGGCCGCGATGCAACCGCATCCGGAGGCGCTCGAGCAGCTGGTCACGTGCCTGCGGGCGGTCGAGACGGACGTCGTGGAAGCGCTCCCGCACCCCGAGCACGAGCTCGCCGTGCGCCGGGCCGTCACCGAGGTGCTGCTGGCCGTCACGCAGGGCTGCACGCGCGCGATGCTGGCCCGCAGCGGGCAGCTCGAGCGCACGATCGTCGACCAGTACGAGGTCGACATGGACCTGCTGCGCGGCGACGGCGCGAGCCCGCGCGCGCTGGGCTGGCTGCCGCGCGGGGTCCGCGGGCACGCGTGCCTCGGGCTCTGGCTGGGTGCGGACCGCGGGCCGGGGGACCGCGAGATGGAGGTCGTCGGCGTGCACGACACGTCCGGCACGCTCTCGCGACTCGTCGGCATGCGCACCGTGGCCAGCGAGTTCCCGCCAACCGCGATGACGCGTGCCGGCACGGTCGGGTCCAACGAGCTCACCTTCGTCGTGCCGGTCACCTTCGGCGGCAGCGACTGGGGGCTGCTCGCGATCGACGGCACCGTCGAGACGCGGGCGACGAGCGCGCGCGACCGGTTCAACCACTGGGCGGCCCTGCTCGCCGTGGCGCTCGACCAGGAACGGCTGCTGGCCAACCTGCGCGAGCAGCGGCGGGCGCTCGAGCAGGCGGCCGCACGCGAGCGGTCGCTCGCCGACACGGTCCGGGCGAGCGAGGAGCGGTACGCCCTGGCGTCGATGGCCGCGCACGACGGGACGTGGGACTGGGACGTCTCGGCGGGCACGGTCTACTACTCGCCGCGCTGGAAGCAGACGCTCGGGTACGACGAGGACGTGGTCGGGGACTCGCCCGCCGAGTGGCTCGAGCGCGTGCACCCGGCCGACCGCGACGAGCTGTCCGCCGCGATCGCCGCGCAGCTCGCCGGCACGGGGACGCCGCTCGAGCTCGAGCACCGCGTGCGGGCGTCGTCGGGCGACTACCGCTGGATGCTGTGCCGGGCCGTGACGGTCCTCGACGACGCGGGCTGCCCGGCGCGCCTCGTCGGCGCACTGGTCGACATCACCGAGCGCAAGCAGGCCGAGCTCGCGTTGCAGCGCGACGCGCTGCGCGACCCGGAGACAGGGCTGCCGAACCGGTTGCTGTTCCTGGACCGGCTCGGGGCCGCGCTGCTGCGCACGCGCCGTTCCGAGCGGTACGACTGCGCCCTCGCGGTGGTCCGCGTGCTGCACGCGCCGACGATCCCGACGCAGGGCCGGGCGGAGGCGGACGGCGAGCCGCCCGTGGACCTGCACCGCGAGCTGGTCCGCCGGCTGCGAAGCACGGTGCGCGAGGGCGACACCTCCGCGCGGATCGCCGACGACGGGTTCGCGGTGCTGATCGACGACGTCGGTGCCGGGGGAGTGCCGGCACGCCTGGCCGAGCTGCTCGCCCAGCTGCAGGCGGAGCTCGGCACCCGCGTCGCGTTCGGCGTGCTCGGCAGCATCCGCGGGTTCCGCGACGTCGACGACGTGCTGCGCGAGGCGGACATCACGCTCCTGCGCGGCGGCCCGGGACGGGGACGGTCGGAGACGCGTCCGGTGATCCGCTAGGAACAACGGTGCCCCCGAACGACGGAGCCCCGCCACCCCCAGGGGGTGGC
>NZ_QWKP01000058.1 GCF_003470205.1 Cellulomonas rhizosphaerae
ACTACCAGCTGACGATCGCGTCGGCGGTCGAGGAGCAGACGGCCACGACGAACGAGATGTCGCGTGGTGTGGCCGAGGCCGCGACCGGGTCGGGCGAGATCGCCACCAACATCACCGGCGTCGCCACGTCGGCCGGGCGTTCGTCGGACGTGCTCGTCGGCGTCGGCGGGCAGGTCGACGAGCTCGCCGTCCTGTCGGGTGCGCTGCGTGAGCGCGTGGCGGGGTTCCGGTTCTGATGGCACCCATCCGCGTGCTCGTCGTCGACGACTCGGTCGTCGTGCGGCGCCTGGTCAGCGACGCGCTGGCCCAGGCGCCGGACGTCGAGGTCGTCGGCGTCGCCGCCAACGGCCGGCTCGCGCAGGCCAAGGTCGCGCAGCTGCGCCCCGACGCGGTGACGATGGACATCGAGATGCCGGAGATGAACGGCATCGAGGCGGTCCGTGCGCTGCGCGCCGCCGGTCACCGGATGCCGATCGTCATGTTCTCCACGCTCACCGAGCGGGGGGCCGCGGCGACGCTCGACGCGCTGGCCGCGGGCGCCACGGACTACGTCGCCAAGCCGTCGAACGTGGGCAGCGTGCAGGAGTCGATCGCCCGCGTGGCGGACGAGCTCGTGCCGCGCCTGCGGAGCCTGGTGCCGCTCCCGGGCGGCGCGATGCCCGTGCGCGAGCGGGTCGCGCGGCCCGTCGTCGCCCCCGTGCGCGCCGTCGCGACCCGGCCCGCACCGGCTCCGCACGCCGTGCGGGCGGTCGTGCTCGGCTCGTCGACCGGCGGTCCCGAGGCGCTGTCCCGGGTGCTGTCGTCGCTCACGGCGCCGCCGTCCGTGCCCGTGCTCGTCGTCCAGCACATGCCGCCCGTGTTCACGCGGCAGCTCGCCGCCCGCCTCGACCGGCTCGGTCCGGCGACGGTCGTCGAGTCCGCGGGTGGCGAGACCCTCCGGGCCGGCCACGTGTACATCGCGCCGGGCGACCACCACCTCGAGGTGCGGCGAGCGGGAGCGACGCTGCAGACGGTCCTCACCGACGGTCCGCCCGTGAACTTCTGCCGGCCGTCGGTCGACGTGCTGTTCCGCTCCGCGGTCCACGAGCTCGGCGGCGACCTGCTCGCCGTCGTGCTCACCGGGATGGGTGCCGACGGGCGTGCCGGGTGCCAGGACGTCGTCGCCGCCGGCGGCACCGTCGTGGTCCAGGACGAGCCGACGAGCGTGGTGTGGGGGATGCCCGGCGCGGTCGCGCAGGCCGGGCTCGCGCACCAGATCGTGCCGGTCGCCGAGGTGGCCGGAGTCATCGAGCGACAGCTCGCACCGAGAGGAGTGCCGGCATGAGCATCAGCCCCGAGTCGTTCGCGTTCGTCGCCGACCTCGTCCGTCGCCGCAGCGCCATCCAGCTGACGCCCGGCAAGGAGTACCTCGTCGAGAGCCGGCTGCTGCCGCTCGCGCGGACGGCGGGGCTCGACCTCGACGCCTACGTCCTGCGCCTGCGCACGCAGGGTGCGCCGGCCGACCAGGCCGCGGTCATCGAGGCGATGACCACCAACGAGACCTCCTGGTTCCGCGACGGCGCGCCGTACGCGGCGCTGCGCGGCACCGAGCTGCCCCGCCTGGTCGCGGCGCGGGGCGGCACGGGCCGGCTGCGCGTCTGGTCGGCGGCCTGCTCGACCGGCCAGGAGCCGTACTCGATCGCCATGAGCCTGCTCGACGACCTGCCCGCGACGATGACCAGCGAGATCATCGCGACCGACCTCTCGGAGCAGGTGCTCGAGCGGGCCCGGTCCGGGCGGTACTCGCAGCTCGAGGTCAACCGCGGGATGCCCGCGGCCATGCTCGTGCGCCACATGGCACGCGCCGGCACCGAGTGGGAGCTGTCCGCGGCCGTGCGGCGACTGGTCAGCTTCCGCGCGCACAACCTGCTCGACCCGCCGCCGGCCGGGCCGTTCGACATCGTGTTCCTGCGCAACGTGCTCATCTACTTCGACCTGCCGACCAAGCGGGCGATCCTCGAGCGCGTGCTGCGCGTGCTGCGTCCCGACGGCGTCCTGCTGCTCGGCGCCGCGGAGTCCACCCTCGGCGTGCACGAGGGCTTCGAGCGCGTCACGGTCGCTCGCAGCTCCGTCTACCGCCCGCTGGCCGCACGCGGGCTGCCCGCACCCGCGCCCGCCGTCCCGTCCCCGCGGCCGGCCGGCTTCGCCCACCCGTCCGTCCCCCCGTCCCCGCTGCCAGCCCCGGCGGCGCACGCACTGTCCCGAGGAGCAGCCCGATGAGAGCCCTGGTGATCGACGACTCGCGCACGATGCGGCGCATCGTCGCGGGCACGCTGGAAGGTCTCGGCTTCGAGACCCTCCAGGCCGAGCACGGCCGCGACGCCCTCGACCAGCTCGAGGCCGGCGCGGAGGTCGACCTCGCGTGCATCGACTGGAACATGCCGGTCATGGACGGCCTCGAGTTCGTCACCGCGGTCCGGGCGAACCCGGCCTGGCGCGCCATCACGCTGATGATGGTGACGACCGAGGCCGAGCACTCCCAGATCGTGCGGGCCCTGGCGGCGGGCGCCCACGAGTACCTGATCAAGCCGTTCACCCCGGACGCCATCCGCGACAAGCTCGACCTGCTCGGGCTCGTCCCCGTCGAGGAGCTCGCATGACCGCCACCGTGGAGTACGACCAGATCCATGCCATCGCGCAGGAGGTCTTCGCCGCGATGGTCGACGGCGACCTCGGGCTGCTGCTGCCGTGGGACGGGGACCTGCCCGACATCGTCGACGCGCTCGTCGCGTGGGTCGACCTGCACGGCGAGTGGTCCGGCCGGGCCGTGCTGGTCACCGGCAGCGACACCGCGCACGACCTCGCGCGCGTCCTGCTCGGCCTCGACGACGGCGACGCGGTCTCGCGCGCCGACCTCGTCGACGCGTTCGGCGAGATCGCCAACGTCGTCGGCGGCAACCTCAAGTCGCTGCTGCCCACCCCCGGCACGCTCGGCCTGCCGCAGGTCGGCGACGTGCTCCCCCCGCTGGCCGGTGCGGCGCGCGTCCAGCACCTGCCCCTGTCCTGGCGCGGTCGCCTGCTCGTCGTCGACGTGTGGGTCACCCTGCCGACCGCCACCTCGGAAGGAACGTCATGATCCGCGTCCTCGTGACCGACGACAGCCGCGTGATGCGCCAGATCGTCATCCGCACCTTGCGCCAGGCCGGCTACGACTGGGACGTGCGGGAGGCGTCCGACGGCGCCGAGGCGCTCGCCGCGATCCAGGCCGACGAGCCCGACGTGGTGCTCTCCGACTGGAACATGCCGAACATGACCGGCATCGAGCTGCTCCGCAACCTGCGCGCCGCGGGCTACCAGACCCCGTTCGGCTTCGTGACCTCCGAGGGCTCGCCCGAGATGCGGTCGACGGCGCAGGAGGCGGGGGCCTTGTTCCTCATCGCCAAGCCGTTCACCGCGGAGGGCTTCCGCGAGGTCATCGACCCGGTGCTCGCATGAGCGTCGAGACGCCGCTGCCCAGCGCCAAGGACGTGCGCGAGCTCGTCGAGGGCCTCGTCGGGCGGGACGTGAACGTCGCGACCGGCGGCGCGATGGTCGACCCCGCGCTCGGCGCCCTGACGGGCGTGTACGTGGACCGTCGCCTCGCGCTCGTCGCCCTGGTCATCCTCGACGTGCCGCTCGCCGCGCACATCGGCGCGTCGCTCGGGCTTGTGCCCGCGCGGACGGCCGCGGAGGCCGCGGAGCTCGGCGAGCTCACGCCCGCGCTGTCCGAGAACGCGGGGGAGGTGCTCAACGTGATGGCGTCGCTGTTCAACGCGGAGGACGCCCCGCACGTGCGCCTCGACCGGGTCTACCAGCCGGGCGACCCCCTGCCGGCCGACGTCGC
>NZ_QWKP01000059.1 GCF_003470205.1 Cellulomonas rhizosphaerae
TCGCCCGGTGCCGCTGCTCGTCAAGATCGCCCCGGACCTGTCCGACGAGGACGTCGACGCGGTCGCCGAGCTCGCGGCCGAGCTCGGGCTCGAGGGCGTCGTCGCCGTCAACACGACCATCGCGCACGACCTCGGCCCGGGCGGCGTGTCCGGCCCGCCCGTCCTGGCCCGCGGCCTGGACGTCGTCGCGCGGCTGCGCAACCGGCTCGGCCCCGACGTCGTGATCATCGGCGTCGGCGGCGTGAGCACGCCCGCCGACGCTCTGGAGTACCTGGCCGTGGGCGCCACGCTCGTGCAGGGCTACACCGGCTTCATCTACCGCGGTCCGCTGTGGGCCGCGCGCATCGGCCGTGCGCTCGCCAAGGCGGAGGCCGCCTGATGGTGCTCCGACCGCAGTGGGAGTGGGCGCTGGACGGCGGCGCCGAACCGGCGGTGAGCCCTGTGTTCACCACGCAGTACGACGCCGAGCAGTGGGTCGGCGAGCACTGGCGTGCGCTGGCGGCTCAGGGCGTCACGCGCGCGACGCTGCTGCACCACGGCGAGCCGGTCACCGCACCGCTCGACCTGCCGTCGCAGGGCTGATCAGACGACCATCCGGCTCGGCTGCGACGGCCCGGGGGCGACCGCACCCAGCGACGCCCACGCCCCGGCGAGCCCGTCGACCGCCCGCGCAAGCGTGTCCGGCGTCTCGCTGAAGGGGATCCGGACGTTGCGCTCGAAGCTGCCGTCCACCGCGAACGCCGGCCCGGGGGCGATGCGCACACCGTGCCGGGGCGACAGGGCCGCCAGTGCCGACGACACCGGCGCGCCCAGGTCCACCCACAGCGCGAGCCCGCCCTTCGGCACGGGCACGTCCCACTCCGGCAGGCGCTCGCGGAGGAGCCCGACGAGCAGGTCACGGCGCGCGCGCAGCTCGGTGCGGCGGCGATCGAGCGTGCCGTCCTGCGTGGTCAGGAGCTGGAGCACCACGAGCTGCTCGAGCAGCGCGGTGGCGATGTCCATGTACCCGCGCGTCGTCGCGAGGCGGGCGACGAGGTCCGGGTGGCCGCGGACCCAGCCGACGCGCAGCCCGCCCCAGAAGGCCTTGGACACCGATCCGATCGACACGACGTGCCCGCTGGACGAGCCGTCGCCCGCGAACGGCGCGGGGACCGGCCCGTCGAGCGTGAGCTCGGTGAGCACCTCGTCGCCGACGATCAGCGTGCGGTGCCGGCGCGCGAGCGCCCGGACCCGCTCGCGCTCGTCGTCGGACAGGCTCGTGCCCGTCGGGTTCCGGTGGTCGGGGATGAGGTAGACCATGCGCGGCGCGGACTGCCGCAGCGTCGACTCCAGGAGGTCCACGTCGAGTCCGTCCAGGCCCGCGGGCACGGGGACCGGGCGTGCGCCGGTGGCGCGGACCGCCTCGATCGCGTGCGGGTAGGTCGGGTGCTCGACGACCACGCGGTCACCCGGCCCGGCGTGCGCGGACGTGAGCAGGTGGATGGCCTGCTGCGCGCCCGTGGTCACCAGGATCTGGTCCGGCGTGGTGGGCGTGCCGCGCCGCTCGTACGAGGCGGCGATCGCCTCGCGCAGTGCCGGCAACCCGGTCGAGGCGTACCCCGTGGACTCCAGGTGGCGGGGGAGCGAGTCGAGCGCCGCGAGGTAGGCGCCGTGCAGGCAGGACGGGGCGGACGGCGCCGCGATCGTCAGGTCGACGAGGTCCTCGGTGGAGCCCAGTGCGACGAAGCGCGCGCTCTGGCCCGGCCCGTCCGGCAGCGTGGTGACGGTGCCCGACCCGCGCCGGCTGACCACGTAGCCCTCGTCGCGCAGCAGCCCGTACGTCGCCGTGGTGGTCGTGCGGGACACCTCGACGGCCTCGGCCAGCTCGCGCTCGCTCGGCAGCCGCGTGCTCAGCGGGATCGCGCCCGACAGGACGGCCGCCCGCAGCGCATCGGCGAGGGCCACGTACTGTGGGCCGGAGCGCTGCCAGGCACCGAGGACGGCGCGCAGACGGGTCCCGGAGATCCGTCGATCGGTGGGCAGGTCGTGGATCGTCACGATGCCACCATCTCAGAACTGGCTATGGATTGCATAGCCACTATGGAGAGAATTGACTCATGCAGTCTCCTGTGGCCTCCTTCCGCATCCCCGCCCCCGTCGGCCGACGTTCGGTCCAGCTGCTCGTCGGCCTCGTTCTCTACGCGGCCTCCATGGGGCTGCTCGTCCACTCGGGCCTCGGCAACATGCCCTGGGACGTCCTGACGCAGGGGATCTCGCGCCACACGGGCGCGTCGTTCGGCACGATCACCGTCGCGATCAGCGTGCTGGTGCTCCTGTGCTGGATCCCGCTGCGGCAGCGGCCGGGCGTCGGCACGGTGGCGAACGTGCTGGTCATCGGCGTGCTCGTCGACCCGTTCCTCGCGGCGCTCGACCAGCTGCCGGACCCGCTCCCCATGGCCGCGCGCGTCGCCCTGGCGGTGAGCGGCATCGTCCTCAACGCGCTCGCCACCGGGCTCTACGTCGGCGCCCAGCTGGGTCCCGGCCCGCGCGACGGGCTCATGACGGGCCTCGTCGGCCGCACCGGGTGGCCGGTCGCGCCCGTGCGCACGTCGATCGAGGTCGTCGTCGTGGCCGCCGGCTGGGCACTGGGCGGCACGGTCGGATTCGCGACGCTGGCGTACGCGCTGCTCGTCGGCCCGCTCGTGCACGTCTTCCTGCCCCGGCTGACGGTGCGGTCGCGTCAGTCCGAGCCGGTCGCCCTGGTCGCCGCGACGTAGAGCAGCTCGGCTGCGGCGCGGATCTGCTCGATCTCGTCGCGCTCGAGCCCCAGGCCGTCGACCATCGACGCCGGGATCCCCACGGCCTGCGCGCGCATCGCACGACCCTCGTCGGTGAGGGCGATCAGCAGCGCGCGCTCGTCGTGGGGGTCCCGCTCGCGCCGCACGAGGCCCATCGCCTCGAGCCGCTTCACCAGCGGCGACGTCGTCGCGGCCTCGAGGTGGAGCAGCGCAGCGACGTCCTTGAGCCCGAGCAGGCCGTACTGCCACAGCGCGAGCATCGCGAGGTACTGCGGGTGCGTGAGCCCGAGCGGCTCGAGCAGCGGGCGGTAGAACGCGACGAGGCTGCGGGCCGCGGCCGACACCGTCAGGCAGACCTGCGCCTCGACGGCCAGGGGATCGGCGGGTTGGTTCACGCAGCAAGGGTAGCGGGCATATAGTTAGGGCACGAACTACCGAGGAGACGGCGATGCCCAAGCGTGATCTGACGGACTTCCTGCTGACCTACATGGGTCCCGCGCAGGTGGGCAACGTCCGCTCGCGTCGTCGGCCGACCACGTCCGCCCAGCGCGAGCGTGAGGCCGAGCTCGTCGCCGGCTACGAGCGGGTCGTCGGCCCCGACGGGCGTGAGTTCCTGGTGGAGCGCACGGAAACGGACTGACGCGGGGCGCGACGCGCTGGCAGGGTGGCGGCATGACCGACGCCGCGTGCACCTTCTGCCGAGTCGTCGACGGCACGCTCGAGTCGAGCGTCGTGCACGAGGACGACGACTTCCTCGCGTTCATGGACATCCAGCCGGTGACCCGCGGGCACGTCCTGGTGATCCCGAAGCATCACGCGACGGTCCTGGGCGAGCTCGACGAGGACGCGGGGGCCGCCCTGTTCCGGGTCGCGCAGCGCGTCGCGGCCGCGTTGCGGCGGTCCGGGCTGCCGTGCGACGGCGTCAACATGTTCCTGGCCGACGGCGAGGCGGCGTTCCAGGAGGTCCCGCACGTGCACCTGCACGTCTTCCCGCGCACCCCGGGCGACGGCTTCCGCATCGACGCGGACTGGTACGTCCGGCCACGCGACGAGCTCGACGAGGCTGCGGCGGCAGTCCGGTCGGGGTGGAGCACCCCGGCGGCCGGCTCGTCAGGAGCCGGCC
>NZ_QWKP01000006.1 GCF_003470205.1 Cellulomonas rhizosphaerae
AAGCTCGACGACGACCTCGAGGCCGCCATCGAGGCGCGCATCGGCGAGGACTGGGAGCGGCCCCTGGGCGGCGACGTCGGCCGCATCCGCGTCGACACCGGCAGCTCGGGCGCGTCCTACGTCGACCACCTCGTCGGCACGATCGACACCCCGCTCGCGGGCCTGCGCATCGCGGTCGACTGCGCGAACGGCGCTGCGAGCGAGGTCGGCCCGGCCGCGCTGCGCGAGGCCGGGGCGGACGTCGTCGTCATCAACGCCTCGCCCGACGGCCGGAACATCAACGAGAAGTGCGGCTCGACCCACCCCGAGCAGCTGCAGGCCGCGGTCGTCGCCTCCGGCGCTGCCCTGGGCGTGGCCTTCGACGGCGACGCGGACCGCTGCCTCGCGGTCGACCGGTTCGGCGTCCTCGTCGACGGCGACCAGATCATGGGAGTGCTCGCGCTCGCGCTGCGCGACCGCGGCGAGCTCGTCGACGACACCCTCGTCACGACGGTCATGAGCAACCTCGGGCTGCGGCTCGCGATGGAGGCCGCCGGGATCGCGACGGTCGAGACCGGAGTCGGCGACCGCTACGTGCTCGAGGCGATGCGCGCCTCCGGGTACTCGCTGGGCGGTGAGCAGTCGGGCCACATCATCATGGCGAAGCACGCGACGACCGGCGACGGCGTGCTGACGGCGCTCCAGCTGGCCGCGCGCGTCGTGGCGACGGGCCGGCCGCTCGACGACCTCGCCGGCGTGGTCCGCCGGCTGCCGCAGACGCTCGTCAACGTCAACGGCGTCGACAAGGCGCGCACCGACGACGGCCCGCTGGCTGACGCGGTCAAGCGTGCCGAGCAGCAGCTGGGCGCCACCGGCCGGGTGCTGTTGCGCCCCTCGGGCACCGAGCCGCTCGTCCGCGTCATGGTCGAGGCCGCGACGCAGGAGGACGCCGACCGCGTCGCGCACGACCTCGCGGACGTCGTCCGCGACCGCCTCGCGCTGTGACCGCCCGGTGAGCCGAGCGACCGAGCGCGACGCCG
>NZ_QWKP01000060.1 GCF_003470205.1 Cellulomonas rhizosphaerae
CGGAGCCGATGTACGCGCCGTTCTCGGAGCGGCACAGGATGTTGCGGAACCGCACGTTGCGCAGCCGGCCGACCGCGTCGTGCCACGCGCCGACGTTGACGTAGATCGGCTCGCCGTGGCCCCACCAGCCGCGGTCGAAGTGGCGGGTCTCGACGATGCAGTCGGAGAACAGGATGTTCTCGAAGTTGCCCTCCTGGCCCAGGTTGACGGCGAGGCCGCGGTGCGACGAGCGGATCACGCAGTTGGAGACGACGACGTTGCGGATGTCCGCGATCGCGTCGACGCCCACGACGACGGCGCTCGAGGTCGACTGCAGCGTGCAGTTGGTGATCGTGATGTCCTCGGTCGGACCCAGGTCGGGGAACTCCTCGCACGTCTTGAGCGAGATGGCGTCGTCGCCGCAGGAGATCTCGCAGTCGCTGATCCGCACACGACGGCAGCGGTCCAGGTCGATGCCGTCGGCGTTGGGGTACTTCAGGTCGCTGTCGATCGTGATGGCGTGGATGACGACGTCCTCGCAGCCGGACAGCCGCACGCACCACAGGGCCGCGTCGGTGAACAGCACGTCGCGGATCGTGACCCGCGTGCAGCCGATGAGGAACACGGTGAAGGGCCGCTGGTTGGGGCAGCGGTAGATCGTGCCGAGGTCCTCGGCGATGAACGCCCGGCCCGCGCCGTCGATGCGGCCCGCACCCGTGATCGCGATGTTCGTGGCGCCGTTCGCGGTGATGAGCGCGAGCGCGGAGTCGTTCTCCGCGTTGACGACGCCGGCCGACAGCGCGCCGACCTCCAGGCGGGCCGTGTAGGCCGCGGGGTCGCCCGAGCCGGCGAGCACGGCACCGCGCTCGACGTGCAGCTCGACGTTCGATCGCAGCTCGATCGAGCCCGTCAGGAACGTGGCGCCAGCCGGGACCAGCACGGTCCCGCCGCCGCCGGCGTGGGCCGCGTCGATCGCGGACTGGATCGCGGCGGCGTCGTTGGTGGTGCCGTCACCGGTCGCTCCGTGCTCGCGGATGTCGAAAGTGGGCATGACGAAGTCCTCTCACTGCTGGGAAGAAGGTCAGGCGCGAGCGGCGTCGGGCTGCCGCAGGGCGTGGGGGGCGGGCAGGGTGCGGACCGCGGTGCTCAGGGCGCGGGCCGACGAGGCGCGAGGTGCGAGCTCGCTCTGCAGCACCAGTGCTGCACCACCGACCGCGGCTGCCTCTGCCGCGTGGGTGGAGATGACGACCTCGATCGCGTGGCTGGTCCGCGCGAAGAAGGAGCGGTCGAGCTGGGCCTGGATCGCCGGGACGTACAGCGACCCGGCGTGGGCGAACGACGGCCCGGTCAGGACGATCCGGTCGAGGTCCATGATGTTGGCCAGCGCCTGCGCGGCCAGCGCGACGTACCGCGCCGAGCGCTCGATGATGCCGGCGGCGGGCTCCTGGCCGACCATCGCGGCGCGGGAGACGGCCGCGAAGTCCTCGGCGATCCCGATGTCCGGCAGCGCGAACCCGGCCGCGCGCGCGGCGGCCACCACGGCGGCAGGTCCGGCGAGCGCCTCGACGCACCCCTGGCTTCCGCACCAGCAGTCCGGCCCGTCGATGTCCACGCAGATGTGGCCGATCTCGCCGGTGTTGCTGCTCGCGCCGCGGTACAGGTCGCCGTGCACCATCACGCCGGCGCCGATGCCCGTGCCCATGTAGAGCGCCGCGAAGCACGTCGAGGCCTCGCTGCTGCCGGCCCAGTACTCGCCCACGGCCGCGGCGGTCGCGTCGTTCTCGAGCATCACGGGCAGCCCGGTCGCGCGCTGCAGGGCGTCGGCGAGCGGGAAGTCGGTCCACGCGTGCATGACGGGCGGCGTCAGCGCCATGCCCGCGGCGCCCGTCAGCGGCCCGGGGGAGACGACGCCCAGGCCGACGATGCGGTCGGGATCGACGCCGACCTGCGCGACGAAGGTCGCGAGCTCGGCCGCGATGCGCCCGACGACCGCGCTGGGCTCGTCGGCCCCCGCACCGGGACGCCGCCACCGCCCGACGATCGCGCCGCCGAGGTTGGCCAGCACGTACGTGATCCCGGCGTGGTCCAGGTGGATCCCGACCGCGTAGCGCGCGTCGGGGTCGAGCGAGAGCAGCACGGCGGGCTTGCCGCCGGTCGACTCGGCGCGGCCGGTCTCGACGACGAGGCCGTCGTCGATGAGCCGGCGCACGACGGTGGAGATCGTTGCGCCGGTCAGGCCGGTCGCCCGCGTGAGCTCGACGCGGCTGATCTGGCCCGCGCCCCGGATCACGTCGAGGAGGGCGGCACGGGTGGTCACGTGCGCCACCCCGCCCGAGCTGGTGCTCATGGTTGCCCTCGTTCCTCGACATCGTCGTCGTTCGTCCGGCCGGAGCGACGCACGGCGCTCACGGTAACGGTTGTGCATCGTCGGGCGTGTGATCCGACTCACTGGTTGACTTACTTTAGTCACCGATCTAAGAATGTCCACCAGGAGGTTGGGTCGGTCCCGCGGCCCACGGCGAAGACGCCCTTCCTGCGTCGGCACGTCGAGGTGCCGACCCGTCGAGAGGATCATCGATGTTCCACACGCGACACATGCGGATCGCCGTGGCTGCCGCCGCGGTCGTCACGCTCAGCCTGACCGCCGCTTGCTCGAGCGGCGGCGACGACGACACGAGCTCGGACGGAGGCAGCGCCAGCGCCGGCGCGCCGTCGGGCGACATCCTGGTGCTGACCAACCGGACCGACCTCGTCGACACCACGTTCCAGGACTACAAGAAGACCTTCGAGGCCAAGTACCCCGACGTGAAGGTCAAGTTCGAGGCCCTCACGGACTACGAGGGCGAGGTCAAGACCCGCATGAACACCAAGGACTACGGCGACGTCCTGCTCATCCCCAACAGCGTCTCGGTCGCGGACTACCCCGACTTCTTCGAGCCGATCGGCAAGACCGACGAGCTCGCCAAGACCTACAGCTTCGTCAACGAGGCAGCCGTCGACGGCACCGCCTACGGCCTGGCGACCTTCGGCAACGCGAACGGCGTCGTCTACAACAAGGACGTCTTCAAGGCCGCAGGCATCACCGCGCTGCCGACCACGCCGCAGGAGTTCGTCGCCGACATGCAGGCGATCAAGGACAAGACCGACGCCGTGCCGTTCTACACGAACTACAAGGACGGCTGGCCGCTGACCTGGCCGCAGAGCTGGATGGGTGCGGTCTCGGGCGACAAGGACGCCCTGGTCAAGATGGCGACCGACGACGCGCCGTGGGCCGACGGCAAGGAGAAGGCCACCGTCGACTCCCTGCTCTTCGACGTCGCCAAGGCGGGTCTCATCGAGGAGGACCCGACGACGACCAACTGGGAGAACTCCAAGAACCTCATCGCGACCGGCAAGATCGGTGCGATGGCGCTCGGCTCCTGGGCCGTGCCGCAGATGCAGGACGCCGCGACGAAGGCCGGTGCCGACCCGGCGTCCATCGGCTTCATGCCGCCGCCGTTCCTCGTCGACGGCAAGCCCGTCTCGCCCGTCGGCGGCGACTACAAGCTCGCGATCAACGTGAACTCCGACCACAAGGCCGCCGCGCGCGCCTGGTTCGACTGGTTCATCAACGACTCGGGCTTCTACGACCTGGCCGGCGCGCTGCCGACGGTCACGGCCAACCCGGCGCCCGCCAACCTCAAGGACTTCGAGGCCACGGGCGTGCAGTACCTGGAGATGACCCCCGAGGCCAAGCTCTCGGCCATCGACAACCAGGCCGAGATCGGTCTGGGCCAGCCCGACTACTACCGCCAGCTCGTCGACGCGGGCCGCGGTGCCTCGAAGGACACCAAGGAGTCGATCTTCGAGGGCCTGGACACGAAGTGGGCCGCGGCTCGCGCCTCGGTCGGCTGACCTGATCCCCGCGCCGCGCGGGTCCCTGACCGGACCCGCGCG
>NZ_QWKP01000061.1 GCF_003470205.1 Cellulomonas rhizosphaerae
CGAGGCCGAGGCGCTCGACCTGGGTCACGGCATCCAGTTCATGCCGATGGCGGAGGTCGTCGGGTCCGACGACATCGCGGTGTGCGCCGACGCGGACATCGTCATGTTCACCGCGGGCGCCAAGCAGAAGCCCGGGCAGACACGCATCGACCTGGCCGAGGCGACCATCTCGCTGGTCCGCAAGGTGCTCCCGGCCGTCACCGAGGTCGCGCCCAACGCGGTCTACGTCATGGTCACCAACCCGGTCGACGTCGTGACCTACGCGTCGCTCAAGATCTCCGGTCTGCCGCCCACGCAGCTGTTCGGCTCGGGCACGGTCCTCGACTCCTCGCGGCTGCGCTACCTGATCGCCCAGCACGCGCGCGTCGCGGTGCAGAACGTGCACGCGTACATCGCAGGCGAGCACGGCGACAGCGAGCTGCCCCTGTGGAGCTCGGCCAGCATCGGCGCCGTCCCGCTGCTCGAGTGGCAGGGCTCGAACGGCTCGTCGCCGATGACCGCCTCGGTCCGCGAGGACATCGCCCGCGAGGTCGTCGAGTCCGCCTACCGGATCATCGAGGGCAAGGGCGCGACCAACTACGCGGTCGCGCTGGCCGGCTCGCGGATCATCGAGGCGGTCCTCAAGGACGAGCAGCGGATCCTGCCGATCTCCTCGCTGCTCGACGACTACTACGGCATCAGCGACGTGTGCCTGTCGGTGCCCACGATCGTCGGCTCGGCCGGCGTGGGTGACCGCCTCGCGGTGCCGATGTCCGTCGACGAGCTGGCCGGCCTGCGCGCCTCGGGTGACGCGGTGCGCGCTGTGGCGCGGCAGTTCGGCTTCTAGTTCAGGCGCGACAGCGGGCCCCGACGTCGCGTAGCGTCGGGGCCCCCTTTCGACGTCAGGCTCAGAGGCTGCGGAGCACGCTGACGACGCGGCCGAGGACGATCGCGTCGTCGCCGTCGATCGGTGCGTAGGCCGCGTTGGCCGGGAGCAGCCAGACGTGGCCGTCGGCGCGCTTGAGCGTCTTGACGGTCGCCTCGCCCTCGATCATCGCGGCGACGATCTCGCCGTTCTCCGCGACCGGCTGGCGCCGCACGACGACCCAGTCGCCGTCGCAGATCGCCGCTTCGATCATCGAGTCGCCGCTGACCTTGAGAAGGAACAGCTCGCCGTCGCCGACGAGCTGGCGGGGGAGCGGGAAGACGTCCTCGACGACCTGGTCGGCGAGGATCGGGCCGCCGGCGGCGATCCGGCCGACGACCGGGACGTAGCTGGGAGCGGGGGCGCCGTCGCGCTCGGGCGCCTCGTTGTCGACGAAGGACGCGGCACCGCCGGCGCCCCACGCGCTCACACCGCGCGAGTCGTCCGGGTGGACGACCTCGATGGCACGGGGGCGGTTGGGGTCGCGGCGCAGGTAGCCCTTGCGCTCGAGCGCGGTGAGCTGGTGCTTGACGCTCGACGGGCTGTTGAGCCCGACCGCCTCGCCGATCTCCCGCATGCTCGGCGGGTACCCGCGCGACTCGACCGACGACCGGATCGTGTCGAGCACGAGGCGCTGCCGGGCCGTGAGCCCGTCAGGGCCCGCGGGGGCGTCGGGCAGTGCGTGCACCGTCGCCAGGTCCTGGGTGGACGTCTCGTCGCTCACGTGCGGCCTCTCCTTCGCGGCTCCGCCCGGGGCGGTGCTCGTTGCGGTGCTGATCGGTCGTTCGGTGGTCCTGCTCGGTGGTCCTGCTCCCGTGGTCCGAGGCCCTGCGCAGCCGTGCGCGGGAGGCCTCGAGCGGGTCGTGTCAGTGGTCGATGGTGCGCTGTACCTACGCAGCCAGCCTAGGCAACCACGTCGAGGATTTCAAACATCTGTTCGACAAAGACTCGACACGTGTCGGCCGCTGCTGGTAGACATCGTACAGACGTTCTACGTACAGACGTTCGAGCAACACCCGAACCGCCCGATCTTCCGGGCGCCGGGCTCGCGAAAGGTGGAGTCGACATGAGTGCGATCGCGATGGGCCCCCAGGCCCGGACGGCACCGGCCTTCTCGGTGCGCACGCAGCGCGTGCAGGAGCCGAGCGGGGCCGCAGGGCTGCACGGGCTGACGCTCACGCGTCGGGGCCGCGCTCTCATGGTCGTCGTCGCGGCGGTCGTCGGGTCGCTCGTCGTGCTCTTCGGCGGCCGCGCGCTGGCCGACGCGCCCGGGTCGTCGCAGCAGGTCGTCGAGCACCAGGTCGTCAGCGGCGAGACCCTGTGGGGGATCGCGGCGGACGCGGTGACTCCGGGGGAGTCGGTCGGTGACGCCGTGACCGAGCTCGTGCGCCTGAACAACCTGCCGAGCAGTGAGGTCATGGCCGGCCAGACGATCCTCGTCCCGGAGCGCTGACCATCGAGCACGGGCCCGCCGCCCGCGCCCTCCGGTAGTGCGCGTGCCGTGCTGTGACGCGGGTCACGGTTGCAGACGTGAGGACGCTGGGCTAGGTTAGCCTTACCTCATTCGGAGAGCTGGGGGGCTCACGAGAGGCGCGGGAGCCAGGGGGTTGCGATCTCCCGCTCACCCGCAGCACCACGCGGAGGCCGAGGCGAGTCGGCGCCGCACAGGGACGGGGGCGTCCCGACTCGGGGCGGTCGCCGACGGCGACCGCCCCGAGTGCTGTGCGGGACCGGGCTGCCTTGCGGTGTCGTCCGGCGTTGGCCTAGCGTCACGGGGGCGCCCACGGCGGCGCGTCGGCCATCGTCGGTCGCGTGCACGCCATCCGGTCGCGCTCCACCCGAAGGGGATGTTCCGTTGCACTGCCCGTTCTGCCGCCACCCGGACTCGCGCGTCGTCGACTCGCGCACCTCGGACGACGGCGCGTCGATCCGTCGCCGCCGTCAGTGCCCCAACTGCAACCGCCGGTTCACCACGGTCGAGACCACGAGCCTCTCGGTCGTCAAGCGCTCCGGCGCGACCGAGCCGTTCAGCCGCGACAAGATCGTCGGCGGCGTGCGCAAGGCTTGCCAGGGCCGGCCCGTGAGCGAGGACGACCTCGCGATCCTCGCGCAGAAGGTCGAGGAGACGCTGCGCTCGTCGGGCTCGGCGGAGATCGACGCCTACGAGATCGGGCTGGCGATCCTCGGACCGCTGCGCGACCTCGACGAGGTCGCCTACCTGCGGTTCGCGAGCGTCTACCAGGCGTTCGAGTCGCTCGAGGACTTCGAGGCGGCCATCACGGTGCTGCGCGCCGGGCACACGGACCACGACGAGGACGACACCGCCGAGGAGCCCCCGGCCTCCTGATCGTCCGCTCGACCCGACCGCGCGTCGTCTCGGGCGCGGGATGTCGGAGCGCTGACGTACGGTCGTCCGGTGCTTCCTGACGACATCACGCATCTCCATGTCCCCGGCACCCCCGCGGTGCTCCCCGACGGCTCGGCCGCGATCGTCTCGGTCCTGCGACCGGATCTCGAGTCCGACGAGTACATCGGCGGGCTGTGGCTCGTCCCGCTCGACGGCTCGGTGCGGCGACGGCTGACGCGCGGCTTCCGCGACACCGCCCCCGCGGTGTCGCCGGACGGTCGCTGGGTCGCGTTCGCCCGCGCGGAGAAGGGCGGCAAGCCGCAGCTCCACCTGGTCGAGGCGTCCGGTGGCGAGCCGCGCAGGCTCACCGACGCGCCGCTGGGAGTTTCGTCGCCGCAGTTCTCGCCCGACGGCACGCGGTTGGCGTACCTCGCGCGCGTGCCCGAGGAAGGGCGCTACGAGGCGGACGGCAGCCCGGGCGCCGAGGCGCCGCGCCACATCACGGAGTTCCAGTACCGGTCCGACGGCCTGGGGTTCACCCGCGACCGCCCGCAGCACCTGTTCGTGCTCGGGGTGCCGGTCGACGAGACGGAGGCGGAGACGGCCGAGGCGCTCGCGGTCACGGCGGGCGACGTCGGTGTGCGCTCGTTCAGCTGGCTCGACGACG
>NZ_QWKP01000062.1 GCF_003470205.1 Cellulomonas rhizosphaerae
CGATGTCGTCCGCGACGGTGGAAGCAGCATCGGTCGGATGACCGGTGCCTGTGGGACGCACGCGGCGGCGGCCGCGCTCGTTGTCGATGAGCCCGTCGAGCCAACGGACCTCACGCTCGACCTGTTCGAGGCCGTGGCGCTGCAGCTCGAGCGTGTACTCGTCCATGCGCTCGCGGGTGCGGGCGAAGGACTGTCGGATCGTGTCGAGTCGTTCGGTCAGGCGCGTGCGCCGACCCTCGAGGATCCGAAGCCTGGTCTCGGCGTCGGTCTGCGCGAAGAACGCGAACCGGACGTCGAAGTTCTCGTCCTCCCAGGTCGACGGACCGGACTGCGCGAGCACCTGCTGGAGGTGCTCCTTGCCGTCGGCCGTGAGCTGGTAGACGATGCGCGCCCGCTTGCTGACGCCGTGCCCGCTGTCCGCGCCCGACTCGGTCCCGACGATCCAGTGCCGCTCGACGAGCGACTTCAGGCACGGGTACAGCGAGCCGTAGGACAGGGCGCGGAACGAGCCGAGCACCAGGTTGAGGCGCTTGCGCAGCTCGTACCCGTGCATGGGCGACTCGTGCAGCAGGCCGAGGATCGCCGGCTCGAGCACGTCGGAACGACCGCGCACGGGGCACCTCCTCGGGTGGGGCTAGAGTCTGGCGAAGCCCGGGAGGGCGATGCGAGACGAGTCGATGTATCAAGTCGATACATCCGCACAGTATGTCGAATGCGTGCCTCGGGACAAGTCCGCCGCGCCGTGACGTGTGCCCGGCGGCGTTGTCGGTTCGCCCGACGAGGGCCACGCGGCGCCCGACGAGGGTCGCGGCCGGCCCGGGATCGGCGGCCGGAACGCCCCGATCCCGTGGCCCAGGTCACTCGATCGGCCCGATCTGCGTCCGCTCTTCGTCGGCCCGGTGCCGATCGTGTGAAGGCTCGCCGCATCCCGCCCCGGTCCCGGAACGCGCGCAGGACGGTCCCCCATACTTGGGCTCGCGGCTGCCGTGTGCCTGGATCCCGTCCGTGGTGCGGGCCGCCTCCCGAAGTCGTCGTCAGGAAGGCAGCACGTTGGCAGGCTCGTCGAACCCGAGGTCCGCTCCCCCGCGGGCCCGTCGCGGCTCGTCCCGTGGCACCCGCGCGGCGGCTCCCGCCCGCGGGAAGAACGCCCAGGGCAAGAAGCGGGTCTTCGACTACCCGCGCACCGGCTACCACGGTCTGCACCGCTGGCTGCCGTCGTGGCGCGTCGTGCTCGGCACCATCCTGGGCGCCGGCTTCCTCGGCCTCGGCGCGATCGTCGCGGCCTACGCGACCATCGACATCCCCGCGACGGGCGGGCAGGACACCAGCGCGCAGACCTCGACCGTCTACTACGCGAACAACGCCGACGGCAGCCGCGGCCCCGTGATGGGCACGTACGCGGTGCAGAAGCGCACGATCGTCGACTACGACACGCTGCCCGAGTACGTCGGCCAGGCCGTGGCCGCGGGCGAGGACCGGTCGTTCTTCGAGAGCAAGGCTGGCATCTCGGTCACGGGCATGGCGCGCGCCTTCTTCCACAACGCGACGGCGAGCGACGGGACGACGCAGGGCGGGTCGACCCTCACCCAGCAGTACGTGGAGCGGTACTACGTCGACAAGACGACGACGGACTACGTGGGCAAGGCCCGCGAGGCCCTCATGGCGATCAAGATCGCCCAGACGGAGTCCAAGGAGGAGATCCTCGGGCGCTACCTCAACACGATCTACTTCGGCCGCGACTCCTACGGGGTGCAGGCAGCGTCGCAGGCGTACTTCGGCGTCGACGCGAAGGACCTGACGATCTCGCAGGCGGCCCTGCTTGCGGCGGTCATCCCCTCCCCCAACAACTGGGACCCCGCGGTCGACGCGGCCAAGTCCGAGCAGCGTTGGGACATCATCCTCGACGCGATGCAGGAGGAGGGCTGGGTCACGCCGGCGGCTCGCGCCGACCTCACCTTCCCCGAGACGATCGACTACAAGCGGTCCGAGCTCTACCGCGGCACGCAGGGGTACCTGCTGACGACGGTCGAGAAGGAGCTCGCAGCCGGTCCGCTCGAGCTCTCCAAGGACGAGCTCATGCGCGGCGGCTACACGATCATCACGACGATCAAGAAGCCCGTGCAGAAGGACATGAACGCCACGGCGAGCGACTTCTACAAGGGCAAGCTCATCGAGAGCGCCTCGAAGAAGGACAGCACGCCGGACAAGCGCACCAAGGTCGCGATGGCCTCGATCGACCCCGCGACGGGCGCGATCGTCGCGATGTACGGCGGCCAGGACTTCATCGACGACCAGATCAACCGCGCGACGGTCGACGCGATCCAGGCGGGCTCGACGTTCAAGCCGTTCACGCTGATCGCCGGTCTCGAGAACGGCAAGACGCTCAACACGCGCTACGCCGGGTACACGCCGCAGACGTTCCCCGAGTGGGAGAACGGGACCAAGAAGGTCCGCAACTTCGGCGACGAGCAGTTCGGCTACATCGACCTGGTCACCGCGACCGCGCAGTCCGTCAACACGGTCTACGCGCAGCTGAACATCGACGTGGGCGCGGACAAGACGGTCGACGTGGCCGACCGCGCCGGCATCACGACGACCATCCCCGACGTCGTCTCGAACGTGCTCGGCACCGCGACGGTCCACCCGCTCGACATGGCCAGCGCGTACGCGACCATCGCCGCGGGCGGCGTCCACCACGACCCGTACATCGTCGCGTCGGTCCTCAACTCGACCGGCTCGACCGCGCTCACCGGCGGGTCCGAGGGCAAGCGCGTCTTCGACAAGGACGTCATCGCGGACACCACGTACGCCATGACGCAGGTCGTCGAGCAGGGCTCGGGCAAGAACTGGATCAAGCCCCTGGGCCGCCCGATCGCCGGCAAGACGGGCACGACGCAGGACAACCGGGCGGCGTGGTTCGTCGGCTTCACCCCGCAGCTCGCGACCTCGGTCGCGATGAGCCAGGTGGGCCCGGACGGCAAGGCACAGGTGACGATCACGCCCAAGGGCTACAAGTTCGGCACCTCGATCCCCCTCGACGCCGTCACGGGCGCCACGATGCCCGCCCAGATCTGGTCCACCGCGATGGGCAAGGTCTTCGAGCTCGCCGACTACAAGAAGGTCGAGCAGTTCCCCGAGCGAGCGAACGTCGGCCCCAAGCCGACCGCGAAGCCGACGAAGAGCCCCACGGCCACGCCGACCCCGACGCAGACGCAGACCGAGGCGCCCACGACCGCGGTCGTGCCCGACGGCCTCGTCGGCAAGCTGCAGGCGGACGCGACCAGCGCGCTGTACGCCGTGGGCCTGGTCCCGGTCATCGAGTCGGCCTACTCGGACACCGTCGTCGTCGGGCGCGTGATCAGCGCGAGCCCCGGGTCGGGCAAGAAGGTCGACGCGGGTGCGAGCGTCACGCTCGTCATCTCGAGCGGTCCCAAGCCCGCCCCGACGCAGACGCCCAAGCCCACCCAGACGCCGGCGCCGACGAAGACCGCTCCGCCCAAGCCGACGGAGTCCCCCGACCCTCAGCCGACCGAGGACTCCGCGGGCGGCTGACCCACGATTTCAGGCTGACCGGGCTCGCCCGGTAGGCTGGAACACTGCTGTGCCCGCACCCCTCGGCCGCCATCGGTCGAGACGCGGGAGCCCGACGAGGTCTGCTCGTCCCGCAGCGACGCACGAGAACCCTCCTGTCACGGATCGACCGTGACCGCCGAGACCAGAGGAGGTGGGTATGAGCCTGCGTCCGTACGAGATCATGATCATCCTCGACCCCGAGATCGAGGAGCGCACCGTCGCTCCCTCGCTCGACAAGTACCTGTCGGTCATCACGACCGACGGTGGCTCCGTCGACAAGGTCGACATCTGGGGTCGTCGCCGCCTGGCGTACGACATCAAGAAGAAGTCCGAGGGCATCTACGCCGTCGTCGACTTCAAGGCG
>NZ_QWKP01000063.1 GCF_003470205.1 Cellulomonas rhizosphaerae
CACCAGCCGCTGACCTCCTGACACGCGCGAGGCGCGGCACCCCGCCGGGGTGCCGCGCCTCTGTCGTGCCTCGGTCAGAGGACCTGCGCGACCGCGCCCGTGAGGTCCTTGATCGTGCGCCCGTTCGTCTTGACGCCCAGCGCGGTCATCGACCACCCGGATCCGCTGCGCACGACCTTGGCCATGATCTGCGCGGTGTGCGAGCCGGAGCCGGACAGGTCGTAGCGGGCGACCTCCTGCTCGTTGCTCGAGTCGACGAGGCGGCAGAACGCGTTCTCGATGGCGCTGAACGACTGGCCCGTGTAGCTGCTGACGACGAAGACCAGCTGCGTCACGGCGGGGTTCACCGCTCCCAGGTCCACGACGATCGACTCGTCGTCCCCGTCGCCCGCCCCGGTCAGGTTGTCGCCGAGGTGCTGCAGCGCGCCGTCCTTGCTGCGCAGCTGGCTGAACCAGACCTGGTCGACGAGCGTGCCGGACGCGTCGAACAGCAGCGCCGAGGCGTCCAGGTCGACCGACTTCTCCTTGACCTTGCCGAAGAAGCCCTTGACCTTCTGCGCGTCCCAGCCGAGGCCCATGCGGACGCGGGTGAGGCCGCCCCCGTCGGACTTCTGCAGCGAGACCGTCTGGCCCTTGTTCAGGCTGATCGACATGACGTGGTGCCCTTCGTCGGTGGAGCTGGGGTGCCGGCGTCAGCCGACGTGGATGAGGTGGTCCTCGTCGGCGTGCCG
Organism: Cellulomonas rhizosphaerae; assembly: GCF_003470205.1. Taxonomy (GTDB): domain Bacteria; phylum Actinomycetota; class Actinomycetes; order Actinomycetales; family Cellulomonadaceae; genus Cellulomonas; species Cellulomonas rhizosphaerae. The sequence goes on from NZ_QWKP01000063.1 coordinate 732, forward strand.
GCGGTTGCGCATGATCGAGGACACGAATGCGGCGCCGATGAAGGCGACGCCCACGAGGCCGGTGACGATCTCGCTGATGTGCACGCCGATGCTCACGAGCAGGATCACGGACAGGGCGCCGATGGCCCAGTGCGCGCCGTGCTCGAGGTAGACGTACTCCGCGAGCGTGCCCTTGCGGACCAGGTAGACGGTGATCGACCGGACGAACATCGCGCCGATGAAGCCGAGGCCCAGCGCGATGATGATCGGGTCGGACGTGATCGCGAACGCTCCGACGACGCCGTCGAACGAGAACGACGCGTCGAGCACCTCGAGGTAGAGGAACAGGAAGAACGCGGCCTTGCCGGTGGCACGGGCGACCTCGGTCGGACCGCCGGCGCGAGTGGCTGCGCCCTCCTCCGGCTCGTCGGCCACCCCGGCGTTCTCGAAGAGCGTGCCGAGGCCGTTGACCGCGATGTACGTGATCATGCCGAGCACTCCCGAGACCATGACGATCGCTGGGTCCTCAGCCAGCAGCTCCGCGGTCAGCACGAGCGCGATGCCGGCGATGACGACGGAGAGCTGGTCGAGCTTGCCGATCTTGGCCAGCGGCTTCTCGAGCCACGACAGCCAGGTGATCTCGCGCTCCTCGAAGATGAACCCGAGGAACAGCATGAGCAGGAACATCCCACCGAACGCGGCGATCTGCGGGTGTGCCTCGTTGAGCAGGTACCCGTACGTGCCGGGCACCTCCGGGTCGCCCTTCTCCATGGCGAGGTTGAGCGCCTCGATCGGCCCCAGGTCAGCGGTGATGCCGACGATGAGCAGCGGGAACACCAGGCGCATGCCGAAGACGGCGATGATCACGCCGACCGTGAGGAACATGCGCTGCCAGAAGTCGCTCATGCGCTGCAGCACGGTGGCGTTGACCACCGCGTTGTCGAACGAGAGCGACACCTCGAGGATGCCGAGGATCAGGCACAGGGCGAACGCGGACCAGCCGCCGTACACGAAGGCGACACCGAGCGACACGATCGTGACGCCGATGGACCAGCCGAAGATGCGAAGCAACGTTGTCTCGTTCCGTGGAGGAGGGGCGGGGTTCCGCTGCGGATTCTAGGCGGATGCCCGCTCAGCCGACGTTGACCCCGAAGTCCCGCACGATGCCGAGCAGACCGGTGTCGTACCCCTGGCCGACCGCGCGGAACTTCCACTCGGCGCCGTAGCGGTACACCTCGCCGAAGATCATCGCGGTCTCGGTCGACGCGTCCTCGGTCAGGTCGTAGCGCGCGATCTCCTGGCCGTCCGCCTGGTTGACGATCCGGATGAACGCGTTGCGGACCTGGCCGAAGCTCTGGTGGCGCGCCTCGGCGTCGTGGATCGAGACCGGGAAGACGATCTTGTCGACGTCCGGCGCCATGCGCGCCAGGTCGAGCTTGACCGACTCGTCGTCGCCCTCGCCCTCGCCCGTGCGGTTGTCGCCGGTGTGCTCGACGGTGCCGTCGGGGGAGGCCAGGTTGTTGTAGAACACGAAGTGCGCGTCCGAGAGGACCTTCCCGCTCGCCCCGAGCAGCAGTGCGCTCGCGTCGAGGTCGAAGTCCTGCCCGCTCGTCGTGCGGGCGTCCCAGCCCAGCCCGACGAGGACAGCGGTGAGGTTGGGCGCCTCCTTGCTCAGCGAGACGTTGCCGCCCTTGGCCAGCGTGATGCTCACGGTGCGTGCCTTTCCGAAGGTTGGCGGATCAGAGGGTGACGCCGAAGTCGCGGGCGATGCCCGCCAGCCCCGACGCGTAGCCCTGGCCCACGGCACGGAACTTCCACTCGCTGCCGTTGCGGTACAGCTCGCCGAACACCATCGCGGTCTCGGTCGAGGCGTCCTCCGAGAGGTCGTAGCGCGCGATCTCGGCGCCGTCGGCGCCGTTGACGACGCGGATGAACGCGTTGCGCACCTGGCCGAAGCTCTGGCCGCGCGACTCGGCGTCGTAGATCGAGACGGGGAAGACGATCTTGTCGACGTCGGCAGGGACGGTCGACAGGTCGACCTTGACCTGCTCGTCGTCGCCTTCGCCCTCGCCCGTGAGGTTGTCGCCGAGGTGCTCGACGGAGCCCTCGGGGCTCTTGAGGTTGTTGAAGAACACGAAGTGCTTGTCCGACGGGACCTTGCCGCCGGCGTCGAGCAGCAGCGCGGAGGCGTCCAGGTCGAAGTCCGCGCCCGTCGTGGTGCGCAGGTCCCAGCCGAGGCCGACGACGACGGAAGTCAGGCCGGGGGCCTCCTTGGAGAGGCTGACGTTCCCACCCTTGCTGAGGCTGACGCTCATGTGTCCTCCTGGACTCAGCGACGAGGGCGTGTCCCCCGTCGTCGGGGCGCGACCTTTCGGCACGCGCGTGGTGCTGCCCCCCACCGTATTCAACCGAGCGCTCCTTCGTGGCCGAACTTCGCTCAGAGCGTGCAAGCCGATCGGGTGAGCGTGCCCGCGCGTGGGCCGAGGGCTCTAGCATCGAGGGTGGAACCACCCCATCGTTCTGGAGGCCACAGATGTCCGAGCTCGACCTCGGTGCCACGCCGACCGCTGCCGCTCCCGCCCCCGCCGGCGGGCTCGTCCTGACGCCGCCCGCGCCGGTCGTGGTCGTCAAGCAGGAGGAGGCGGCGTCCGCGGTTCCGCTCGAGGCCGGCAAGGAGCTCGAGCTGCGCGCCAAGGCGACCGCGTTCGTCACGGACCTGACCTCGATCGACACCAAGTCGCCGGAGTTCACGCAGAAGGTCGCCTCGATCACGTCGATGGGCGAGCAGGAGATGCGCGCCTCGGCGTCGGTCTCCAGCCGCATGCTCGACCGCCCGGCCTCGCTCGCCAAGGGCTCCAAGGGCAAGGACGGCGACGCCCAGACGCGCGTCGCGAACACCCTCGTGGACCTGCGCACCACGGTGACCGACCTCGACCCGAACCGCGCCGACCTCACGGGCGTCAAGAAGGTCCTCAAGTGGATCCCGGGCGGCAACAAGGTCGACGCGTACTTCGCGCGGTACCAGTCCGCGCAGTCGCACATCGACGCGATCATCAAGGCGCTCGCGTCCGGCCAGGACGAGCTGCGCAAGGACAACGCGGCGATCGAGACCGAGAAGACGAACCTCTGGACGTCGATGGGCAAGCTCGCCGAGTACAACTCGCTCGCCGGCGCGCTCGACGCGGAGATCGAGGGCAAGATCGCCCAGCTCGAGGCCGCCGGACGCCAGGAGGACGCGGACGCGCTGCGCTCGGACGCCCTCTTCCCCGTGCGCCAACGCCGCCAGGACTTCATGACGCAGATGGCCGTCAGCGTGCAGGGCTACATGGCCCTGGACCTCGTGCGCCGGAACAACCTCGAGCTCATCAAGGGCGTC
>NZ_QWKP01000064.1 GCF_003470205.1 Cellulomonas rhizosphaerae
GTTCGCGAGCATCGAGGACGCGGTCGAGCGCGGTCCCGCGCTGGTCGGCTCGTCCGAGCGGGTCGCCGAGAAGATCGTCGACTACTACCACTCGTTCGGCCACGACCTGCAGTCGGTCTCCCTCAACCCCGTGCTCCCGTACGAGCAGCAGCACGACGTGCTGCGCCGGTTCGCCGAGGAGGTCGTGCCGCTCGTGCGCCGCGAGGTCTCGACCACGCTGTGGGGCCCGCGTGACCCGGGCCGTGCGCGCGGGCTCGCGGCGGCTCGCACCGCGGCGGGGCTGCCCGACGAGGACCTCGCGGGGGTCCCGGTGGCGGGCGCCTGATGCCCGTCGAGTTCCTCGGGGCCGGGTACGGCAACCCCTCGACCGAGACGGTGCCCCTGACCGGCCCGGTCTTCGACCCGGGCTACACCCGCGACATCGTGCGGGCCCACGAGGCACACGGCTGGGACCACGTGCTGTTCCCGTACTCCTCCGACGGCCCGGACCCCGCCCAGGCCGCCGCGTTCGCCGCCGCCGCGTCGACGACGATCCAGCTCCGCGTCGCCCACCGGCCCAACGTCTCGGCGCCCACGTTCGCGGCCAAGACGTTCGCGACCCTGCACGAGACCTCCGGCGGCCGGGTCACGGCGCACCTCATCGCGGGCGGCCTGACCTCCGACCAGCTGGCCGAGGGCGACGCGCTCGAGAAGGACGCGCGGTACGACCGGCTCGAGGAGTACGCGCGGCTGCTCCTGCAGGCGTGGACCGCCGACGAGCCGTTCACGCACGCCGGCCCGTACTACCGGGCCGACAGCTTCGTGCTCCGCGCTCGACCGGGCACCCGGCCGGGCCTGTCAGCCGGCGGCGCGTCGCGTCGCGCGCTCGAGGTGGGTGCCGCCGTGGCCGACGTGTTCGCGCTGTTCGGCGAGCCGCTCGCCGCGACCGCCGCCCAGGTGAAGCTGTTGCGCGGCTTCGCGGCCGCCGCGGGGCGCGGGCTCCCGCGGCTGCAGATCGCGTTCCGGCCCATCGTCGCGGCCACGGACGACGAGGCATGGGCGAAGGCGCACGCCATCCGCGCCCGGATCGAGGCCCGGGACGTCGGCCCGGTCGCGTCGCTCTCGTCGGCGCCCGCGGCGCCCGGTCGTCTGCCGGAGAACACCGCCAACCTGCGCCTCGCGGAGCTCGCGGCAGCGGGGGAGCGGCACGACCGCGCGCTGTGGACCCCGACCGTGGCCGGCGCGGGCGGGCTGCCGACGAGCGCGACCGCGCTGGTCGGCTCCTACCGCACGGTCGCCGACGCGCTGCTCGACTACGTCGACCTCGGGTTCGAGATCTTCGGGCTGCGCGGGTACGACCTGATCGAGGACGCGATCGAGTTCGGCGACCACGTGATCCCGCTCGTGCACGCCGGGGTGGCGGCGCCTTCCGTGGCGTCGTCGGCAGGTGCGATGATCTGCCCATCATGAGCATCGCGACCGGCAAGCCCAGCGTCCTGTTCGTCTGCGTCCACAACGCCGGCCGCTCCCAGATGGCCGCGGGCTTCCTCGCCGCGCTGTCCGGCGGGGCCGTCGAGGTCCGCTCCGCGGGGTCGATGCCCGCGGACCAGGTCAACGTCGTCGCGGTCGAGGCGATGGCGGAGGTCGGCATCGACATCCGGGCCGAGCAGCCCAAGGTCCTGACCACCGAGGCAGTGCAGGCGTCCGACGTCGTCGTGACGATGGGGTGCGGCGACGCCTGCCCGTACTTCCCGGGCAAGCGGTACGAGGACTGGGTGCTCGAGGACCCCGCCGGGCAGGGCATCGAGTCCGTGCGGCCGATCCGCGACGAGATCCGCGGCCGTATCCTCACGCTGCTCGCCGAGCTCGGCGTCACGCCCGCCCGGGCCTGACCGGTCCGCAGTGCGGACGTCACGCGGACGGGCCGGACAACCCGCGGACACCCGGACTACCCTGGCCGGATGACCACGCTCGACGCCCCCGACCTCACGACGACCGCCCCCGGCACGCCGGCACCGGTGGACGTCGCGGCCGAGGTCGAGGCGGTCGCGACGCGCGCCAAGCGGGCCTCGCGCCGGCTGGCGACGGCCAACCGCGCCACCAAGGACGCCGCGCTCCACGCGCTCGCGGACGCGCTGGTCGCAGCGACCGACCGGATCGTCGCGGCGAACGCGGAGGACCTCGCGCGCGGTCGGGAGTCGGGCATGGCTGCCGGGCTGCTCGACCGGCTGGCGCTCGACCCGCAGCGCATCGTCGCGATCGCCGACGCGCTGCGTGAGCTCGCCGCGCTGCCGGACCCGGTCGGCGAGGTCGTGCGCGGGTCCACGCTCCCCAACGGTCTGCGGCTGCGCCAGGTGCGCGTGCCGATGGGCGTCGTCGGGATGATCTACGAGGCCCGCCCGAACGTGACCGTCGACGCCGCGGGGCTCGCGCTCAAGAGCGGCAACGCCGTGATCCTGCGCGGCGGCTCGGCGGCGGCGTCGAGCAACGCGGTGATCGTCGAGGTGCTCGCCGAGGCGCTCGAGTCCCGGGACCTGCCCGGCGCGCTCGTGCAGTCGATCGACGCGTGGGGCCGCGAGGGTGCCGTCGCGCTCATGCGGGCGCGCGGCCTCGTCGACGTCCTGGTGCCGCGCGGCGGCGCCGACCTCATCCGCACGGTCGTGCGCGAGTCGACCGTCCCGGTCATCGAGACCGGCGTCGGCAACGTGCACGTGTACGTCGACGAGAGCGCGGACCTCGCGGTCGCGCTGCCGATCCTGCTCAACGCCAAGACCCAGCGCGTCGGGGTGTGCAACGCGGCCGAGACGTTGCTGGTGCACCAGGCCGTGGCCGACGAGTTCCTCCCCATCGCGATCGCGATGCTCGCCGACGAGGGCGTGACGATCCACGGCGACGCCGAGACGCTCGCGCTCGCGCCCGAGGAGGCCGACGTGGTGCGGGCCACCGACGAGGACTGGGCCACCGAGTACCTCTCGCTCGACCTCGCGGTCCGGGTGGTGGAGGACCTCGACGAGGCGCTCGAGCACATCCGCACGTGGAGCTCGGGCCACACCGAGGCGATCATCACGCGCGACCTCGCGGCGTCCGAACGGTTCGTCGCCGAGGTGGACTCCGCGGCCGTCATGGTCAACGCCTCGACGCGCTTCACCGACGGCGGCCAGCTCGGCCTGGGCGCGGAGATCGGCATCTCGACGCAGAAGCTGCACGCCCGCGGCCCGATGGGCCTGGCCGAGCTCACGACCACCAAGTGGATCGTGCACGGCGACGGCCACGTCAGACCCTGACCGCACAGACCCCCGTGCGACACTGGTCGCCACCCCAACCCCCCTGGAGGAAGTCACGTGCACGCTGCCCTGATCTCCGCTGCCGAGCAGGCCGCCGAGCACACGACCGAGCTGCCGTTCCCGCCCGTCGTCTTCGGGCTCGGTGCGTTCGGCGGGCTCGTCGCGATGCTCCTCATCACGTACGCCTTCCGTAGCGTGGGCACGCGCCACTGAGCGCGCCGGGCACTGGGGAGATGACGCAGCGACGACCCCGGCTGGGGGTGATGGGCGGCACGTTCGACCCCATCCACCACGGTCACCTCGTCGCCGCGTCGGAGGCTTCCGCGACGTTCGACCTCGACGAGGTCGTCTTCGTCCCGACCGGGCGGCCCACCTTCAAGCTCGACCAGCAGGTCACCCTGCCGGAGCACCGTTACCTGATGTCCGTGGTCGCGACCGCGTCGAACCCCCGGTTCACCGTGAGCCGCGTGGACATCGACCGGGAAGGTGTGACGTTCACCGTCGACACCCTGCGGGACCTCAAGGAGTCGCGCCCGGACGCCGAGTTGTTCTTCATCACGGGTGCGGACGCCATCGAGCAGATCCTGACGTGGAAGGATGCGGAGGAGCTGTTCTCGATGGCGCAGTTCGTGGCGGTCACCCGCCCTGGGCACACGCTGTCGGTCGACGGCCTCCCGCGGGACCGGGTGCACGTTCTCGAGATCCCCGCGCTGGCCATCTCCTCGACGGACGTCCGCGCGCGTGCCCAGGCAGGGAAACCCGTCTGGTACCTCGTCCCTGACGGGGTGGTCCAGTACATCGCCAAGCACAGGTTGTATCGAGGTCTTTCATGAGTGAACCCGGAGAGCGGCGGCGTCGCCGTGACCTCCACCGCAGCGCCGAGACCGGCGCTGTCGAGTCGACCCCTCCTGCCCCCGCGCAGGCGGCGCCGACAGGTCCCACGACGCCCGTAGCACCCCCCGCAACCGGCGCGACGCCGGCCGCACCCGGCTCCCGCCGCGCGCGCCGCGTCTCGGAGCCGGTCCCCGCGCAGCCCGCCGGTTGGCCGACGAGCGCCGCGCCCGCGCAGCCCAGCTCCGCAC
>NZ_QWKP01000065.1 GCF_003470205.1 Cellulomonas rhizosphaerae
ACGCGGATCGCTGCGCCGGCCCGCCGCGGCCAAGAAGTTGCTGCGACCCCAGTCGCGACGCCACTGGTCGGCACCTTCCCCCAGAGAGGACGACCGCTCGAGACGCCCAGAGGGCAACGGCTCTGCCGAAGGCGGCGACATGCTGACCCCAACTTGGTCCTACGCGGGCAGTCCCACGGCCTCGGTGCAGACGCGCCATCCGGCCCGCTCGCTTTCGTGCTCCTCCTGAAGGCCGCCGACACACTCCTGTGACGTGGTGGGGGTTGACTCGCCGCCACGAACGGCGGACATTTGTAGTTTCAAACCTACACATGACCGCGGAGTGCGAGGTGGCAGGCGTGTCCGATGCAGGACGCATTGCGCGCACTGATGAGCAGAGTCCCGAGCATCTGACTACGGATCAGAAGGTTGGGGGTTCGAGTCCCTTCGGGCGCACGTTGTGAGGAAGACCCGGTCTCGTCGAGGCCGGGTCTTCTGGCGTCCGTGCCTTGAGTCGGTACGACTGGATGCCGTTGACAGCCCTGTGAGCAAGCACCACATCGCCTTCCTCGAGATCCGCGTCCTGCCCTGGCGGCCGCGCCGCCGGTCGATCGACCCCGAGCTGCTGCGCGAGGGCGCGGGCAACGGCATCGAGCTCTTCGACGACGTCGCGGGCCTGGTGATCGGCGTCGTCGGCACGATCGTGCTGTACGTCGCGGCGCCGCTCGTCGCCGTCGTCCTGGCGATCCTGTTCCTGCCGGTCGAGCTGGGGCTGGTCCTCGCGATCGCGGTGCTCCTGCTCCTCGCGCGGTTCACCGGGTTGATCCCCTGGACCGTGCTGGTCGCGGACGGCCTGGAGGACGAGAGGCGCGAGAAGTACCGCCTCCTGCACCGGGCCGTGCGGCGGGTGCGCGAGCTCAACGGCGGCGGGACGCCCCGCGTCGTGTGGAAGTGGAGCTGACCCTCACCACGTCGTGAGGTCCGCGGCGTACCAGGTGTTGAACTTCGTCCGCAGCCAGATCCGGCCCTCGCGGTAGGCGACCTCGACGAACCGGATGCGGAACCCCTTGGTGCGCAGGAACTTGATGGGGGCGGTCGTCGACGGCTTGCTGCGGCCGTTGAGGAAGTCCGACGAGACCGTGACCCAGCCCGTCGTGAGCCGGGCGGCCGCGCGCGAGACCGCCGTCGCGCTCGCCTTGACCTCGAAGTGCATCGCGTCGCGGAAGCCCGGTCCGTAGTCGAGCCCCCACTTCACGGTGCCGCTCGTCGCCTCGAGGATCGCGCGGATGGCTGTCTGGTCGCTCGCGCTCCAGCCCGAGGACCAGTTGTGCGGCCGGGTCGCCTCGTACGGATGACGGCCGCCGTTGTAGTCGATCGCCGTGCCCGACAGGTGGTTCGACGTGGGGATCCCGCCCGCGGACGCGTTGACCGCGGGGTCCCGCCAGCCGAACACGGTGGACGCCGACTCGATGCCGCCCGTGTGGATCTGCCGCGCGACCCAGCGCAGGAGCGTGGCCGCGTCGCCCTTGCGGACCTTCGTCGAGCAGCCGCCCACCTTGATCGCCGTGAGTGACGGCGAGACGCGCGACGCGATCCGCGCATAGCCGTTGTTCGTCGTCCTGACCATGGCTGCCTCCTCGACCTCAGGACGATCCCGGCATCGCCCTGATACACCTGCAGGTCATCCGCCGGTGATGACCTGGACACGCAGCCCCGCTACCGTGGCAAGGGTGACCGAGAACCCGACCCCCATCGCCGCCACGCGTGAGCGCACCGTCGACGGCTTCGTGCGCGAGTTCCTGCGCGAGCTGAACTTCGGGCAGGGAGTGGACCTGTCCCGAGCATCCGTGAACGACCAGTACCTCGCGATGGCGCGCACCGTGCGCCACTACCTCATGGTGCGCTGGCTGGAGACCCTGCGTCGACAGGGTGAGCTGCAGGCGAAGTCGGTCGCGTACCTCTCGGCCGAGTTCCTGCTCGGGCGTCAGCTCGACAACGCGCTCCTCGCCTCCGGGCTCGAGGAGATCGTCGAGGAGGGGCTCTCGAGCCTCGGCATCGACCTGGCCACGCTGCGCGAGGCGGAGGTCGAGCCGGGTCTGGGCAACGGCGGCCTGGGACGTCTGGCCGCGTGCTTCATCGACTCGCTCGCGACGATGAACGTGCCGTGCATCGGCTACGGCATCCGGTACGAGTACGGGATCTTCCAGCAGACGTTCGTCGACGGCTGGCAGGTGGAGAAGCCCGACGACTGGCTGGCGCTCGGCTCGCCGTGGGAGTTCCCCCACCCGGAGGCCGCGGTCCGCGTGAGCTTCGGCGGGACGGTCGAGCAGTACCAGGCCGACGACGGCGTGATCCGCCGCCGCTGGACGCCGGGCTGGTCCGTGCTGGCGGTGCCCTACAACTACATGGTCCCCGGCTTCGAGAACGGCCGCGTGAACACGCTGCGCCTGTGGAGCGCCGAGGCCACGCACGCGTTCGACCTCGGGATCTTCAACTCGGGCGACTACGCCGAGGCGGTGCGCGCGCAGACGTTCGCGGAGAACATCACCAAGGTGCTCTACCCAGAGGACTCGACGCCGCAGGGCAAGGAGCTGCGCCTGCAGCAGCAATACTTCTTCGTCGCGGCCTCGCTCAAGAACTTCATCGACGAGGTCCTGCCCGACGGCTACGACCTGCACAACCTGCCGGACCGGATCAACTTCCAGCTCAACGACACCCACCCCGTCATCGCGATCCCCGAGCTCATGCGGATCCTGGTCGACGAGAAGGGCTGGGACTGGGACGACGCCTGGTCGGTCACCAGCAAGTGCTTCGCGTACACGTGCCACACCCTGCTGCCCGAGGCGCTCGAGGTGTGGCCGGTCGACCTGCTCGGCCGGCTGCTGCCGCGGCACCTGGAGATCATCTACCGCATCAACGACGCGTTCCTCGCCGAGCTGCGCGAGACCTACCCGGACGACGAGCTGCGCGTGCGCCGCATGTCGATCATCGCCGAGTACCCCGTGCGCGCGGTCCGGATGGCCTACCTCGCCACCGTCGCGGGCACCAAGGTCAACGGCGTCGCCGAGCTGCACTCGCAGCTCCTGCGGGACAAGGTGCTCAACGACTTCTCCGAGTACTACCCGGACAAGTTCACCAACGTCACCAACGGCGTCACGCCCCGCCGGTTCGTCCGGCTCGCCAACCCCGGACTGTCCGGGCTGATCACCGAGGCCATCGGCGACGGCTGGATCACGGACCTGGACCGCCTGCAGGGCCTCGAGCCGCTGGCCGACGACTCCGAGTTCCGCCGCCGGTTCCGCGAGATCAAGACCGCGAACAAGCACCGGATCGCCGACGTGCTGGTCCACCGCGACGGCATCGTCGTGAACCCGGACACGATGTTCGACGTCATGGTCAAGCGCCTGCACGAGTACAAGCGCCAGACGCTCAAGCTGCTGCACATCGTCTCGCTGTACGAGCAGGTCAAGTCCGGGAAGCTGGACATCGCGCAGGTCACCCCGCGGACGTTCGCGTTTGGCGCCAAGGCCGCGCCCGGCTACCTGCTGGCCAAGCAGATCATCGGGCTGATCAACGCGGTCGGCCGCACGATCAACGACGACCCCGCGCTCGAGGGACGGCTCACGGTCGCGTTCCCCGCCAACTACAACGTCACGCTCGCCGAGACGCTGATCCCCGCGGCCGACCTGTCCGAGCAGATCTCGCTCGCCGGCAAGGAGGCGTCGGGCACGGGCAACATGAAGTTCACGCTCAACGGCGCCCTGACGATCGGCACCGACGACGGCGCGAACGTCGAGATCCGGCGCCTGGTCGGCGACGACCACTTCTTCCTGTTCGGCCTCACCGAGCCGGAGGTCTCCGACCTCGTCGACCGCGGGTACCACCCGTCGGCCTACTACGAGACGAACGCCGACCTGCGCCACGCGCTGGACCTCATCGCCTCGGGGGCGTTCTCCCGCGGCGACCGGACCGTCTTCGAGCCGATCGTCTCGAACCTGCTGCACGAGGACCGGTTCCTCGCGCTCGCGGACTTCCAGGCGTACGTCGATGCGCAGGCCCGGGTGGACACGTTCTACGCCGACACCGACCAGTGGACGCGGTCCGCGGTGCTCAACGTGGCGCGCGCCGGGTTCTTCTCCTCCGACCGGTCGATGCGCGACTACATCGAGAGGATCTGGCACACGCCGCCCGTGCTGCCCTGATCCCCGGTCGCGCTGCCGCCCCCGTCCCGCTCCCGGGCCGGGGGCGGCGCCGTGTCCGGGGCGCGAACGGGCGTGGGTGCGGTTGGGTGTGCGACACGCCGGGGTCCGCGCGGCGT
>NZ_QWKP01000066.1 GCF_003470205.1 Cellulomonas rhizosphaerae
CTTGGTCCCACGACGCCGCAGCCCGCTCGACGGCCGACTGGCCTGCCGCGCGGCTGCCCGACGACGCGGGAGTGCCCCACCCGCCGTCGGCGGGCGGCGACTGCTGGCCCGCCGGGGCGGCCGGGCGGCCGGCCGCGGCGCTCGTCTGCTCGGTGAGGATGCCTTCGACGCGCACGTCGAAGCCGAGCGTCTCGCGCACCGCGCGGGCCACGACGTCCGGGTGGCCACCGTTGCGGAAGGTGCCCGCGAGCGCGGCGGTGTCGAAGGAGAGGCGCAGCGTCGTCGCGTCGAGCTCGGCGACCTGGGCGTTGCGCGGGTCGACGAGCGCCCACGTCACGCGGCGCAGGCCCTTGATGGTCTCCAGGACCTCGGGCCAGCGGCGGCGGAGCATCTCGGTGTCGGGGCCGCCGGTGCCCTGAGGGGCGGCAGGCGGGGCGGCAGACGCGGCGGACGGGGGCTGGGCGGCGGGTGCGGGGGGCTGGCCCGCCGGGGCCGGTGGCGCGGCAGCAACCGGCCGTGACGCCGGAGCGGCGGGACTGTCGGTCGAGCCCGGCTCGTCGGTCGCGGCGGGCTCGACGGCGGGCGCCTCGGTCCCGCGCGGTTGGCGGGGGACGTCGACCTCGCCGTCGGCCGGTGCCGGCATCGCAGCGGGCACCGGCGCGGCAACGGGCGCAGGGGGCGCAACCGGGGCTGCCGCTACCGTTGCCGGGGCAACCGCGGGCGCAACGTCTCGCGCAACCGGCGCCTCGGCCGCCCGCACGGGCGCCCCCGCAGCCGGAAGCCCCCGCTCGAGCCGGTCGAGCCGCGCCCCGAGCCCGGAACGGTCGTCGTCCACGGCGGGCAGCAGCAGCCGCGCCATGAGCAGCTCGAGGTGCAGGCGCGGCGAGGTCGCCCCGCTCATCTCGGTCAGGGCGGCGTTGGCCAGGTCGGCCGACCGGGACAGCTCGGCGGCACCCAGGTGGGAGGCCTGTGCGCGCATGCTCTGCATCTGGTCGGCGGGGACGTCGCGCAGGGCGGCGTCGGCGGCGTCGCCCGACGCGGCGATGACGATGAGGTCGCGCAGCCGCTCGAGCAGGTCCTCGACGAACCGGCGCGGCTCGTGGCCGGTCGAGATCACGCGATCGACGACCCGGAAGGCGCTGGCGCCGTCGCGCGCCGCGATCGCCTCGACGAGGTCGTCGAGAAGCGACGCCTGCGTGTAGCCCAGCAGCGCGGCGGCACCCTCGTACTCGAGCCCGCCGGAGCCGGCTCCCGCGATGAGCTGGTCGAGCACGGAGAGCGTGTCGCGCACGGACCCGCCGCCGGCGCGGACGACGAGCGGGAGCACGCCGGACCCGACCGGGACCGACTCGGACGCGCAGAGCTGGCCCAGGTAGGGGACGAGCACGTCCGGCGGCACGAGCCGGAAGGGGTAGTGGTGCGTCCGCGAGCGGATCGTGCCGATGACCTTGTCCGGCTCGGTCGTCGCGAAGATGAACTTGATGTGCGGCGGCGGCTCCTCGACGATCTTGAGCAGCGCGTTGAAGCCCTGGGGCGAGACCATGTGCGCCTCGTCGAGGATGAAGATCTTGTAGCGGTCACGCGCGGGGGCGAACGTGGCCCGCTCGCGCAGCTCGCGCGCGTCGTCGACGCCACCGTGGCTGGCCGCGTCGATCTCGACCACGTCGAGCGAGCCCGGCCCGCCGCGGGCGAGCTCCACGCACGACGGGCACACGCCGCACGGGGTGTCCGTCGGCGACGCCTCGGTGTTCTGCGCGCAGTTCAGGATGCGCGCGAGGATGCGCGCGGAGGTCGTCTTGCCGCAGCCGCGGGGCCCGGAGAACAGGTACGCATGGTTGACCTGACCGCTCCGCAGCGCCTGCCGCAGGGGGGCGGTGACGTGGTCCTGCCCGATCACCTCGGCGAAGTTCTCCGGCCGGTAGCGGCGGTACAGGGCTTGGCTCACCCCCGCACCCTAGACGCCCGCACCGACACGCGCCGACGCCTACCCCCAGCCGTTCACCCGACCAGCACCCACGCCGCAAGGCCGACCACGAGCGCCGAGCCGATCGGCGAGACCCAGGCACGCAGGCGTGGCCCGAGTCGGGCACCGGCCAGGCCGCCGATGACGACGAGCACCACCTGCCAGCCCGCGGACGCGACGGTGACCCCGCCGACGAACGCCGCGCCCACCGCGAACGCCGGCCGCCCGTCGCCGAGCTCCGCGACGGCGCCGGTCGCGACCGTCGCGAAGATCAGCAGCGTGGCCGGGTTGAGCGCCGTGTACGCGACGAACCGCAGGTACGCCGAGCCCGCGGGCCGCTCGTCGAGCACGGGCTCGACGTCACGCGTGCGCCACCACCCGACGAGCCCGACGACGCCCACCGCGAGCAGCGCGGCGCCGCTGACGATGCGGATGACGGTGGCGGCCGACGAGACGAGGAGGGCGACCTGCGACCCCACGAGGACGGCGGCGATCGCGTAGACCGTGTCGACGGTCGCGACGCCGAGCGCGGCGGCCACCGCTCGTCGTCGGCCCGACAGCAGGGACTCGCGCAGCAGCAGCACGCCGATCGGACCGAGCGGCATGGCGACCGCGAGACCGGCGACGAGGCCGAGGGCGAAGGCGTGCACGAGCTGAGGGTCCCTTGCGAGCTGGCCCGGGGGCGAGGGGATTCCGGGCAAAGTAAGGACCCCCCGCACACCCGCCAGAGCTCACCTGCCCTTGCTGCCTTCCGGCCCTGGGGGAGTTCAGCGAGATGACGCCGCACGAGGGGTCTGCCGGAGATCCTAACCCAGCCGGGACGGCGGATCGGCACCGCGCGGTACGGTCCAGGCCGACGACGGAAGGACGGCCCGTGGCCCCGAAGTTCCCCGACCCGACGGCCGACCAGCCGTTCCCCGGGTCGTATCCCCCGCCGGGAACGGTCCCCGGCATGCTCGCCGCGCCCGCGCGGCCGCACCGTCGTCGTCGGGCGCTCGCGATCACCCTGACGCTCACCCTGCTCGTCGCGGTCGCCACCGTCGCGGTCGTCGTCGTCCCCGCTGTCCTGGACCTGCGCGGCCAGCTCACGTCGCCGCACGCGTCGGCCGAGGACGCGGCGACCGCCAGGCAGCTCGACCAGCTGGCCGGCCAGTGGCAGGCGACCTTGGGAGACTTCCAGGCCGACTACCTCACCAGCGCACCCCCGGCCGACGAGTGGCTCGCGACGGCCACCCCGCTCGCGGGCGAGCTGAGCAACCAGGCCGCGGAGATGCGCGCGCTGGCCGCTCAGATCGCGACCGACGAGCTCGACACCGCCGCCGCGGAGCTCGCCGACTCCGTGCGTCGCGCCACCGGGTACGCCCAGGGGCTCGTCGCCGCCGTGACGGCGGGCGACCCCGCGACGATCGTCGACCAGCACGGCGCGCTGCGCTTCGCGACGCTCGAGGCCGAGGTCGACCGCACCGACCTCCAGACCGCCATGCACGCCGCCGGGATCGACTGACCAACGTTCACCTGCCGGTGATCCGCTCGACTCACATCGCGACCGGTTTGTCGGCAGACTGCCTCCATGGCGACTGACGGGGTTCCCGGCGAGGCTGCGACGGCGCACGACGAGCCGGTGCACTACGACTACGACCTCATGGTGATCGGCTCCGGGCCGGGCGGGCAGAAGGCGGCCATCGCCGCCGCGAAGCTGGGCCACAAGGTGGCGATCGTCGAGCGTCGCCACATGATGGGCGGCGTCTCGGTCAACACCGGCACCATCCCGAGCAAGACCCTGCGCGAGGCCGTCATGTACCTCACGGGCATGGCGCAGCGCGAGGTCTACGGCGCGAGCTACCGCGTGAAGGCCGACATCACCATCGAGGACCTGTTCGCGCGGACGCAGCACGTGATCGGCCGCGAGACCGAGGTGATCCGCGCGCAGCTGCTGCGCAACCACGTCGACGTCCTGGGTGGCACGGGCTCGTTCGTGGACGCGCACACGATCGCGGTCCTGGAGGACGACGGCAGCCGCCGCACCCAGTTCACGGCGCGGTTCGTCGTGATCGCCACCGGCTCCAAGCCGCACCGCCCGGACAGCGTCCAGTTCGACGAGCGCACCGTGCTGGACTCCGACGGCCTGCTGCACCTCGAGAAGGTGCCCAACTCGCTCGTCGTCGTCGGCGCCGGGATCATCGGCATCGAGTACGCCTCGATGTTCGCGGCCCTCGGGACGCGCGTGACGGTCATCGACAAGCGGCCCGCGATGCTCGAGATGTGCGACCCCGAGGTCGCCGAGTCGCTCAAGTTCCACCTGCGCGACCTGTCGGTCTCGTTCCGGTTCGGCGAGGAGGTCGCGGGCGTCGACTCCAACACGCACGGGACCGTCACGCGGCTGGCCTCGGGCAAGCGGATCGCGGCCGACGCGGTCATGTACTCCGCGGGCCGGCAGGGTCAGACCGACGCGCTGAACCTGGAGGCCGCGGGCCTGTCCGCGGACTCGCGCGGACGCATCGCGGTCGACGACGACTACCGCACGCAGGTTCCGAACATCTTCGCGGTCGGCGACGTCATCGGCTTCCCCGCGCTGGCCGCGACGAGCATGGACCAGGGCCGCCTCGCGGCGTACCGCGCGTTCGACGAGCCGGCCCGCGAGCTCGCGTCGGTCCAGCCGATCGGCATCTACACGATCCCC
>NZ_QWKP01000067.1 GCF_003470205.1 Cellulomonas rhizosphaerae
CTTGCCCATGATCGCGGGCGGCATCGCCTTGGTGAGCTTCTCCCCCATCGCGAACGGCATGCCCAGCAGCCGGGCGGAGTCCTTGAGGGCCTGCTTGGCCTTGATCGTGCCGTAGGTGACGATCTGCGCGACGCGGTCCTCGCCGTACTTGTCCGTGACGTACCGGATGACCTCACCGCGGCGACGCTCGTCGAAGTCGACGTCGAAGTCGGGCATCGAGACGCGGTCCGGGTTGAGGAACCGCTCGAAGATCAGGCCGTGCTGCAGCGGGTCGAGGTCCGTGATGCGCATCGCGTACGCCGCCATCGAGCCGGCACCCGAACCACGGCCGGGTCCGACGCGGATCCCGTTGTCCTTGGCCCAGTTGATGAAGTCGGCGACCACGAGGAAGTACCCCGGGAAGCCCATCGTGGTGATGACCTCGGTCTCGAACTCGGCCTGCGTGCGCACGTCGTCCGGGATGCCGTCCGGGTAGCGCACGTGAAGGCCGGTCTCGACCTCCTTGATGAACCAGCTGGTCTCGTCCTCGCCGGCCGGGACCGGGTAGTTCGGCATGTAGTTCGCCGAGGTGTTGAACGAGACCTCGCACTGCTCCGCGATCCGCAGCGTGTTGTCGCAGGCCTCGGGCAGCTCGGCCCAGACGCGTCGCATCTCCTCGGCGGACTTGACGTAGTAGCCCGACCCCTCGAACGCGAACCGGTTGCCGCCCTGCTCGTAGCTCGGCTCGGTGAGCGCGGAGCCGGAGTTGATCGCGAGCAGCGCCTCCTGCGAGCCGGCGTCCTCCTCGCGCACGTAGTGCAGGTCGTTCGTCGCGACGACGGGCGCGCCGATCGTCTCGGCGAGGCGCAGCAGGTCCTTGATGGTGCGCTGCTCGATGTCGAGCCCGTGGTCCATGAGCTCGACGTAGTAGAAGTCCTTGCCGAACAGGTCCTGCAGCTCGCCCGCGGCGCGCACGGCCTCGTCCCACTGGCCGAGCCGCAGGCGGGTCTGCACCTCGCCCGACGGGCAGCCGGTCGTGGCGATCAGGCCCTTGCCGTAGCGCTCGAGCAGGTCGCGGTCCATGCGCGGCCACTTGCCCATCTGGCCCTCGAGCGAGGCCAGCGACGAGGCGCGCATGAGGTTGTGCAGGCCCTCGTTGTTCCGGGCCAGCAGCGTCATGTGCGTGTAGGAGCCGCGGGCCGAGACGTCGTCCTTCTCCTGGCCCTGCTGGCCGAACCGCACGCGGGTCTGGTCGAACCGGCTGGTGCCCGGCGTGACGTAGGCCTCCACGCCGATGATGGGCTTGATCCCCGCGGCCGTGGCCTTCGCCCAGAAGTCGAACGCGCCGAACAGGTAGCCGTGGTCGGTGGTCGCGATCGCGGTCTGACCGACGCGCGCGACCTCCGTGAACAGGTCCCCCAGACGGGCCGCGCCGTCGAGCATCGAGTACTCGGTGTGCACGTGGAGGTGGACGAAGTCGGAACCCCCAGCAGCAGCCATGCGGGCGATCCTACGTGCCCGCGCCGACACTCCGGAGCGCCCCGGGACCCGTGTCCGGGGACGTGACGATCTTCACCGCGTCGCGGTGCCAGATGTCCTCGTCGAGGTACCGCTCGGGCCGCGCGACGTACCCCAGGCGGGCGTAGAAGCCGAGCGCCTGCTCCTGCGCGCTGAGCTCGACCGCGACGCTGCGGACGCCGTCGACCGAGGTGCCGAACTGCTCCAGGGCGACGGCCTCGAGCGCGGTCATGAGATGCGCGCCGACCCCGAGACCGCGCGCCGCGGCGCTCACCGCGACCCGGCCGATGTGCGCCGGCTCGCCGTCGTGGTGGGGCGCGAGCAGCCGTGCGGTGCCCAGCGCGGTGCCGTCGTCGGCCAGCGCGAGCACGTGCACGGTCGTCGGGTCGTCGTCGAGCGCGTCCATCTCCCGCTCGGCCGCGACCTGCTGCTCGACCACGAACACCGCCATGCGGATCGCGGTCATCGCCGCGCGCTGCTCGGGCGTCTCGACCCGGACGACTCGCGTGAATCGGCTCACACGTACCCGTCCTGCAGCACCGCGAGCGACTTCGCGAGGTCCTCGGGGTACTCGCTGGTCAGCTCGAGCCACTCACCCGTGCTCGGGTGATGGAAGCCGAGGCGCATGGCGTGCAGCCACTGCCGCGTGAGGCCGACCCGCGCCGCGAGCGACGGGTCCGCGCCGTACGTGAGGTCGCCGACGCAGGGGTGCCGGGTCGCGGCGAAGTGCACGCGGATCTGGTGCGTGCGGCCGGTCTCCAGGTGCACCTCGACCAGGGAGGCCGAGGGCAGCATCTCGAGCACCTCGTAGTGCGTGATCGACGGCTTGCCGTCCGCGACCACCGCGAACTTCCAGTCCGAGCTGGGGTGCCGGCCGATGGGCGCGTCGATCGTGCCCGTCGTCGGCTCCGGGTGGCCCTGGACCAGCGCGTGGTAGACCTTCTCGACCGTGCGCTCCTTGAACGCGCGCTTGAGCACCGTGTACGCGTGCTCGCTCTTGGCGACGACCATCAGGCCGCTCGTCCCCGCGTCGAGGCGGTGCACGATGCCCTGCCGCTCGGCCGAGCCGGACGTCGAGATGCGGTAGCCGACGGCCGCCAGCGCGCCGACGACCGTCGGGCCGGTCCAGCCCGGCGAGGGGTGCGCGGCGACGCCCACGGGCTTGTTGACGACCACGAGGTCGTCGTCGTCGTACACCACCACCATCCCGGGCACGGGCTCGGCGACGACCTCGAGCGCGACGGGCGCGACGTCCGGGATCTCCACCTCGAGCCACGCACCGGCCACGAGCCGGTCGGACTTGCCGACCTCGCGCCCGTCGACGTGCACGCCGCCCGCGGCGGCGATCTCGGCGGCACGGGTGCGGGACACGCCCAGGAGGCGTGCGAGGGCGGCGTCGACACGCTCGCCGGCCAGCCCGTCCGGGACGGGCAGCGCGCGGGTGTCAGGCACCGGCCTGCGCCTCGTCCTCGGTACGGGTGCTGAGCTCGGCCGGGCCCGCGGCGGGCGCCGGCTCGTCCGCCGCGTGGTCGGGCGACTCGAGGTCGCGCGCTCCGTCCCGGGTGCCGTCGAGGTGGATGCCGAGGACCACCGCCACGACGATGAGTACCGCCGCGACGACGATGGCGATGTCGGCGACGTTGCCGACGAAGAAGTCCGCGTACGCGATGAAGTCGACGACGTGACCGCGCGCCACCCCGGGCTCGCGCACCATCCGGTCGACGAGGTTGCCGAGCGCGCCGCCGAGCAGGAGACCGAGCGCGAGCGCCCAGAGCATCGAGCCGATCCGGCGCGAGGCCCGCACGATGACGACGACCACCACGGTCGCGACGATCGTGAGCACCCACGTCATGCCCGTGGCGATCGACAGCGCGGCGCCCGGGTTGAACACGAGCTGGAAGCCCAGGAGATCACCGACGATGTCGGTCCGCTCACCCGGCGTCAGGGAGCGCAGCGCCCAGGCCTTGGAGAGCTGGTCGACGACGAGCACGACGACCGTCACGAGGACGAGCGTGACGATCAGGCGGCGACGAGCCCGATGCTGCGAGGTGGGCGTAGAGGAAGGCACCGCAGGAGTCTACGGGCGCCTCAGCGCCGCTCCTCCCGCTGCTTGCACGTCACGCACAGCGTGGCGCGCGGGAACGCCTGCACGCGAGCCTTGCCGATGGCGAGGCCGCACGACTCGCAGGTCCCGAACGTGCCGACCTGGATGCGGGCGAGCGCGCGCCGCGTCTGGCCCAGCATGTCCCGCGTGCTGTTGACCAGCGCGAGCTCCTGCTCGCGCTCGAGCGCCGACGAGCCCGAGTCGGCCTGGTCGTCGCCCGCTCCGTCACCGGAGTTGCGCAGAAGGTCGGAGAGCTCGGCGTCCGCCGCAGCGAGCTCCGAGGTCAGGCGGTCGATGTCCGCGGTGAGCTCGTCGGAGACGTCGCGCACCTCTCGGACGGTCCACGGCTTCTCGCCGTCCCGGACGGGGAAGCCCCGCACGAGCTTGGCGAAGTCCTTGGAGTCGGTCAGGTCGACGGTGCTGAGCGAGTCGTTGGCCACGACGGTGCCCCCTGTCTGTCAAGGTCACGTGACTGTAGGCGTGCGGGACTAGGGACACAACACGCCACGCCGGGTGAAACCGGCGTGGCGTGCTGCTGCTGACCAGGGTCGACGCGTCCCGCAGGGCGCGTCGGCGTCAGAGGTTGTGGGCCTCGGTGCCCGGCTGGGACTGGCCCGAACGCGGCGGCAGCGCGCTGCCCCGGTTGTCCAGGTCGCCCAGCAGGTTCTCGAGGTAGCTCTTCAGGCGCGTGCGGTAGTCGCGCTCGAAGACCCGCAGCTCGTCGATCTTGCGCTCGAGGAGCGACCGCTCCTGCTCGAGCTGGCCCAGCGTGCGCTGCGACGTCTCCTCGGCCTCACGGACGATGCGCGTGGCCTGGTTCTTCGCGTCGGCGACGAGCCGCTCGGACTCCTCCTGGCCGCTGCGCACGTAGTCGTCGTGGAGCTTCTGCGCGAGGGCCAGCATGCCGGTGGCCGACTCGGGCTCGTTGCCGCGCTGCGGCGCCGC
>NZ_QWKP01000068.1 GCF_003470205.1 Cellulomonas rhizosphaerae
CTGGGTGCTGGGTGCTGGGTGCTGGGTGCTGGGTGCTGGGTGCTGGGTGCTGGGTGCCAGCGGGTGCTGGGTGCCCGCAGGCCACTGCGTGGGCGGTCGGCGGTTCTCGGCGGCTCACCAGGCGGCGGGCATCTCCAGGGCGACGTCGGGGTCGGTGGCCAGCCGGGCGTGGGTCTCGACGTCGAACCGCTCCTGGCCGTAGCGGAGCTTGGCGCGCTCGATGCCCTCGGTCGAGAACCCGGCCGCCAGCGCGACCCGGCAGGACGCGGGGTTGTTGACCCGGTGCCCGAGCTCGAGCCGGAACAGACCGAGCTCGGCGAACGCCCACCGTGCGGCCGTCGCGACCGCGCGGCCCGCGAGTCCCTGACCGCGGGCGCTGGACGCGAGCCAGTACGAGACCCATGCGGTGTCGTGCGTGTGCTCGATGCCGCTCAGTCCGACGTTGCCGACCGCGTGCCCGTCGAGCGTGATCGCGAGCGCGAGGCTGGTGGGTCGGCGTTCGTCCAGCGCGGCGAGGTAGCGCCGGCACGCGTCGGTGGTCGAGAGGTCGGCGCCGCCGACCTGGACGGCCAGGTCCGGGGTCGTCGCGGCGGCCGCGGCGAGATCGGCGGCGTCGTCGGGTCGCCAAGGGCGCAGCAGCAGTTCCACCGGTCGATGCTCGCACGGGGCGGGTGCGGCGGATCAGCTGGTTCGGGCTCGCAGGCTTCGCGTCAGGGTCGGGATCATCACGGACGCGGCGATCAGGTGCAGTGCGATGAGCGCGGCGATGGTCCCGCCAGCAGCCCCGGAGATCACCGGTGGGATCAGCGACAGCGCCGTGAGGACCAGCGTCGTGCGCACGAACCACTCGGCCGGGCGTGCGCTCCAACGGAGCAGGGCGACGGCGATGGCGACCCCGACGAGCGAGAAGAGCCCGGTCACCACGGCGAACCCGGGTAGGGGGATCGTCTCGCCACCTGCAGGGATCTCGAAGTCGACCCCGATGGTGGCGGCGAGCGCGGCTGCGAGCGTGGTCGCGGCCATGGCCGCGAGCGTCGCGAGGAGACCCCTGCCTGCGAGCCGCAGCGTCGGTCGCGGCCGACTCGTGCGAGTCAGGTCCGCAGTGGTGCCGAGCGTGGGTCCATCGGTGCTGTTCATGACGTACTTCCGTCGTCGTCGTGAGGTCTGAGGTGGCGCGCCGATGCCTCGACGGCGCCGCCCGCGGTACGGGCGTGCGTGCACGGCGGTGCTGGCGCGCCGCCCTTGTGGGCACGACCGGCACGCGGCGGCGAGGCCGTCGGCGCCGCGCCGAGTGAGTGGTGTCAGGTGCGACCGGGTCGATCGAGGAGCTCTCGTCGGGCGGTCACGCAGGCACGGACAGGTCCCGCAGCCAGGCCTGCCAGGCCGGCCCTTCGCGCCGCACGTACTCGTCGGCGTCGCCGGAGAACAGGTAGGCGCGTACGCCCGCGTTCGCGGTGCCGTCGGCCGCGCCGTGCGCGTACAGGTTGAGGATCCCGCTCACGGGTCCTGTGAGGCGGACGAGCGCACGCCGCTCGCCGACGTGCTCGACGATGCCGCTCGCGCCCCGGACGTCGACCGTCGCGCCCTCGCCGCCCAGAGCGAGCGAGCCGTGCACGGCGGCCCAGGCGGCGTCCGCATCGCCGACGTGGGGCGCGTCAGCCTCGAGCAGCGTGGCCTCCTGGCCGGCGAAGTGCGCCAGGTAGACGCGCAGGTTCTCGAAGTACGGGGTCCAGCCGGGTCCCATGCCGTCCCACCACTGCGACTCCCAGTCGGCCCCGCTGCCGAAGCCGCTGCTGGTGACGCGCACGACGCACGTCCCACCCGAGTGAGCCTCGACCAGGAACTCCGAGGTGAGCGGGCTGAGTGCGTCGGGCTCCTTGCCCATGAGGGCCGCCCAGTCCTCCTCGAAGGCGATACGCCTCGGCGGGTCCCACCCGGTGACGTGGCCCTCGGACCCCATCCCGGGCTCGATGACGAAGTGCAGGTCACCGCCCTCGCGCTCGTCCATCTCGGTCGGCAGGTACCAGGCACTCAGGCCCTTCGCGGTCGCGACGGCGTGCCAGACCTGCTCCGGGGTGCCGGGCACCTCGACGCTGAACTCCAGGCGGTACGGGACATCCAGGGTCGTGCTCATGAGTCCTCCTCGGGTACGGGGTGGGCGGCGACGACGAGCCGGTGCAGGTGCCCGTCGTCGTGGTGGTAGCGCGCCGCGAGGTCGATCACCGCGGCGGTCAGGTCCTCGGCGAAGGCCGCCCGGTCGGCGGCCGACCGGAATCCGATCTGCGTGTCGATGGTCATCGTCGGGAGCGACGTGCCGGTCGAGCCGGCCCGGCGTGCCAGGACCCCCACCTCGCGGACGATCCGGCCCGCCAGCGCGACGAGGTAGCCCGCGGACAGGTGGTCGGCGCGGGCGTCGGGGTCGGCGGCCGTCCGGCTGACCGCCGCTGGCGAGACCACGTAGGACGCGGCCGACGCCTGCAGCACCCGCTCGGTGATCCCACCGTGACGGCGCTCCTCGGCCAGCTCGACGAGGCCGTGGGCCTCGAGCGTCCTGAGGTGGTAGTTGACCTTCTGGCGCGCGATCCCGACCCGGGCGGCGAGTCCGGCGGCCGACGCGGGCACGGCGAGCTCGCCCAGCAGCCGTGCCCGGACGGGGTCCAGGGCGACGGCTGCGGCGTCCGCACTTTCGATGACTTCGATGTCCTGCATGTCTCCACCGTGCATCCGACAAGAAAAGTTGTCAAGGGTCGCCACGACGACGCGGCCGAGTGCGCCTAGGCTCGCGGGGTGACCTTTCCTGTGCGCATCGGAGTCCAGATCCAGCCCCAGCACGCCGACTACGGCCAGATCCGGGACGCGGTCCGCCGCGCCGAGGACGCGGGCGTCGACGTCATCTTCAACTGGGACCACTTCTCCCCGCTCAGCGGCGATCCCGACGGCAAGCACTTCGAGTGCTGGACGATGCTGGGCGCCTGGGCGGAGCAGACGGACCGCGTCGAGATCGGCGCCCTCGTCACCTGCAACTCGTACCGCAACCCCGAGCTGCTCGCGGACATGGCCCGCACGGTCGACCACATCAGCGGCGGCCGCCTGATCCTGGGCATCGGCGCGGGCTGGTTCGAGAAGGACTACGACCAGTTCGGCTACGAGTTCGGCACGGCCGGCTCGCGCATCGCCGACCTGGCCGACGCGCTGCCCCGCATCAAGGCGCGCTGGGCGGCGTCCAACCCGGTGCCGACCCGGGACATCCCGGTCCTCATCGGCGGTGGCGGCGAGCGCAAGACGCTGCGCGTCGTGGCCGAGCACGCCGACCAGTGGCACTCGTTCGGCGATGTCGAGACCCTGACCCGCAAGAGCGCGATCCTCGACGAGCACGGCGCGGCGGTCGGCCGCGACACCGCGTCCCTCGTCGAGCGCTCGGTCGGCGTCGGCAGCGCGCCCGAGGAGGTTGCCGACGCGCTCGTCGCTGCCGGTGCGACGCTCTTCACGATCGGCACCTCGGGGCCCGACTACGACCTCGAGCTCGTCAAGAAGTGGGTCGCTTGGCGCGACGCGCAGGGCTGATCAGGCGCGGCGCGGCCCGGGCCGTACGAGTGGCCCGCGTCGCGCCAGATCACCACGACCGGCCGGCGGCCAGGTAGCTCGTCAACCCGCGCTCCCCGGACCGCATGACCGCCGCGTGCGACGCCGCGAACGGCCGCGCCAGCACCGGGCCGAGCGCGTTCATCCACCGCCGGGTCGTCCGCACGTCCCAGGCGACCGTCACGCGCACCAGCGGCGACGGCCCCGCGACCGGTTCGAGCGCCACGTCGGCAGTCCCGACGCGGTCGCCCGTCGTGCGCAGCACCACGGGGGACGGTGCCTGCGCGGCCTCCACCACCAGGTGCAGCCGCAGCGCGTACCCGACCCGGGTGCGGAACACGACGTCGGCGCTGCTCACGACGAGCGCGTCGACGGGGTCCACGCCATCGGCCCGCACGCCGGGCCACCACAGCGGCCAGCTCATCGACGGGTCGGCCAGCACCTGCCAGCACCGGTCGACGGGCGCGCCGAGCAGCCACGTCGAGCCGAGTCGGTAGGGGCGCCGGCGGACCGGGCGAGTCAAGGGAGCCCGCGGACTTAGGGTGGGAACGTATGAGCAGCCCGACCAGCCCCGAGCCGACGCGCACGCGTCGGCGCTGGTGGCCTCGGGTCCTTCTGGGCACCGCGGCGGTCGTCGCGAGCCTGGTGCTCGGCGTGACGACGGCGTCGGTCGAGGGCAGCTTCGGCCCCCACGAGGCCCGGTACGACGTCACGACCGACGAGACGATCACGGTCGACCTCGGCCCGCTCGGCACGCTGCAGATCGACTCGCCGCTGCCGCTCGCGCTCGGCGCGCACATCACCGTGCAGGAGATCCCTTCCTCGTTCGTCCAGCTCGACCAGGCGACGACCCTCCAGGCGCTGACGGGCGACCTCAACAGCTACGCGCAGTTCTTCTCGGCGCCCGAGGCGACCGTCCGCGACGTCGCGCGAGCCCTCGTGATCGACGCGATCGTCCGCACCTTCGTCGCGCTCCTGGTGCTCATCGCGGGCGGGTTCACCGTCGCCGCCCTCGTCGGCGTCGCCCGTCGCGACGAGCTGGCCGAGCGCGTCCGGCCCCACGAGCGGCACCTCGTGGTCGGGGGAGCGATCGCGGTGGTCGTCGTGCTCGCCGCCTCGTCGGGCATAGAGAGCGCGCGCCGGGACGACGACGCACCGGCCGAGGCCGTCTTCGCGGGCAC
>NZ_QWKP01000069.1 GCF_003470205.1 Cellulomonas rhizosphaerae
GCGCCCGGCAGCCACGCCCCGACCGGCCGCTCCGCGACCGGCCGCCCCCCGTCCCGCGGCAGCGCGCCCGGCGGCCACCACGGCCACCAAGCCCGCGCCGCGACCGGTTCCGAAGCCCCGCGCAACTCCTTCGGACCCCACAGCCTGACCTGCAGCACGGACGGGCCGAGTCATTCGGTCGGCCCGCACCCAAGACGAGTCGCACGAGCCCGTGCGATGCGAACGACAAGGAGACACGGCAGCCATGCCGAAGAACAAGACGCACTCCGGTGCCAAGAAGCGCTTCCGGGTCACCGGGACCGGCAAGGTCATGCGCGAGCAGGCCGGCGGCCGCCACCTGCTGGAGCACAAGTCGAGCCGCCAGACCCGCCGCATCGCCGGCGACGTGGTCGTCTCCGCCGCCGACACCCCCAAGATCAAGAAGCTGCTCGGTAAGTGATCCGGCGGGCGCGCAAGCGCCTCCGGGGCACCTGAGCCCTAGACCAGCAAGGAGCATCACGTGGCACGCGTGAAGCGGGCGGTCAACGCCCACAAGAAGCGCCGGGCAACTCTCGAGCGCGCCAGTGGTTACCGCGGGCAGCGCTCGCGCCTCTACCGCAAGGCGAAGGAGCAGGTCACCCACTCCCTCGTCTACGCCTACCGCGACCGCAAGGCGCGCAAGGGCGACTTCCGTCGTCTGTGGATCCAGCGCATCAACGCGGCCTCGCGTGCGCAGGGCCTGACGTACAACCGCCTCATCCAGGGCCTCAAGCTCGCGGGCGTCGAGGTGGACCGTCGTGTCCTGGCCGACCTCGCGGTGACCGACGCGGTGGCGTTCAACGCCCTCGTCGCCGTCGCGAAGAAGGCCCTGCCGGCCGACGTCAACGCGCCGAAGGCTGCGTGACCTCCGCCTCCTCGTGAGGTGACGGCTTCCGAAGTCCCCGGGTCATATCGACCCGGGGACTTCGTCGTACCCGCTAGCGTCCGAGGCATGACCCTGCGACGGCGGCGGCCGGGCGAGCAGATCCGCGTGCCGCGGTCGGCGTGGGAGGTGGCCGAGGAGGCCCACGAGCTGCTGACCTACGCGGGCGAGCAGATCGGGCCCGGCCTGACTGCCGACGAGCGGGAGGCCGTCGAGGAGCGCCTCGGCTTCCGCTTCGCGCCCGTGCACCGGGCGTTCCTCGCGCTGGGGCTCCCGCGCGGCCCGCAGTGGCCGACCTGGCGGTCCGGCTCGGCGCGCGTCCTGCGGGCACGGCTGCGGCTGCCGGTGGACGGCGTGGTCGCCGACGTGCTGGAGCACGACTTCTGGCCGGCCCGGTGGGGGCAGCGGCCCGCCGACCTGTCCGAGCGCGAGGCCGTCGCCCGGGGGCGGCTGGACGCCGTGCCGGTGCTCGTCCCGCTGTTCGGGCAGCGATACCTCCCGGCGGCCGACCCGTTGCCGACGCTTCCCGTGCTGTCGGTGCACCGGACTGAGGTGCTCGTGGCGGGTCGTGACCTCGTGGAGTTCGTCGACCGCGAGTTCTCGGTGGGCGGCGCGACACGGCGCGATCCCGACGATGTGGCGTCGCGCGTGCCGTTCTGGACCGAGCTGGCCGAGGTGGTCGAGGCGAGCAGGCTCGGACGGGGGATCATGTCCCCGTGAGCGAAACCCCGTACCTCGACAACGTCCGCGCCGAGCGGGTCAAGGCCGTCAAGGCCCTGGCCGGTCGATCAGCGCGCCAGCGGGCCGGGCGGTTCCTCGTCGAGGGTCCGCAGGCGGTCCGGGAAGCCGTGGCCGCGACCGACCTCGCGGTCCACGACCTGTACGTGACCGCGACGGCGACGGCGCGGTACGCGGACATCGTCAAGGCCGCAGGTGCGCGAGGGATCCGGGTGCACCGCGGCTCGCCGGAGGTGCTCGACGCCATGAGCCCCGACGCCCAGCAGATGGTCGCGGTCGTGGACCTGCTCGACTCCTCGCTCGCCGCGGTGCTCGCCGGACCGCCGCGGCTCGTGGCCGTGCTGTCGAACGTGCGCGATCCCGGGAACGCGGGAGCCGTCATCCGCGCCGCGGACGCCTCGGGTGCCGATGCCGCGCTCCTGACCAGCGAGAGCGTGGACATCCACAACCCCAAGGTCGTCCGGTCCACCGCGGGCTCGCTGTTCCACCTGCCCGTGGCGACCGGGATCGACCTCAAGGGCGGCGTGGCTGCGCTGCGCGAGGTCGGCCTGACGGTGCTGGCCGCGGACGGCGCGGGGGAGCACGACCTCGACGACCTGCTCGACGTCGCGGGCAGAGCACCCGACGGCGTCCCGGACCTCGCGGCGCCGACCGCGTGGATCTTCGGCAACGAGGCGTGGGGTCTGCGCGACGAGGACCGTGCGCTGGCCGACGCGGTCGTGCGCGTGCCGCTGCGGGGCCGCGCCGAGTCGCTCAACCTCGCGACCGCGGCCACGGTCTGCCTGTACGCGAGCAGCCGCGCCCACCGGTGAGTCGGACCCTCAGCTGGACCCACCTGGCAGGGTGTCGCGCATGAGGCTCTTCGCTGCCGTGTGGCCGCCCGACGAGGTCCTCGACCACCTCGACCTCGCCCTGGCCTCCGTGCGCGGCGGGCCGTCCGGCCTCTCGTCGGCGCTGCGCTGGTCCGCGCGCGAGACGTGGCACCTGACTTCGGCGTTCTACGGCGACCTGCCCGACGGCGCCGTGCCCGGCCTCGTGGCCGACCTCGCGAGCACGGCCGCAGTGGTCGACCCGTTTGCGCTCAAGCTGCACGGTGCGGGCGTGTTCGCGCACCGCACCCTGTGGGTCGGGGTCGGGGGAGACGTGGCCGCGCAGCGGCGCCTGACGGCCGCGTGCGTCGAGGCGGGCGAGAGCGCGGGGGCGTGGCGCGACGAGCGCGCGCGGGACCGACCGCACCTCACGGTCGCTCGCGTGCGGCCGGGCAGCGGACCGCCGCGGCGCCGCGGGTCGTCGGCCGCGAGCGCGCCGGCCGGTCGGCGGTCACCCGGGGCCGACGACGACGCGGCCGCGATCCTCGTGCGCGCGCTGTCCGTCTACGACGGCCCGACGTGGCAGGTCGACGAGCTCCTGCTGGTCGAGTCCCGCCCCGGTGCGGGTCGCGGCGGCGGGCCGCTGTACGAGCCGGTCGAGCGGATCAGCCTCTCAGGACCGTCGCGAGCGAGCTGAGCGCCGCGAACGGGTCGGACCCGACCGGGACGAGCACGACGCTCGCGAGCCCGGCGGCGTGCAGCTCGTCGATCCGGGCACGTGCGGTCGCGGCGGGCCCGACGACGGCGAGGGTCGACACCCACTCGTCGGGCATGGCCGCGACGAACTCCTCGCGGCTCGCGCTGGAGGCGCGGAGCGCGGCGAGCTCGTCCGCGAAGGGCAGGGGCGTGATGTGCGGCGCCCAGTCGGGCTCGCCGATCCACTCGAGCCCGGCGCGCGCCGTGGCGAAGGTCGCGTCGGGGTCGTCACCCACGGCCGCGACGTTGTAGCCGACCAGGCGGTGCGGCCCGTCGGCCGCGACGTGCCCGAGCGTGGAGGCGACGTACTCCGGCGTGACCGGCTCGGCCAGGATCGTCCCGTCGGCCACGGCACCCGAGACGGCGAGCGAGCGCGGACCGCGCACCCCCGTCAGGATCGGCGGGACCACGTCGGGACGCGTCTCCAGCTCGACGCCCGACAGCTGCACGTACCGGCCCTCGATCGTGACGCGCTCGCCGCGCAGCAGCGCGCGCAGCGTGCTCACGTACTCGTCGAGCAGCGTCAGCGGGCTCGCGGGCCAGGCGCCGACCGAGCGCATCCAGTGCGGCATCCCGTGGCCGACGCCCACGTCGACCCGGCCGGGGAACAGCTCGGCGAGGCTCGCGATCTCCATCGCGGCGAACGCGACGTTGCGGGCCGCGGTGGGCAGGATGCCGACGCCCACGCGGATGCGCGACGTCACCGCGAGCACGGCGGCGGCCTGGGCAGTGCCGCCCCGGAAGCCGAGGTCCTCGACGACCCACAGCTCGTCGAACCCGAGCTCCTCGGCGCGCCGTGCGTACGCGAGCACGCGGCCGGCGGGCAGGTCCCGCGGCAGCACGACTCCGACGGCGTCGTCCTTCGGCCTGGTCCCGCTCACGTGCTCCTCGCTCCCCGGCGGCCCGTCCGCACTGCCCCCAGTCTCGCCGCTCCCAGCGGTGGTTCACGCACGCATCCCGGCCAGGAAGCGTGCGTCAGCCACCGGCCGGCGTGGAATCTGCTCGACAGCGGTGGCAGGATCGGGGCATGCGTATCCCGGGCGGCAGTGGTCGCCGATTTAGCCGGCCCGTTCCCGGGCTGCGCTCCTGACGCGCACGTGCTGAGCCGCCCTCGCGCGCGGTGGACCACGGAACCGACCCGGAGCGGGCGCCGATAGACTCGTCCGCTGGTCGGCCGCTCCATGCGCGCCCGGCCACGGCCCCGCCCGCCGAACGCCGGCGTGGGTCGCCCAGCACCTCCCTGGAAGGTCCGGATGTCCGACGACACCCCTGTGCTGTCCCCGCTCGACGAGAGCGGCATCGCCGCCGCGGTCGACGCCGCCCTGGTCGCGGTCGAGTCCGCGAGCACGCTCGACGAGCTCAAGTCCGCGCGCCTCGCGCACACCGGCGAGCGCAGCCCGCTCGCGCTGGCCAACCGTGGCATCGGCGCCCTCGCGCCGGCCGACAAGGGCACCGCGGGCAAGCTGCTCGGCGCGGCCCGCGGCCGCGTGCAGCAGGCCCTCGCGGCCCGCCAGGTCGTGCTCGAGGCCGAGCGCGACGCGCGCGTGCTCGTCGAGGAGACGCTCGACGTCACGCTCC
>NZ_QWKP01000007.1 GCF_003470205.1 Cellulomonas rhizosphaerae
CTCGACCTGCTCACCGACCTCAACCGGCGTCGCGGCACCACGGTCGTCATGGTGCTGCACGACCTCAACCTCGCGGCGCGGTACGCCGACCACCTCGTCGCGATCCGAGCGGGGCACCTCTACGCGCAGGGCACGCCGGCCGAGGTCGTGACCGAGCAGATGGTCGAGGACGTGTTCGGCATGACGTCGCGCGTCATCACCGACCCGGTGTCCTCGACCCCGCTCGTGCTGCCCGTCGGGCGGCACCACAGCGGGACGCTGCTCGCGGCCGACGAGAAGCGCGCGGCCCCCGAGGCCCCGCTGCCCGCTGACGCGCTGCGCTGACCCGCAGGTCCGTCCGGCTCAGCGCAGCTGCGAGGCCAGCGGGCAGTCGAACGGGTCGCGCGCGGCCAGACCGACGCGGTTCAGGTAGCGGATGACGATGCCGTACGACTGGAACAGCGTCGTCTCGGTGTAGTGCACGCGGTGCTCGGCGCAGAACTGCTTGACCATCGGCTGGATCTTGCGCAGGTTCGGCGAGGGCATGCTTGGGAACAGGTGGTGCTCGGTCTGCAGGCTCAGCCCGCCGGTGAGGAACGACATCACCCGACCGCCGCTGATGTTGCGGCTCATGAGCACCTGGCGGCGCAGGAAGTCGAGCTTCGCGTCGCGCGCGACGATCGGCATGCCCTTGTGGTTCGGCGCGAAGACCGCGCCCATGTAGACGCCGAAGATGCCGAGCTGGACCGCGAGGAACGCGACCGCCATGAGCGGCGGCAGGAACCAGAACACCAGCGCCAGGTACCCGCCGAGGCGCAGCGTCACAAAGACGATCTCGATCGGGCGACGCTTGACTGCGGCGCGGCCGAAGATCGTCTTGACGCCCGAGACGTGCAGGTTGAGGCCCTCGAGCAGCAGGAGCGGGAAGAACAGCCAGCCCTGGTGGGCCGTGAACCACTGGGCGAGGCGGCTGCGGCGCGGCGGCGCGGGCTCCTCGTTGTGAAAGATGATGACGTCGTTGTTGATGTCCGGGTCCGCGCCCACCTGGTTCGGCTTGGCGTGGTGCCGGCTGTGCTTGTGCTGCCACCAGCCGTAGCTCATGCCCGCGTACAGGTTGGCGATGACCAGGC
>NZ_QWKP01000070.1 GCF_003470205.1 Cellulomonas rhizosphaerae
ACGACGGTGTACCCGCCGATCTCCGACCCCGGTGTCAGCCCGATCCGCTCCATGCGCAGCCACGCTAGCCGTCCGACCTGCGATCCGAGCGCTCACGGCCGGGCGTGCCGCCGCACGGGCGACTAAGGTCGAAGCCAGATCCCGAGGAGCTGATGCTGTGCCGATCGCTGTGCCCGAACGCGGCTACGACCTGGTCGTCGTCGCCAACCGCCTGCCCGTGGACGTGACCGTCGGCGAGGACGGCGAGCCGACCTGGACCCGCTCACCCGGTGGCCTGGTGACCGCCCTCAACCCGGTGATGGCGCAGGCCGACGGCGCGTGGGTGGGCTGGAGCGGCGCTCCGGACCACGACGTCGAGCCGTTCGAGGTCGACGGCACCGAGCTGATCCCCGTCACGCTGTCCGCGGAGGACATCGAGAAGTTCTACGAGGGCTTCTCCAACGACACCCTGTGGCCGCTCTACCACGACGTCATCTCCCCACCGACGTTCCACCGCACCTGGTGGGAGGCCTACCAGCGCGTCAACCGCCGCTTCGCCGAGGCCGCCGCCGGTCAGGCCGCGCACGGCGCGACGGTGTGGGTGCACGACTACCAGCTGCAGCTGGTCCCCAAGATGCTGCGCGAGCTGCGACCGGACCTGCGGATCGGCTACTTCCACCACATCCCGTGGCCGCCGCTCGAGCTGTTCATCCAGCTCCCGTGGCGCAAGCAGGTCGTCGAGGGGCTCCTCGGCGCGGACCTCATCGGCTTCCAGCGCGGCGGCGACGCCGCCAACTTCGTCCGCGTGGTGCGCCGCCTGACCGGCCTGACGACGCGCGGCCAGGTCATCACCCTGGCCAAGCACGGCAAGGTCGAGCGGCACGTGCGCGCGGCCGCGTTCCCGATCTCGATCGACTCGGGCGCGTTCGACGAGCTGGCCCGCACCCCCGAGGTGCAGGCCCGCGCGAAGCAGATCCGCACCGAGCTCGGCGACCCCGAGGTGCTCCTGCTGGGCGTGGACCGGCTCGACTACACCAAGGGCATCCGCCACCGCATCAAGGCGTACGGCGAGCTCCTGCACGACGGCCGGCTCTCGGCCACGTCGACGACCCTGGTCCAGGTGGCGAGCCCGAGCCGCGAGAACGTCGACGCGTACGCCCAGCTGCGCGACGAGGTCGAGCAGCTCGTCGGCCGGATCAACGGCGACTACGGCCAGGTGGGCCACGCGCCAGTCCAGTACCTGCACCAGTCCTTCCCCATGGAGGAGATGGCGGCGCTGTACCTCGCGGCCGACGTCATGCTCGTGACCGCCTTGCGCGACGGCATGAACCTCGTGGCCAAGGAGTACGTCGCGGCCCGGTCCGACGACCGCGGCGCGCTCGTGCTGTCCGAGTTCACGGGCGCGGCCGACGAGCTCACCGGCGCGATCCTCGTCAACCCGCACGACATCGACGGCATGAAGGACGCGATCACCTACGCGGTGCACATCGACCCGCGCGAGTCGCGCAAGCGGATGCGCCGCCTGCGCCGACGCGTGCTCGGTCACGACGTCAACGCCTGGTCGCAGGAGTTCCTCGCTGTGCTCACGGCGGTGCCCAACCGCGAAGGACGGGGTGGGCATGTCTGAGCTCATCACCGCCATCGCCGCGACCGCCCGTCCCCTGCTCGTCGCGCTCGACTTCGACGGCACGCTCGCCCCCCTGCAGGACGACCCGAGCGCGTCGCGGATCATCCCCGCGGGCGTTGACGTCCTCGCCCGGGTCGCCGCCCGGCCGGACGTGTCGCTCGCGCTCGTCTCGGGCCGCGCGCTGCACGACCTGCACGCTCTGGCCGAGGTCCCCGAGGGCACGTTCCTCATCGGCAGCCACGGTGCCGAGCGCGCGCGCGTCACGCGCTTCGGCCTCGACCGCGACGTCGTGCAGCTGACCGACGACGAGGCCGACCGGCTCGCCTCGCTCGGAGCGCGCGCCGCGGGCCTCGTGCGCGGCAAGGACGGCGTGTGGGTCGAGACCAAGCCCACCGCTGTCGTCGTGCACACCCGGCTCGCGCAGGACGAGGACCGGCAGGAGGCGGAGGCCGCGGCGCTCGCGCTCGGCGCCGAGCTCGGCTCGGGCGTGCTGCACGGCAAGGACGTCGTCGAGATCTCGGTGCTGCACGCGAGCAAGGGCGAGGCCCTGGCCGCGCTGCGCGACGAGCTCGGCGCGCGTTCGGTGCTCTTCGCGGGTGACGACACCACCGACGAGCGCGCGTTCGAGGTCCTCGGGGACGGCGACGTGACGATCAAGGTCGGCCCCGGCGACTCCCTCGCGCGGCACCGCGTGGGTTCCGCCGACGAGCTCGTCGAGGCGCTCACGACGCTCGTCTGACCTGCGACGTCGGACCAATCGGACGAACCGCCGCGGGTGGCTTCACCTGCCCCGTGATTTCGGCGTGACGGGCCCGCCGGATGTGCGAGAGTGCGCCTACGTTCTCGACCCTGGAGCACCTGTGCCTGTCACCACCTCGCGCCCGATGCGGCGTCTCCTCGCCCTGACCGCCGCCCTCGGAACGGCGGTCGCCGGCTCGGTCGTCGTCGCCCCCGCAGCCGAGGCCGACGGGTCCTGCACGACCCGCTCCTGCACGGTCACGTACTACTACGAGGGTTCCGAACCGCAGACCTGGACCGTCCCGGCGGGCGTGACGTCCGTGGATGCCCTGCTCGTCGGTGGCGACGGGCTCGGCGGCTCGGGCACCACGGCCGGATTCGGTGGCGTCGTCGAGGGCACGGTGCCGGTCACGCCCGGCCAGGAGCTCACCCTGCGCGTCGGTGCATGGGCCGGGGACTCCAGCTACGGCGGCGGAGCGACCGCCGGCGGCGGCGGCGGAACGTTCCTTGCCGACCCGACCAAGCTGCTCCTGGTGGCCGGCGGCGGTGGGAGCATCGGCTCGAACGGCCAGCAGGGCGGAAACGGCGGAGGCGGCCTGTCGCTCGACGGAGCGGCGGGCGCCGGCATCGGCGGAGGCGGAGGAGCGACCGCGACGTCGGCCGGCACCGCTGGCGACGCGAGCGCCGAGCCGGGCACGGGCCCGGCGACGAGGACGACGTTCGGCACCGGCGGCGCGCCCGCGACCGCGACCATCGGCGCGGGCGGCGGCGGCTACTTCGGCGGTGGCGGCGGCGGGGCCGACGGCGTCGAGAGCTTCGGTGGCGGGGGTGGGTCCGGCTACGTCGGTGAGGGCGTGAGGCTCGTCGCGCCCCGCACGCCACCGTTCGCCGACCTCCGCGGCCTGGTGGTCCTCACGTACGCGGCGCCTGCTGCGGTGACGACGACGGCGACGATCGCCCTGGGCTCCGACCACGCGGTCGCCGGCAGGTCGACCAAGGCGAAGGTCACGATCACGGCCAGCAGCGAGACCGACCTGACCGGCGGCACGGTCCAGCTCCTGGTCGACGGCAAGAAGTCCGGCGCGCCCGTCGCGGCCGCGATCGACGGCGCCACGGCCGCCGCGACGCTCACCGTCCCTGCCACCGGCGTCGGCGTGCACCAGGTCTCCGCGGCGTTCAGCGCGGACGACGCGGGCCTCGCGTCCACCACCAGCAAGGCCGCCTTCACCGTCCTGCCCGCGACGCTGCCGTGGACGATCGTCGACGCGAAGGGGCACGCGGTCACGTCGCCGCTGTCGTCCCCCGAAGTGTTCGCGCGCGCGACGGGCCAGCTCCCGGGCGCAACGGTCCGCGCTGAGGTCAAGATCGACGGCGAGTGGACGGTCGGGTTCGGCGAGGAGGATGAGGACGGCGAGGACATCGAGGGGGGCGAGCAGGCCGAGGTCGCCGACGACGGCACCGTCGAGATCCCTCTCGTGACGCCGATCTTCCTGGCTCTCACCAGCGACGACATCGCCGCCGACCACCCGATCCAGGTCCGCCTCGTCGCCGAGTCCCCCTTCGGCTCGGCCGGCGACCTGACCAGCACGGCCAAGACGGTGACCGTCCCCGGCTTCACGATGCCGATCGACCTGCAGGTCGACCCCGGCCCCTACCGTTCCGGCGACGGGGTCGACAACGCGGTCAAGGTGTCGATCAGCTGGTTCGACGAGGACCTCGTGACGGCAACCGTGGACGACATCGTCGAGATGCTCGACGAGGGCCAGCTCACGCTGCGGGTCGACGGCAGGGCCGTGGACCCGCAGGACATCGACGCCGACGCGGCCGACGACGAGACGGCCGTGCTGACGTTCGCCGCCCCGAGGACGCCCGGCGACCACACGGTCCAGGCGATCATCGAGGCGACCGAGCCGACGATCTACAGCGCGTCGAAGGTCCGCCACTTCACGGTCGCGCCGAGCAC
The DNA here is from genome assembly GCF_003470205.1 of Cellulomonas rhizosphaerae. GTDB lineage: Bacteria > Actinomycetota > Actinomycetes > Actinomycetales > Cellulomonadaceae > Cellulomonas > Cellulomonas rhizosphaerae. Next base: position 4,308 of record NZ_QWKP01000070.1, read on the forward strand.
GTTCGACGCGGCCCTGCTCGACGACGACGGCAACGCCGTGACCACCGTCCACCCGGGCGACACGCTCCACGCCGCCGCCGCGGGCCTGCTCCCGGGGACGAAGGTCGGCTTCGAGCTGCACTCCACGCCCACGGACCTGGGCTCCGCCACGGCGGACGCGGACGGCTTCGCGGTCGCGGACGTCACGATCCCGCTGGGCACGCCCGCCGGGAAGCACACGCTCGTGGTGACGGCGACCGACGCGCTCGGCGACGTCCACGTGCAGAAGGTCGCCGTGACCGTCGTGGTCGCGGCCGACCCGGACGACGAGCTCGCGGTGACCGGTTCGAACGTGCAGCCGATGCTGCTGCTCGGATCGCTCCTGCTGCTCGTCGGCGCCGGTCTGCTCGTCGTCGCACGACGCCGCAGGGCCTGACGGCCGCAGAATCACCCCCTGCGAGCGCCGGGCAGCCCTCTGGGCGCCCGGCGCTC
>NZ_QWKP01000071.1 GCF_003470205.1 Cellulomonas rhizosphaerae
CGGTCGCGTCGCCCGGCGTCGGCTGGTCCGCCCAGCCCGACCAGGCGCCGGTCGCGCGGCAGAACCCGGCCGCCCCCGCCCCCGCAGCAGATCCCGACGAGATCGCCCCCGCGTGGGCGCCGGTCGCCGCCGGCCTGCCCGCCGCCGAGTCCGCGGCCTCCCCGCACGTCGACGAGTTCGACGACGAGGAGGTCGAGCGCAAGCCACGGCACCCGTACACCTGGCTGCATCTGATCGTGCTCGCGCTGGTCGCCTTCGTGCTCGGCTTCCTCATCATGCTGCTCGTCGTGAACGGCCGTCCTGACGGCAGCGCCTCGGGCGCGACGACGGGCGGCGTGCACCTCGCGTCGTCGGGCGCCGTCACACCCTCGTCCCGCTGATCCCCTGATCCAAGGAGTCCCGTGCCTGCCACCGAACGCGCCGTCGAGCTTGCCATCGCGGCAGCCCGCGCAGCTTCCGACATCAAGGCCGAGGAGATCATCGCGCTCGACGTGAGCGAGCAGCTCGTCCTGACCGACGTGTTCCTCATCGCGTCCGGCACCAACGAGCGCCAGGTCGGCGCCATCGTCGACGCCGTCGAGGAGGCCCTGCACAAGCTGGGCGCCAAGCCGGTGCGCCGCGAGGGCAAGTCGGCCGGGCGCTGGGTGCTCGTCGACTTCGGCGACGTCGTCGTGCACGTCCAGCACTCCGAGGACCGCGTCTACTACGCGCTCGAGCGCCTCTGGAAGGACTGCCCGGTCATCGAGCTGCCCGAGGACGCGAGGGGCACCGAGCCGAGCGACGTGGCGTGACGGCCGGCCGGCTGCTGCTCTGGCGGCACGGACGCACCGCCTTCAACGCCGAGGCCCGCCTCCAGGGGCAGGTCGACATCCCGCTCGACGACGTCGGGCGCTGGCAGGCCCGCACAGCCGCCGCGCGCATGCTCGAGCGCCACGAGCCGACGCACATCATCGCCTCGGACCTGGTCCGCGCCGACGAGACCGCGCGCTTCCTGGCGCGCGCCGCCGGCCTCGAGGTCGTCCCCGACGTCCGCGTGCGCGAGCGCGCGTTCGGCGAGTGGGAGGGCCTGACGGGCGACGAGATCCAGGCGAGCTGGCCCGAGGACTTCGCGCTGTGGCGCGCCGGGGGAGAGCCCCAGCGCGTCGGCGCCGAGACCCGCGCGCAGGTCGCCGCCCGCATGGCCGCGGCCATCGCCGAGCAGGCCGCCGCCCTGGGCAAGGGCGACACGCTCGTCGTCGTCTCGCACGGCGCGGCGATCAGCTCCGCGGTCGGCGAGCTGCTCGGCATGGCGCCCGAGTGGCGCGGCATCGTGGGCATGCTCAACGCGCACTGGGCCGAGCTCATCTCGTCGACCGCCGACGGCCAGGCCTCCTGGCGCCTGACGGGCTACAACCTGGGCCCGACGGATGCGTCCTCGGACTGGAACGCCGGACCCGACACCGCGCACGGCTCCGAGGCCGACGCGCCGACCCGCGACCCGGACTGATGCCCGATTGGCTTTCCGGGCTCGGATCGTCTTAAACTCTCCGAGCGCCCGCAAGGGTGTGGTGGTCCGCTCCGGTGGGCCGCGGGGCTGTGGCGCAGCTGGTAGCGCACCTGCATGGCATGCAGGGGGTCAGGGGTTCGAATCCCCTCAGCTCCACCGAAGTAGCAGGTCAGAGGCCACGTCAGGATCCTGAAACCAGGTGATCCGCGTGGCCCCTAGCCATTTCGGGCCGGGATCATCTCGGCATCGAGCCCGCAGGGCCCCGTCTCGGACCGCCGCGGCGCGTCGTGGACGTCTGCGGCACACCTGCTGGCGAGGGCACCTCCGTGAGGTCAGCCACAGGGTCCCTCGACGACGCTGTCGGAGTTCGCCGCGTTCCTGCCGGCCGGCGGTCAGGCGCCGGACGACTTGGGGCCTACAGGTGGGACTCGTCAACCGTGGGCGCCCGACTGATGGACACCGGAGCGCGCGTGGCCGCGGTCGGGGTGTGCTGCAGATCATGACGACTCAGCCCGCCGCCAGCGCAACCCGGCTGCTGACGGAGGACGACGCAGAGCCGCTCACCGCGCTCCTGCGCGCGAACCGCGACTTCCTCGCCCCGTGGGACCCGCACCGCGAGGACGCGTTCTTCACCGTGCCGGAGCAGGCCGCCATCGCTCGTCGGGCGCTCGACGCCTACGCGGCCGGGACGCTGCTTCCCTGGGTGGTCGTCGCCACGGACGGCTCGATCGTGGGCCGCCTCAACCTCGCTGGCATCACACGGGGCCCGTTCCAGTCTGCCGGGATGGGCTACTGGGTCGCCCGGGCCGCCAACGGCCGTGGTCTGGCCACCGCGGCGGTGGGTGAGGCCGTCGCCACCGCGTTCGGCGCGCTGGGTCTGCACCGGGTGCAGGCCGAGACGCTGCCGCACAACGTCGCGTCGCGACGGGTGCTGGCGAAGAACGGCTTCCGTGAGTACGGACTCGCCCCGCGGTACCTGAACATCGGCGGCCGCTGGCAGGACCACGTGATGTTCCAGCGCCTGGCGGACGACTCGCCCTGAGGCCGGCCCCCGGCACCGCGCGGTTCTCGAGGTGGAATCTGACGGGCAACGCACAGTGCTCAGGTCTTGGGAGCGACCGCTCGCATGACGTGCTCGATGAGCACTCGGAGCTCGGTGGTGTCGTGCAGGTCGCCCTGGTGGAGCAGGAGTCGGTAGTAGAGCGGCGCGTAGAGCAGCTCGATGACGAGATTCGGGTCGGCGTCCTGACTGATCTGCCCCACGTCGCGCGCCTTGACCAAGCGGCGGCGCGCATCCTCGACCCGCGGACCGAAGAGGTCGTCGACGAGGCCGCGTGCAAGCATCGGGTCGTGTTGCGTGTCGGCGATCAGGCCGACGAGAGCCGGACCGAACCGTCGATCTGAGAACAGGCCGCGGACCAGGCCCTCCATCTGCACCACCAGGTCCTCGAGCAGATCTCCGCTGTCGGGGAAGTCAGCGGCAGGATTGGCCGCGTCGTCGAGGGCTTCGAGAACGACCGCACCCTTGGAGGGCCACCAACGGTAGATCGTCTTCTTGCTGACCCCGGCCCGCGCGGCGATTGCCTCCACGGTCACGGGGCCGTACCCCTGATCCGCGCACAGATCGAGGCTCGCGTCCAGGATGGCGCGGCGGCTCGACGCGCTCCGCCGCCGGTGCGGTGGCTGTGCCGACGCGCTCGGGGTTTCGGGCATGCGACCGACTCTAGAGGAAACGACACGAATCGTGTTGACAAGTCGGATGGCGCTGAGCAAGATCGGATCAAGGGAACGGCCCGTGTCGTTTCTCTTTCTCGATCTCGGACAGCCGACGACAAGGCCGAAACGCGCCGGATTCGACATGACCCCTGAACCGCTGAGGAGCTCCACCCATGACGACAACGACGAACCAGGGCATGGCGACGACCGGGGAGATGGAAGACCCCGTCATGCACGATCGACCTTCCCTGCGCCGGGCACTCCTGGACATCGTCGATTCCGGGTTCGTCGGTATCCAGGTGCGCGTCAACGATCGTCGTGGCGAATGGGTCGGCAGCGCGGGGGAGAGCGTCCTCGGTGAGTCCACGCCGCCGCCGACGGATGGGTACATCCGGATCGGCAGCAACACCAAGACTTTCGTCGCGGCGACGGTGCTGCAGCTGATCGCCGAAGGCGCCGTCGCGCTCGACACGTCTGCCGCCGTCTACCTGCCCGACCTCACGATCGATCCCCGGATCACGGTGAGGATGCTGCTGCAGCACACGAGCGGCATCTTCAACTTCACCGGCGAGATCTACGCGGCTGAGGCTGGCGTCGAGGGCGTCCCGTGGAACGGCATGACCCTCGTGCCGGGGATCCCCTGGCAGGGCAGAGAGTGGGTCGACTCCCGGTTCACCCACCACTCGTCAGAGGACCTCGCGCGTGTGGCGCTCTCCAAGCCGGGTCGCTTCGAGCCCGGCACGGACTGGAGCTACTCGAACTCCAACTATGCGCTGCTGCGGCTCATCATCGAGGAGGTGAGCGGACGGTCGCTCGCCGAGGAGATGCACAGGCTCGTCCTCTCCCCGCTCGGGCTCACCCAGACCCAGGTGCCGGATTCCGCATCGATCCCCGATCCGCACGCCCACGCCTACTACCGCTACGGCGACGACGGTGAGGAGACGACGGTCGACGTGACCTCGCAGGACCCGTCGTGGATCTCCAGCGGGGGCGACATGATCTCCACCACCCGCGACCTCCACCTCTTCATCTCCAGCCTGACGAGCGGCCGACTCGTGCCCGAACCTCTCCTCGCAGAGATGCTGACGCCGCACCCGCCCGCCGGCTACGGGCTCGGGGTGTTCGTCCAGGACACGGGTCACGGCACCGTCATCACGCACAACGGCGGCATCGCCGGCCACGGTGCGCTCATGTACAGCTCGCCGGACGGCAGCACGACGCTGACTGCCGGGCTGAACTACGTCGACGACGCCGCCCTCTCGCTCGGTGCCGCCTTCCAGAGCGCGACCCAGAGGCTGGTCGCCGAGGTGTTCGGGAACCTCCCGACGTCTGGGGCCAGCTGATCCTCCGAACGGGCGCACCCCGGCTCGCTGAGCCGGGGCCGCGCGCCCGTGGAATCTCGTCGCGCAGTCTGGGTTCGTCGGCCAGGCTGTGCCGGTCGTCCGTCATCGAGAAGCTGGGAGCAGCACCGTGGCCCGCATCGCCATCACCGGTTCGTCGGGTGACATCGGCTCCCTCCTGCGCCCCCGCCTCCGGGCGGTCGGGCACGATCTCGTTCTCGTCGACCAGGTACCCCCTGCCGACGTGGCACCCGGTGAGCAGGTCGTGACCGCAGACATTCGCGACCTCGACTCCCTGGGA
>NZ_QWKP01000072.1 GCF_003470205.1 Cellulomonas rhizosphaerae
GGTGGGTGCGGTCCGCGTGCAGGATGCCGGTGTGGTCGGCCGCGTAGGTGCGCCAGTCGGCGACCGTGACGTTGGAGTGCTTCGCGGCGAGCCGCTCGAGCTCGGCGTTCGCGTCCGGCACCCAGTGGCTGATGCCGTTGATGGTCACCACGACCACGTCCCGGTCCGGCCCGATCGCGTCGAGGATGTCCTCGAACGCCGCCTCGGAGCCCTCGAACTGGAAGCCGCCGTTGGTGCCGAAGTTCAGCACGACGACGGGGCGCAGCCTGCCGTCGGCGGCGGACTTCTCGATGATCGGGGCCGCGTCGATCCACTTGCGGATGGGTTTGGCGTCGATGCGGATGCCGGGGAACGCGTCGTACAGCGTGGGCGCCGCGGCCGAGAGGACCGAGTCCCCGAACGCGACCACCTGGTCGCCGGTGACGGGCTCGCCGGGCGCCTGGGTCGGCGCGGGCTTCGTCGGCGGCTTGGCGTTCTGCGCGTCGATCTGCTCCTGTGCCGCCTCGACGGCCTCCTGCGCGCGGGACTGCGACGGCGCCGTCACGACAACCACCCCGGCCGCGAGCACGACGACCGCAGCGATACCCGCCACGACGCGCGGCACCCGACCCGGCCCGGCCAGCGCGACCCGCACCCGGCGCCCGGTCTCGGCGAACCCGAGCCGCCGTACGGGCGTCTCGACCCAGCGGTAGCTCGCCCACGACAGCACCACGGTGATCGCCAGCGCGAGCAGCGCGGTGCGCCACCACGACGAGCTCCCCGGCCCGTCGCCCGCGAGCGCCGCGACCACCAGGATCACCGGCCAGTGCCACAGGTAGAGCCCGTACGAGCGCTCCCCCACCCAGGCGAACGGCCGCACCTCGAGCGCCCGCACGTAGCCCGACGGCTCGACCCGCGTGCACGCGACGACGGCGACGACCGCGAGCAGCGACGCCACGAAGATCCCGCCGCGGTAGGCGATCGCCTCGTCGGCCCCCATGACGAGGACCAGGACGCCCAGGCCGCCGAGCGCTACCGGCCCGGCCCACCGGACCGCGCGACGAGGCAGCAGCTCGTCCCGGCCGGCCCACGCGAACGCCGCGGCCGCGCCGAGGAGCAGGCCGAACGCGTGGGTGTCCGTGCCGTAGTAGACCCGCGTGGGGTCGTCGCCGGGCTGGTAGCGCACGGCCATGAGCAGCGCGGAGGCCACCGCTCCGGCGAGCGCGAGCCGCGCGCGGACGCGCCACGTGCGGCAGACGGCGAGCACGACGGCGAGCAGCAGCGGCCACAGCAGGTAGAACTGCTCCTCGATCGCGAGCGACCAGAACGTCTGGAACAGCTCGGGCTGCGTCGAGTCGAAGTAGCTCGCGCCCGCACCGATGGCGAGCCAGTTGGTCGAGAACGTCAGCGCACCGAGCACCTGGCGGCCTATCCCGACGAGCAGGTCACGGTCGGCCAGCGCGGCCGCGGGGATGCTCACCGCGACGACCACCACCAGCGCCGGGACGAGCCGCCGGGCGCGGCGGACCCAGAAGCGCGCGAGCTGCAGGCGGCCGCCGTCGCGCACCTCGCGCAGCAGCAGCGTGGTGATGAGGAAGCCGCTGACGACGAAGAACACGTCGACGCCGAGGAACCCGCCGGGGAGCTGGTCCGGGAACAGGTGGTAGGCGATGACCGCGGCGACCGCGAGCGCCCGCAGCCCGTCGAGTCCCGGGATCCGCCCGGTCCGGGGGCTCGCCTCCGCGTGCTGTTCAGGTGCGGGCACGCGATCGAGGCCAGGTCCGCTCCTGGACCTGCTGTCGATCGTCATGGCCACCCCACGGACCCGCTCGTCGCGCCAGCTCGTCCGGCCTGTCCGTTTCCCACGGTAGGTCGGTGTGCGCCGCAGACCCGGACCGCGCGCGGCGTGTCGCCGATGTCAACCACAGTTGACAACCCTTCCCGCGTCAACCTATGTTGACAGACATGTCCGACGACCTCCTCACCGCCGCCGCAGCGGCCGCTCCCGCGGACGGCCTGCGCGCCGTGCGCTCCCTGCACGAGCTGGCCGACCGGCTCGAGGCGCTGCACGTCGAGCGCGCCCGCGGGCTCGGCTGGTCCTGGCAGCAGGTCGCCGAAGCCCTCGGTGTCTCCCGCCAAGCCGTCCACAAGAAGTACGGAAAGAGGTTCGACTGATGTTCGAGCGATTCGCCACCGAAGCCCGCGACGCCGTCACCGGCGCCCAGTCCGTCGCCCGCTCCCGCGGCGATGCCCGCATCACATCGGCGCACCTGCTGCTCGCCCTCGCCGCCGAGCCGACCTCGGTCGCCGCGCTCGCGCTGTCCTCGCTCGGCGTCGACGGCCCCGCGCTACGCACGGCCCTCGACTCCCCGGCCGCAGGATCCCTCGACGCGGACGCCCTCGCCGCGATCGGCGTCGACCTCGACGCCGTCCGCGCACAGGTCGAGGGCACGTTCGGCGCCGGAGCGCTCGACCGGCCCGCGCCGTCCCGCGGGCGCCACATCCCGTTCGCTCCCGACGCGAAGAAGGTCCTCGAGCAGTCGCTGCGGGTCGTCGTCGCGGAGAAGTCCCGCCGCATCGACACCGGGCACCTGCTCGTCGCGGTGAGCCTCGTCGACGACTCCGCCGGCCGCGAGGTGCTGGCGCGCGCCGGGGTCACCGCCGAGTCGGCCCGCGCGGCCGTCGCGGCCACCCGGGCGGCCTGAGCGCGCTACAGCTTGGTGACGGGGGAGTACCGCAGCAGCAGCCGCTTGCTGCCCTCGCTCCCGAAGTCGACCTTCACGACCGCGTTCGGTCCCGCGCCCTCGAGCGCGACGACCGTGCCGAGCCCGTAGGCGTCGTGCGTGACCCGGTCGCCGATCGCGAGCTGCGGCAGGTCGCCGACCGCCCGCGGGGTCGCCGAGCCGAAGGTGGCGCCCGTCGAGGGCAGCGCCGGTCGCTGCTCGGCACGAGCGCGCGAGCCGGGGCTCGTGCTGTAGCCGCCCGAGCCCGCGCCGCCCGAGCCGTAGGCACCGGACCGCGAGCCGCCCGAGCCGAAGCCCGAGCCCCATCCGCCGCGGAGCTGCGACGTGGACGACTCGCGCCGCCGCCAGTCGATGAGCTCGTCGGGCAGCTCGTCGAGGAACCGGCTCGGCGGGAACTCGTTCGGCACGCCCCAGGCGGTGCGGATCGCGGCCCGGGACACGTAGAGCCGCTCGCGGGCCCGCGTCACGCCGACGTAGGCCAGGCGCCGCTCCTCCGCGAGCTGGTCGATGTCCTGCAGCGACCGCATGTGCGGGAACGTGCCGTCCTCCATGCCGGTGAGGAACACGACCGGGAACTCCAGGCCCTTCGCGGTGTGCAGCGTCATGAGCGTGACGACGCCCGGCTCCGGCCGCGCGGCCGCGTCGGACGCGTCCTCGGCGCCGTCGGGCGTGGGGATCTGGTCGGAGTCGGCGACGAGCGAGACGCGCTCGAGGAAGTCGGCCAGGTCGCCCTCCGGGTCCGACTGCTCGAACTCGGTCGCGACCGCGTGCAGCTCGGCGAGGTTCTCGACGCGGGACGCGTCCTGCGGGTCCTCGCTCGCGCGCAGCTCGGCGAGGTAGCCCGAGCGGTCGAGCACCGCACCGAGCACCTCGGCCGGGCCCGCCCCCGCGTCGGCGAGGACGCGCAGGTCGGTCATCATGTCGGCGAACGCCGTCAGACCCGTGATCGCGCGCGTGCCGAGCCCGGGGACCTCGTCGAGGCGGTCGAGCGCGGCCCCGAACGAGATCCGCTCGCGCTCCGCGAAGGTCGCCACCATCGCCTCGGAGCGGTCGCCGAGCCCCCGCTTGGGCACGTTGAGGATGCGGCGCAGGTTGACGTCGTCGTCCGGGTTGGCCACGGCCCGCAGGTAGGCGACCGCGTCCTTGATCTCGCGGCGCTCGTAGAAGCGCGTTCCACCGACGATCTTGTACGGCAGGCCCACGCGGACCAGCGCGTCCTCGATCGCGCGCGACTGCGCGTTCGCCCGGTAGAACACCGCGACGTCGCCCGGGCGCACCGCGTCGGAGTCGCCGAGCCGGTCGATCTCCCCGACGATGAACCGTGCCTCCTCGCGCTCGTCGTCCGCGACGTACGCGACGATCTGCGCGCCCTGACCCGAGTCCGTCCAGAGCCGCTTGGGCTTGCGGCCCGGGTTGCGGCTGATCACGGCGTTCGCGGCCGAGAGGATGGTCTGGGTCGAGCGGTAGTTCTGCTCGAGCAGGATGGTGCGGGCATCCGGGTAGTCGGCCTCGAACTCCATGATGTTGCGGATGGAGGCGCCGCGGAACGCGTAGATCGACTGGTCGGCGTCACCGACGACGGTCAGCTCGCCGCGCGGCACGCCGACCGGGGCGGGCTCGTCGGGGTCGCCCGCCGGGGGCTCGTCGGCGTCGAACAGGGACGTCGCCCGGCCCGGCTGCGGTGCGGGCGCCGCGCCGAGCGGCGCACCCGGGACCAGCACGGAGCGGTCGCTGCCGACCAGCTCGCGGACCAGCACGTACTGCGCGTGGTTGGTGTCCTGGTACTCGTCGACCAGCACGTGCCGGAACCGGCGGCGGTAGTGCTCGGCGACGGCCGGGAACGCCTGCAGCAGGTGCACCGTGGTCATGATCAGGTCGTCGAAGTCGAGCGCGTGCGCCTGCCGCAGCCGCGCCTGGTAGCGCGTGTAGACCTGCGCGAGCGCGGCGTCGAAGTCGTTCGCCGAGCCGCCGCCGGACGTGCGGGCGAACTCCTCGGGGTCGACGAGCTCGTCCTTGAGCGAGGAGATCTTGTGGGCGAGGGCCTTCGCCGGGTAGCGCTTGGGGTCGAGCTCGAGCTCGCGCGCGACGAGCGTGAGCAGGCGCTGGGAGTCGGCGGCGTCGTAGATGGAGAAGCTCGAGCGCAGCCCCAGCGTGGTCGCCTCGCGGCGCAGGATGCGCACGCACGCCGAGTGGAACGTGGAGACCCACATCCGCCCCGCG
>NZ_QWKP01000073.1 GCF_003470205.1 Cellulomonas rhizosphaerae
TGCGGACGTGCAAGGCCGTGGACCGCACCGGCCGGGGGACCCAGCTGCCTGGTCCGCGCACAGCATCCTCGGTGATGCGGACGAGGCAGCCGGGACCATCGGGCGCGACCTCGATCCGGACGCGTGCCTCGCCGGCCGGCCACCCCCGCGCCTGGAGCTCGATGCCGTGGTCGGGGAACCAGGCGAGCGAGACGGAGACGTCGTCGATGACCAGCGGCCACGCCCCGAACGAGTGCGCGATCAGCGACCCGGGCTGTGGCCAGTCGTCGGACACCGCACGCACGCGGCTCGCTCCGACCACCCATGTCGGGTAGAGCCACCCGTCGGCGAGGACGCGCAGCACGTCGTCGGCGCCGCACTCCATCCGTCTCTCGACGACGCTCACGACGATCGCTCGACGAAGTCTCGGGTGGGCGTGGGTGCCTCGCCGGTGACGTTCTCGATGATCGATGCCGCGACGTCCCGCAGCTTCACGTTCCGGTGCTGCGACGCACTGCGCAGCATCGCGAACGCCTCGTCGGACGTGCACCGGTTCTGGCCCATGATCACGCCGACGGCTTGGTCGATGACCGACCGCGACACGAGCGCGGCGCGCAAGTCTTGCGAGGTCTCGGACTCGCGGGCCACGCGCAAGGAGAGCTGCACGGCGCGGGCGACCTCCGCGGCGTACATCATCCCGCGCTCCGACGACGCCTCCATCGACGCCTCGGGGTCGTCGCTGTAGAGGTTGACGGCGACGGAGACCCCGGGCTCGACGGCCGCGGGGAACGCGGCCGCGGACCGGAACCCGGCCTCGCGCGCAGCCTGCGTCCACGCCGGCCACCGTGTCTCGGTGGCGAGGTCGGCAGCGAGGACGAGCTCGAGCGACTCGGCCGCCTCGACGCACGGACCGTCGTCGGCCGCGTACTCGACCTCGTCGCAGTGCCGCGCCCGGTCACCGCTGCTCGCCACCACGCCCAGGCGGCCGCGGCGACGCAGCGTGACGGTCGTCTCGGCTGGCGGCGCGAGCCGCGCGGCCGCGGCGTCTGCGACGGCCTGGATCAGGTCGTCGATGTTCGACGCGGCGAGCAGGAGCGACTGCAGCTCGGTGATGGCGTCGGCTCGTTCGAGGGTTGCGTCCATGGGGACCGTGCCTTCCTGGGTCAGCGCTGAGGCGGCTGGATCGCGCTGCAGTTTTTCACTCTAGGCCGCGCCCGGGATAAAGGCGCGGCGGTCAGGAAGGGCCACGGCGGGCGGGACGGGGGATCGTGACGAGCCCGCGTGACGACCGTTCACGGACGATGAGCTCGGCGAGGAGCCGGACCTTGACGTTCGCCTCGTTCGAGCGCCGGCGCAGGGCGGTGAAGGCCTCGACCTCGCTCGCGCGGTGCTCGGCCATGATGATGCCCTTGGCCCGCTCGATGCTCGCGCGGTGGGTGTCGGAGGCGAGGATCGCCTCCTCCACGAACGATCGCGTCGCCGAGGCGTGCTCCGCGCTGACGTCGAGGAACCTGCCGTCGACCCGCGTGCCGACGCCGTCGCGGCGTGCGCTGCCGACCCACAGCACGTGCTTGACGCCGACGTCGGTGACGACGCGGTGCGCCGACGCGAACGGACCGGGCGCGGCGGACGTGACCGCCAGGGTCACCGTCTGCCGGTCGTCCGGATGGACCGTGCGCAGGTAGGCGGCGAGAGAGTCGTCGACGGTGGACAACGGCAGCACCGGCTCGGGTGCGTGATGGAGGGTCATGACACAGCTCTGCTTCGTGTCCGAAGGACTCGGCCGCTTCCTGACCTGGGAGAACGGTATCCCGATCCGCGCGAAGGGGGCGTCGCGCGCAGGTAGGGTTGTCCCGAGTCAGGACGCGGCTCCGCCACCCGGTATCCATCTCGGAGGTCGACGTGCCGGCGACGCCTGCTCAGCCCATGGATGGTCCGCGCCCCGGCGCGCGGACCGGCCCGCGCGTGGGAGCCTTCGCGGCACCCGGTGACGGCTCCGGCGGTACGCCGTGGCAGTGGTCCGACGGGATGTTCGAGATCCACGGGTTCGCCCCGGCGCAGGTCCGTCCCACGCTGGACCTCTGGCTCGCGCACGTCCACGACGACGATCGTCCGGTCGTCCGCTACGCCCTGACGACCGAGGGCGCGACGGGGCGGCTGACCTACCGCCTCCGTGACGCGAGACGCCGCGACCGCAGCTGCATCCTCGTCCTCACGGACGCCCCTCCGCGCGCGAACGGGTACCTCGTCGACATGACGGAGGAGTGGCGAGGAGCCGCCGCAGAGGTCGCGAACGCGGCGATCGGCGAGGCGGCCGCACGGACCGCCACGCTCGAGCAGGCGGTGGGGATCGTCGTCGCAGCGAGGGAGGTGGACCCCGACGAGGCGACCGGCCTCCTGGCAACCTGCGTCGACGCGACCGGGCGAGACGCCGTGGCCGTCGCGACGGCCGTCGTCGAGGCAGTGGCGGCGGGCGAACCGGCACGCAGCGCGCTGGCTCGCCTCGGCGTGCCTGCCCCGCGGCGCGCCTAGAGCCCTCACTCGTCAGACGCCTGCTCGCGCAGCGACCGGCCGCGTCGCACGTCATCGTCCAGCTTGGCCTGCTTCTTCTCGCTCGCCTTGGTGTCGCGCGGGGGCAGCTGGATGGTCTCCTCGGCCGCGATGCCGCCCTGCAGCTCACGCCCTCGTTCCACCTCGGCGTCGAGCTCGGCGCCGAACAGCAGGGCCAGGTTGGTGAGCCAGAGCCACAGCAGCAGCACGATCACGCCGGCGAGCGAGCCGTAGGTCTTGTCGTAGCTGGAGAAGGTCGCGACGTAGAAGGCGAAGGCCGCCGACGCGAGCACCCAGACGACGATCGCGACGACCGCACCCAGGCTGATCCAGCGGAACTTCGGCTGCTTCACGTTGGGCGTGGAGTGGTAGAGGATCGCGACGGCCGCGATGACCAGGACGAGGATGACCGGCCACTTCGCGATATTCCACACGGTGACGAAGGCGTCGCTGAGACCGATGGTCTGACCGACGGAGCTCGCGACGCCGCCCGAGAGCACGACCATCGCGACGATGACCACGGCGATCACGACGAGCACGAGCGTGACGAGCAGGAGCACGGGCCGCAGCTTCCAGATGGGCCGCCCCTCGTCGACCTCGTAGACCCGGTTCAGGCCGCGGCTGAACGCCGCGACGTATCCCGACGCGGACCACAAGGCCAGGACGACGCCGATGACGAGCGCGATCCCGGCCGACGGCGCCTGCGTGAGGCGGTCGAGCACCGGCGCGACGCTGTCGGCGGCGGACTTCCCGCCGACGTCCTCGACGATCTTCGTGACGTTGTCGACCATCTTCTGCGGGTCGCCGACGAGGCCGAAGATCGAGACGATCGCCAGCAGCGCGGGCGCGATCGCGAGCACGGCGTAGTAGGTCAGGGCGGCGGCGAGGTCGGTGCACTGGTCCTTGCTGAACTCGCGCAGCGTCTTGCGCACGACGTACAGCCAGGACCGCTTCTCGAGGTCTCCGGGGGAGTCGGGCTTGCGGGGGTCCTCCGGGTCGGGCGCATCGGCCTTGGCGGTGCTGGTGTCCTGCGTCATCGGCGTGTCCTTCGGAGAGCGGGGAGCGAACAGGGCGGGACGCGACGAGCGCGTCCCGCCCCGGGTTCGGCTACGGCAGGTCGCGTGCGACGTGCGCGCCGCCGCCGTCGTCGGGCGTCGCCTCGGACGCGAAGCCCGACGTGAACCCCGAGGGCGTCTCCGTGTCCGGGGACGAGCCCGTGGCCTCGGACTTGACGTCCTGCACGGCCGAGCGGCCCTGGTCCTTGACGTGGGCGGCGGCGTCCGTCGCGGTGTCCTTGACGGCGGCCGCGGCTTCCTGGGCGGGGGCCTTGAGGTTGGCCGCGACGTCCTGCGCGGCGCCCTTGACGTCCTCGACGAGCGGTGCGGCCTGCTCCTTCGCACCGGTGGCGAGGTCCTGCTCGCGCCGGGTCGAGGGCAGCAGCGACGCGACGAGCAGGCCTGCGCCGAAGGCCACCAGGCCAGCGGCGAGCGGGTTGCCGGCGGCGCGGTCACGAGCGGCACCCGGGAGGGCGGTCGTCTTGTCGCCGAGCGAGGACGCCGACGAGCCAACGGCGTCGGAGCCGTCGTGCACGGAGCCGAGCACGCGGTCCTTGACGCTGGACGCCGCGGACTTGAGCCGGTCGGCCTGGCGCTGGGCGGCCTGGGTGGGGCTGACCTTGTCGGACAGGGCGTCCACGTCGGAGCTGAGCTCGGTGCGGGTGCGCTCGATGTCGGCGCGGATCTGGTCGGGATCGGTGCTCATCAGTTCTTCTCCTCGTGCCCCTGCAGGGCGTTCGGGATCTTCTTGACGGACTCCGCGGTGCGCGGCAGTCCCTTGACGCGGCGGGCCTCGGCCTTGCCGCGGACGAACAGCACGGCCCCGATCACGGCCCAGACGACCGTGCAGACCAGGGCTGCCCAGGAGCGGCCCATCGCGTTCCCGAGCGCCCACCACAGAGCGATCGAGGCGAACAGCAGGACCATGTGTCCGGCCAGAGCGGCGCCGGCGAACATCGAGCCGCCCTTGGCGGCCTGCTGAGCCGATTGCTTGGCCTCGGCCTTGGCCAGCTCGACCTCCTGCCGCAGCAAGGTCGAGAGGTCACGCGTCACCTCGCCGAGCAGGTCGCCCACCGAGGCCCGGGGCGGCGCGTCGGTGTGGGCGCCGTCGCTCACAGCCCACCGCCGGAGACGTCTGCGCTGGTGGGTGTGCTCTCGTACGACGACACCGCGGGGGTGGGGTAGTCGCGGTCGGCGGGTGTGGGCCGGGGGTCGACCGTGCCGGACGACGAGGAGGAGTCGGACGGGGCGTCCTTGAGGGCCCGGGTCAGGCGGCCGACGATCAGGCCCGCGCCGGCGGCGACGAGCAGGAACGTGCCCGGGCGACGGCGCGCGAAGGACCGGACCTCGGCCAGTGCCTCGTCGG
>NZ_QWKP01000074.1 GCF_003470205.1 Cellulomonas rhizosphaerae
CGCGCTGCAGGTCTCGGCGTTCTCGCTGAAGTCGCTCGCGGTCGCCGCCCAGCCGCTGCTGACCCGCGGCTCGTCGATCGTCGGCCTGACGTTCGACGCGTCGTTCGCGTGGCCGGTCTACGACTGGATGGGCGTCGCCAAGGCCGCCTTCGAGTCCACCGCGCGCTACCTCGCGCGTGACCTCGGCGCCTCCGGCATCCGGGTCAACCTCGTCTCGGCCGGCCCGATCCGGACCACCGCAGCCAAGTCGATCCCCGGCTTCGAGACGATGGAGGGCGGCTGGCCCGAGCGCGCGCCGCTCGGCTGGGACGTCACCGACCCCGAGCCCACCGCCCGCGCGGTCGCTGCGCTGCTGTCCGACTGGTTCCCGGCGACCACCGCCGAGATCGTGCACGTCGACGGTGGCGTGCACGCCATGGGCCTGTGATGGCACGCTGAGCCGGTGACCGCACCGCTCGACCGCCGCCTCGTCCTGCTCCGCCACGCCAAGGCGGAGCACCCGGAGAAGGTCGACGACCACGAGCGCGCCCTGGCCCTGGCAGGCCGACGACAGGCCGGCCGGGTCGGGCCCGCGATGGCCGAGGCCGGCATCGCGCCGGACCACGTGTTGTGCTCGACGAGCCTGCGCACGCGGCAGACGTGGGATCTGGTGCGCGCGGGCCTGGCCGTCGAGCCGACGGTCGAGTTCCGCGAGGAGGTCTACCTCGCGGGCGCGGCTTCGCTGCTCGCGCTCGTGCAGGCTGTGCCCGACGAGGTCCGCACGCTGCTCGTCGTCGGACACGAACCCACGATGTCGCACGCCGCCGAGCTGCTCGCCGGGCCCGGGTCGCAGGAGGCCGCCTACCGCCGCGTGCAGGTGGGGGTGCCGACCGCGAGCTGGTCGGTGCTCACCTCGTCGGCCGGGTGGGCGCAGTGGGCACCGGGGGAGTCCGTGCTCGTCGGGCTGCACACGCCCGGCTGACCGATCGCTGGCTGACCGGCCCTCAGCGCGCGAACGGCTCCAGCGCGAGCACGGCGTCGAGGCGCTCGTCGACCACGGCGTCCGCCTGCGCGGCGACCACGGGCTTGGCGTTGAACGCGATCCCGAACCCCGCGGCGGCGAGCATGTCGAGGTCGTTCGCGCCGTCGCCGATCGCGACCGTGTCCTCGATCGCGACACTGGCGCCCGCGGCGTAGTCGGCGAGCGCGACGGCCTTCGCGGCCCGGTCGATCACGGGTCCGGCGACCCGGCCGGTGAGCACGCCGTCGGTGACCTCGAGCGCGTTCGCCCGGGTCAGGGTGATGCCCAGGCCGGCGGCGAGCGGGCCGACGACCTCGATGAAGCCGCCCGAGACGAGCCCGACGGCCCAGCCGCGGCCCTGCAGCTCGGCGACGAGCTCGCGCGCGCCGGGGGAGAGCTCGACCTGCGCGAGCACCTCGGCGAACACCGCGACCGGCAGCCCCGCGAGGGTCGCGACGCGCTCGTGCAGGGACTCCGCGAAGTCGATCTCGCCGCGCATGGCGCGCTCGGTGATCGCCGCGACGCGCGCCTCGGAGCCCGCGCGCGCGGCCAGCATCTCGATCACCTCGCCGGTGATGAGGGTCGAGTCGACGTCCATGACGAGCAGGCGGGGCTTCACGTCGCGCACGCTACCCACTCCGCCCACCGCGCGGCAGCACTGCCCACGGTGCGGCAGCACCCAGCACCGCCGTGTGGCGGGTGCCCCCGGTCCTCACCCGGGCCGGGTGCAGGTGGATGTGCGACACGCCGCGTCGCGCACGGCGCGCCGCACACCCACGCGCACGCCGCCTGGTTCCCAGCCGCGCGAAGCCGGAGTCCCACCGGTCGTTGCACCCGTGGTTGAACGACACGCCGTGCGGAACGCGGCGTGTCGTTCAACGAGAGCTGCAACCACGAACGCGCAGCGCGATGGGCGAGAGGCAGCGCACTGGTGGGGCCTCGCCGGCGGAGCAGGCGGAGCTCAGTCGGAGATGATCGCGCCCTTGGGGACGACCGTGATGCCCGAGTCGCTGATCGTGAAGCCGCGGGCGATGTCGTGCTCGCGGTCGAGGCCGATGCGGGCGCGCTCGGGGACGATGACGTTCTTGTCGATGATTGCGCGGTGCACCTGGGCGTAGCGCTCGACGTGCACGTTGTCCATCAGCACCGAGTCGGTGACCTGTGCCCAGGAGTGCAGCCGCACGCCCGGCGAGAGCACCGAGCCCGTGACGGTCGCGCCCGAGACGACGACGCCCGGGGACACGATCGAGTCCGCCGCGTGGCCGAGTCGGCCGGCGCCGGCGTGCACGAACTTGGCCGGCGGGAGCCCGGTGTAGCCGGTGAACAGCGGCCACTCGTCGTTGTAGAGGTTGAACACAGGCTCGATCGCGATGAGGTCGGTGTTGGCCTCGTAGTACGCGTCGAGCGTCCCCACGTCGCGCCAGTAGTCGCGGTCGCGCGGCGTGGAGCCGGGTACGTCGTTGCGCAGGAAGTCGTAGACGCCGGCCGTGCCACGGTTGACGAAGTAGGGGGCGATGTCGCCGCCCATGTCGTGCCGCGACGTCGCGTTCTCGGCGTCCGCCGTGACGGCCGCGACGAGGGCGTCGGCGTTGGCGACGTAGTTGCCCATCGAGGCGAGGATCTCGCCGGGGGAGTCGGCCAGGCCCACGGGGTCGGTCGGCTTCTCCCGGAACGCGGCGATGCGCGTCGGGTCGGCCGGGTCGACCTCGATGACGCCGAACTGGTCGGCCTCCTCGATCGGCTGGCGGATCGCGGCGACGGTGAACTCCGCGCCCGAGGCGATGTGGGCGTCGACCATCTGGGAGAAGTCCATGCGGTAGACGTGGTCGGCGCCGACGACGACGACGATGTCCGGCCGCTCGTCCTCGATGATGTTCAGGCACTGGTAGATCGCGTCGGCGCTGCCGAGGTACCAGTGCTTGCCGACGCGCTGCTGCGCGGGGACCGCGGCGACGTAGTTGCCCAGCAGCGGCGACATCCGCCACGTCTTGGACACGTGCCGGTCCAGGCTGTGGGACTTGTACTGCGTGAGCACGATGACGTGCAGGTAGTGCGAGTTGATGACGTTCGACAGGGCGAAGTCGACGAGGCGGTAGATCCCCCCGAACGGCACCGCCGGCTTGGCCCGGTGGGCGGTCAGCGGCATGAGCCGCTTGCCCTCTCCACCTGCAAGGACGATTGCGAGGACGCGCGGCGCTGCCATGTCGATGACCCTAGGCCCCGCACCGCTGTCAGGCGAGGTGGGACCGCGTGGGCACGCTAGCGTGTCGCGGGTGACCGGCCGTCAGGGCCGGCGTGGACCTGGAGGTTCCGGTGCGTGTCGATCTGCTGACCCGTGAGTACCCGCCGCACGTCTACGGCGGCGCCGGGGTCCACGTGGCCGGGCTGACGGCGGTCCTGCGGCGCACGATCGACGTGCGGGTCCACTGCTTCGACGGGCCGCGCGACGAGCCCTCCGTGCTGGGCTACGGCGTGCCGACCGAGCTCCGGGGCGCCAACGCCGCGCTGCAGACGCTCGGCGTCGACCTCGAGATGGCCGACGCGGTGGGTCGCGTGGGCGACGACGGCGTCGCGAGCGACCTCGTCCACTCGCACACCTGGTACGCCAACTTCGGCGGGCACGTCGCCGCGATGCTGCACGACCTGCCGCACGTCATCACCGCGCACAGCCTCGAGCCGCTGCGTCCCTGGAAGGCCGAGCAGCTCGGCGGCGGCTACGCGCTGTCCAGCTGGGTCGAGCGCACCGCCTACGACGCGGCCGCGGCCGTCATCGCTGTCAGCGGGGGCATGCGCCAGGACATCCTGCGCGCGTACCCGTCGGTCGACCCCGGCCGGGTCAAGGTCGTGCACAACGGGATCGACCTCGACGGGTGGCGTCGCCCGACGAGCGAGGAGGACCTGGCCGCGGCCGACGCGACCGTGCGCGGGCTCGGCATCGACCCCAGCAGGCCCGCGGTGGTCTTCGTCGGGCGCATCACCCGCCAGAAGGGCCTGCCCTACTTCCTGCGCGCCGCCGAGCAGCTGCCGCCCGAGGTCCAGCTCGTGCTGTGCGCGGGCGCCCCGGACACCCCCGCGATCCTCGCCGAGGTCACCGGCCTGGTCGACGAGCTGCGCGCCAAGCGCTCGGGCGTCGTCTGGATCGAGCAGATGCTGCCGCGCACCGAGCTCATCGCGGTGCTGTCCGCGGGGACGGTGTTCGCGTGCCCGTCGATCTACGAGCCCCTGGGCATCGTCAACCTCGAGGCCATGGCCGTGGGGCTGCCGGTCGTCGGGACCGCCACGGGCGGCATCCCGGAGGTGGTCGACGACGGCGTCACCGGCTGGCTCGTGCCGATCGACCAGGTGCAGGACGGCACAGGGACGCCCATCGACCCCGAGAAGTTCGTCGCCGACCTGGCCGCCACCCTCAATGAGGCCGTGAGCGACCCGGCCCGCGCGCACGCCTGGGGTCTCGCGGCGCGGACCCGCGTCGAGGACCACTTCTCCTGGGACGCGATCGCCACCCGCACGCTCGACGTCTACCGGGCGGCGACCGCGTAGGTCAGAGGGCCGAGGACGGTCACGGCGTCGGGAACGTCGACGCGGCCGCGATCGCTCGCCGCGACATCCGGTCGACGTCGCGCAGCGCCGCCGAGCGCTGGTCGGCCTGCCACAGGCTGACCGCGCCACCGTCGTCGCGCGTCGCGAGCGCCACGATCGCCCGCAGGCGCGCCGCGCTGCCCAGCACGCGCGCGTGCCGGCCGTCCAGGTGGTCCGGCATCCGCCAGCGCGGCAGGGCACCGTCGCGCAGGGCGGCGACCTGGGCGGCGTCCTCGTCGTGCCAGCGCGCGACGTCCAGCCGGACGAGGGCCTCGGTGACCGTGATCAGCCCCTGGCGCAGGTCGCGGTCCGCGTCCTGCAGCGAACCGTTGCGCCCCACCGTCGCGAGCCGCCAGTCCGGCACGGGTGTCGCGTGCCACGTCACGAGGTGACCGGGCTCGTAGGCAGAGCCGAACTGCTGGACCTCGGGCACGAGTGCGAGGCTGGTCGTCGGGGTGTGGACCAGCAGG
>NZ_QWKP01000075.1 GCF_003470205.1 Cellulomonas rhizosphaerae
GTTGAGCACGATCGCGGTCGCCGCGACGACGACCGAGCGGAACGCGATCAGCAGCACGACGAAGCTCGTGACGACCACGAACGCGATGACGAGCGGGAGGTGGGAGGACAGCGCGTCGCCGAAGTCGACGGTGCGTGCGGCGTCGCCGGTCACGCCGGTGGACGTGCTCGGGAGCTCGGCGTGCAGCGCCGGGACGAGGTCGTCGCGCAGCAGGGCGAGGGACGTGGTGGCGTCGGCGCCGCTCGGGTCGCCCGCGACGGGCAGGTCGATGCGTGCCGTGCGGCCGTCGGGGGAGACGGTGAGCGAGGCGTCGGACAGGTCGGCGAACATCCCGCTCGCCTTCGCCTCGGCGACGAGGTGGTCGGTGGCCGCCGTGGTGGCGGCGAGGTCGAGCGGAGCGTCGTCGGACGACCAGACGGCGACCGTGTGGGCCGAGCCCTCCTGCGGGAAGGCGTCGGTCATGGCCACGTACGGCGCGATCGCCGGGACCGACTCGCCCATCGCCTCCATGCTCGCCTCGCCGGTCTTCATGCCCAGCGCGGGCAGCGCGAGGGCGACGAGCGCGAGGCCGGCCAGGACGAGCGAGGCCGCGGGCTTGGCGAGCACCACGCGCATGACCGCCGGCCAGAAGCGCGGCTTGCCGGGGCGGCTCAGGCGGTGCAGGAGCGGGATGCGCGGTCGATCGACCGCGCCGCCGAGCAGGGACAGCAGCGCGGGCAGCACGGTCAGCGACCCGAGGACGGCGACGGCCACGACGAGCATCGTCCCGACCGCCATCGACGTGAACACCGAGGCGCCGGCGAAGAACAGGCCGGCCATCGAGACGATGACGGCGATGCCCGACGTGACGACGGCGCGCCCGCTCGTCGCGGCCGCGACGTCGATCGCGGTGCGCCGGTCCGCGCCGCGGGCCATCTCCTCGCGCATCCGCCGCACGTAGAACAGGGAGTAGTCGACGCCGACAGCCATGCCGACGAGCAGGATGACGCTGCTGAGCGTGTCGGTCGCCGGGATCAGGTGGGACACGAGCGCCGCGAGCCCGATCGCCGACCCGACGGCCGACAGCGCCAGGAGGACGGGGACGCCGGCGGCGACGATCGCGCCGAACGCCAGGAGCAGGATCGCGAACGTGACGGGCAGGCTGAGCATCTCGGCGCGCTCGAAGTCCCCGCTGACCTGCTCGTCGATCGCGACGTCGAGCGACGCGCCGCCGAGCTGGTGGACCTCGAGGCCGGGGTGCTGCGTGGCGACGGACTCGGTCGCGGCGATCACCGGCACGACCTGCTCCGCTGCCTTGGTGTCGGCGTCCGCGCCGGTCGCGGTGCCGACGTCGAGCGTCAGGGGCACGAGCGCGGAGCGGCCGTCGGTCGAGCGGATCGGGTCGCCCGTGCTCGCGACCTCGGGCAGGTCGGCCCAGGCGTCGTGGAGGTCGGACGTCACGGCCGCGAGCTCGGCGTCGGTCAGCACCGTCGGCGCCTGCACCAGCACCCGCTCCGAGGTGTCGGGCGGGAAGCCGGCGCGCTCGAGGGCCACGTCGACCCGGCCGGACTCGCCCGTGCCCTGCTCGGCGCCGGTCTGCGACCGGGTGCCGGCCGCGAGGCCGCCGACGAGCGTCCCGGCGACGAGCAGGATCCACAGCCCGATCGCGGTCCACCGGTGCGTGGCGCTCCAGCGGGCGAGGCGTTGCGCGGCGGGGCCGGGTGGTGGGACGAGGGTCGGCGCGGGCCGTGCGCGTTCCGGGGTGCTGACCGTGGACATGACGGCTCCTTGCGTGGGGTGGGATTCGAGCAGCTCCCACGCTCCCGGAGCGCCGGTCGCCCGTCAGTGACGTAGTCCCACCAACCCGCGGTAGGGCTAGCCCCCCTCTGACGTGCGGGGACGCGAGCGAGGTGAGGCAAGGCTGTCCTGAAAAGGGGCCCTGACCTGCGGGTTAGCCAGCCCTTCCTTGCTAGGCAGGGTGGCGCGAAGGGGTCTAGCGTCGGTGAGGTACGACCCGATCGAGCGTTCCCCCAACCCGTGGAGGTCATCGTGAGCACGCTGATGGAGATGCCCGCGGTCACCGAGTGTTCGGTGGCCGGCTGTTCCTACAACGACCACTCGAGCTGCCACGCGGCGGCTGTCACGATCGGCGGCAGCAGCGGCGACGCGTCCTGCGCCACGTTCATCCCGCTCGGGGTGCGCGGCGGACTCGACAAGGTCGTCACCCACGTCGGCGCCTGCCAGCGATCCGAGTGCACGCACAACTCGTCGCTCGAGTGCACGGCCGCCTCGGTGCGCGTCGGCGCCGGCCACGACCACGCCGACTGCCTGACGTTCAACCCGGCCTGATCCCGAAGACGCGAGAACGGCCGCCCCGGACCGGGGCGGCCGTTCTGCTGTCCGGACGAGATCAGGAGCGGGCCGAGACCTCGATGAGCTCGCGCACGAGCGTCGCGGCGACGGGCACGAGCCCGCGCTCGCCGACGACGAGGGTGGGGTCCTGGGAGCGCAGGGTCGCGGCCTCGTCGAGCGCCCCGATGACGTCGACGTCGACCGCTGACAGGAGCGCAGCGAGCAGCGCCCGCGCGGCCTGCGAGTAGACGCCGCCCGCGTCGACCGCGACCTCGGAGATGATCAGCGCGCTGATCGCGACGTCGAGCTCGGCCGTGCCGATACGGGTGTTGCACCAGTCGACCACTGCGGCGCCGTGCGTCTCCGTGAGGATCACGTTGGCGGGGTGCAGGTCGAGGTGCACGACGACGGTCCCGGCCATCGACTCGGGCCAGGACTGCGACGTCGGCCCGTCCCAGTCCTCGGGGACCGGGAGTGCGTGCAGGCGTGCGTGCAGGTCGGCGAGCAGCGCGGCGGCGTCGTGGATCGAGGTCTCACCGGCCGCGAGGGACTGCAGCAGCGTCGGACCGTGCAGCCGCTCCATGACGATGTCGGACCCGGCCGCGGCGTACACGGCGGGAGCCGGGTAGCCGTGGGCCACCACGTGGCGGACCATCGCGGCCTCGGACGTCGCGTCGCGGCCCTCGCGGTAGCGGCGCAGCACGAGCTTGTCGTCGACCGCGAAGACGTCCGCGGAGTCGCCCGCGGCGAGGAGCGGGCCCGGGTCGGCGCTGCCGAGCAGCTCCTCCGCCGCGGTGTCAGCGGAGGTGTCGGCCGACGTGTCGCCCGGGGCCGACGAGGGCGCCGAGGGTCGGTGTTCGGGGTCGGCGCTGGGGTCGCCAGGGGCCAGTCCTGCGGGAGTCATGCGTTCGACGGTAGGCGCATTTCGTCCGGATGTCCCGCCCGGGTGTTGGTCAAGGGTGGGTCAGGACCGCGCCAGGCGGCTGATCAGGTCCGCAGCGTCGGCAGGTGAGCGCGGGACGTCCACGGACCGGATCCGCACGGGGCAGCGGGTGGCGGAGCGCAGCGGCTCGGCGCCGACGCGGCGGTCGATCTCCCGGCGCAGCAGCGGCACGAGGTCGACCGGGTCCTGCTCGCCGCGGACCAGGACGGCGAAGACGCCGCCGCCCAGCGCGGCCATCGGATGGCCCGCTCCGTAGGTGCTGACCAAGGCCTCACCCACGGCGGCCGACCGGGCGATGCGGACCGACGGCAGGACGTCCCCGGCGGCGACGTCGACCACGACGAGCCGGCCGGGCGTCAGCGACGCGCACGCCTCGCCGATGCGGACCGCGAGGTACTGCCGGGTGGGCAGTCCCGACTCGGGGTCGCGGCACGAGCCCGCGACGACCGCGCCCGCCTGGGCGTCGGCCCAGCCGGCGCACAGGGCGCGCAGCACGGTCGGCGGCGGGTGGTGCGGGCCGAGGGCACCGTAGAGGCACGCGACGTCGTCGATGGTCTCCTCGATGCCGACGCCGATCTCGCCACGTGCCTGCCCGAGGTTCCAGGCCGAGTCGCGGGGGTCGTCGCCGATCGCGACCGCGTAGGCCATGTGCTCGACGGTCGGGTGGTCCCAGTCGGACGCGCGGAGCCAGATCGACGCGAGGCTGCGCGCTCGCCAACGCGCCGCGAGGTCCGCGGGGAGCGTGGCGCTGCCGAGGCGCGCTGGTGTCGTCACGCCGGATGAGAGTCCTGGAGACCCGGTGCGTGACGCCGGTGAACGTTTTTTCACCCACTCAGCCCACACCCAGGTTCGGTTCACCCTATTCGTCCGGTATGGCACTCTGAACGGGGTCATCAACAGGAGGAATCCGCGTGAGCACGGAGGCGAGCACCGAAGACGGGGTCCGGGAGGACGCCAAGCTCATCGCTGCCGTGCGCGGGGGAGACGTCCAGGCGACCGGTCAGCTGTACGAGCGGCACGCCGGCGCAGCGCTCGTCGTCGCCCGCCGCTACACCGACTCCACGGCCGACGCCGAGGACGTCGTCGCCGACTCCTTCGCTGCCGTCTTCCTGGCCCTGCAGCGCGGCAACGGCCCCGACGTCGCGTTCCGCGCCTACCTGTTCACCGTGGTCCGCCGCGTGGCCGGGCTGCAGCGCACGCGCGCGCGCCGGGCGGAGCCGACCGACGACGTCGCGAGCCTCGAGGCAGGCACCGCCTGGGCCGGAACTGCCGAGGAGCCCGCGCTCGAGGGGTTCGAGCGCGGCGTCGTCGCGCGTGCCTTCCACGGCCTGCCCGAGCGCTGGCAGGCGGTCCTCTGGCACACCGAGGTCGAAGGGCTGCAGCCCGCGGAGATCGCGCCGATCCTCGGCCTCACGGCCAACGGGGTCGCGGCGCTCGCCTACCGGGCCCGCGAAGGGTTGCGGCAGGCGTACCTCCAGCAGCACCTGCAGGACCCGCTCGACGACGGGTGTCGCTCGGTCGCCGGCAAGCTCGGCTCGTACGTGCGCGGCGGGCTCGGCACGCGCGAGAGCGGGCAGGTCGAGCAGCACCTCGAGACGTGCGGCGACTGCCGCGCCCTGGTCCTCGAGCTCACGGACGTCAACCACGGCATGCGCGCGGTCATCGCGCCGCTGGTGCTCGGCCTGGCGGGGATGGGTGCGCTCGCGCACCTGCTCCCGGTGGGCGGTGGCCTCGCTGCGGGGGCCGCGCTCGCGTCCGGGCACGGCCAGGGCGCCGCCGCGACGACGGCGACCGCGGGCACGGGTGGCGCTGCCGCGGTCGCCGCGGGCGGC
>NZ_QWKP01000076.1 GCF_003470205.1 Cellulomonas rhizosphaerae
TCCCGCGCCATGCCCGCGACGACGGAGCCCACCACCCCTGCGGGGGCGGTGGGCTCCGTCGTCGGCGGGCTCCTTGCCGTTCACGCGCATCCGGACGATGAGACCCTGGCGACCGGCGCACTCCTGGCGACCTGGGCCGCCGCCGGGCTGCCCGTGACGCTCGTGACCTGCACGCGGGGTGAGCGGGGCGAGGTGATCGGGTCGTCGCTGGCTCATCTCGAGGGTGACGGCCCGGCCCTCGCCGCGCACCGCGAGGGTGAGCTCGCCGCCGCGCTGGCCGCGCTCGGCGTGAGCGACCACGTGTTCCTCGACGGCGGCGGCGACCGCTACGAGGACTCGGGCATGGCGTGGGTGTCCGCGGGCCGGGCCGGCGCGGCCGAGGCGATCCCGCCGCGCGCGTTCGTCGGGATCCCGCTCGACGAGGCCGCCGGTCGCCTGGCCGACGTGCTGCGCGACCGTGGACCCGCGGTGGTCGTCACCTACGAGCCCGCGGGCGGGTACGGGCACCCCGACCACGTGCGCGCGCACGAGGTGACCCGACGCGCGCTCGAGCTCGCGGGGATCGATCCCGTGGAGCTGTGGGCCGCGCAGGGCTCGTCGGCGCTGCGGGCCGGGCTGGCCGCGCTCTCGCCGGTCGACGGGCTCGTCGTCCCGGACACGGGCGGTCCGCTGCCGTCGGTCGCGGTGCCCGACGAGGACGTGGACCTCCTCGTCGACGTCGCACCCGTCCTGGACAGGGTGCTCGCGGCGCTGCGCGCGCACGCGACGCAGGTCCAGGCCGTCTCGCCGCTCGACTCGCGTGCCGCCCTCGCGCAGTACGCGCTCAGCAACGCGATCCTCGCGCCCGTGCTGCCCGACGAGGGCTACCGCGTCGCTCGTGCGGGCGCCGGTGTGGACTGGCCCGGCGGGATCCACACGCGGCGCTGAGCGCACGGGCGCGGCGGGTAGCCTGGCGCGCGTGCGGCACCTCTCCCTCTCGACGGTCGTCAAGGCCGTCCTCGCCCTGGTCCTGGGGCTCCTGCTCGGCGCGTTCGGCACCGTGATGCACCGCAGCATCCCGCCGTGGGGCGTGGTGCTCGCGCTCGCCCTCGTGCTCACGGTCGGCGTGCTCGTGCGTGCCTGGTCCGGGCTGCTCGCGCTGCTCGGGCTCGCGATCGGCGTGCTCGTCTCGGTGCAGGTGCTCTCGCAGACGGGTCCTGGCGGCGACGTGCTGGTGCCCGCGTCCGGGCCCGGCGTGCAGTGGGCGGGGCTCGGGTGGGTGTGGGTGCTGGGCTCGATCGCGGTGCTCGTCGTCGCGGGCGTGCTGCCGCAGCGGTGGTTCGTCGACCCGCCGCTCGTGCCGGCCGAGCCGGGGCCCGCGTGGCCTGCGGTCGAGGGCCCGTCGGACGGCGACCCCGTGCTCCCCGGGCTCGAGAAGCCCGTCGCCGACGAGCCGCGGCCGTGACCGTCGACAGCGACCGCTACCGCGCGACCGTCTCGCGCCTGCCCGCGGGCGTCGCCGTCGTGGTCCTGCAGTGGCGCGGCACGCAGCACGCGATGACCGCGTCGGCGGTGGCGTCGGTCTCGCTCGACCCGCCGCTGCTCATGTTCTGCGTGCACGCCGACGCGCGCGTGCGCGAGGCCCTCGACGACGTCGACACCTGGGCGGTCAGCGTCCTGTCCGACGCGCAGGGCCCGACGGCCGACTGGCTCTCGTCGCCCGGTCGCCCCGCGGTCGGCCAGCTCGACCGCGTGCCGCACCGCGCGGCCCCGGTCTCGGGAGCCGCGTGGATCGACGGCGCCGCGGCGTGGTTCGAATGCCGGACCGCCGCCGTGCACCCCGCGGGCGACCACGACATCGTCGTCGGCACCGTCCTGGCGGCCGAGCAGGGCGCTCCCGGCGCCGGTGGCCTGGTGCACCTGCGCGGACGCCTGCACGAGGTGCGCGGCTGACGCCACGCCCGGCATCCTGCGAGGGCGCCCAGATCCGCCACGTAGAATCGCGCGGGCGCAGGTGGCGCGGGCAATCGTGGGGGAGCAGATGAGCGACGGTACCGACCGGGACGGCCTGGAGCCGACCGACGACGCCCCGGCACAGGACGCCGCGACCGACGACGTCTGGCCCGTGTGGGGCGGCGGGAGCGTGCTCGGTGCGTCGACCGTGCGGCCTGCGGACGCCGACGAGCGTGCGGCCGTTGCTGCCGCGGGTTCCGACGACGCGGACGACGCTCCGGACGGCGACGCGCCGACCGACGACGCCTCGGTCGACCAGACTCCTGCCGACGCGACTCCTGACGACGAGACTCCTGACGACGAGACTCCTGACTACGCGACCGCTGACGACGCGACTGCCCAGGACGCCGCAGCTGATGAGGCTGCCCCTGCGGACACGGTCGTGCCCGAAGGCGGCGAGACCACCGAGGCCGACGCGAGCGACGGTGCCGGTCCGGACGGCGATGCTGGAGAGGCGCTGGAGGGTGACGCACCCGCAGGCGTGGACTCTGCGGGCGAGCCGCCGTCCGACGACGAGGCCCCCGCCGGCACCGACGCGGCAGCCCCTGCCGAGGCTGCCGACGACGTCGCGTCCAGCGCCCCTGAGCCCAGCGCGCAGAGCGCGGCCCCGGGGGCACCCGTCGACGAGGCCGCCCCCGACACGCCCGCGACCGAGAACGGTGAGGCGGCGCAGGCGGACCCGTCGGCGACCGCAGCGCGCGAGGCCGACGCGCCCACGGCTGAGACCGCCGTCATCGCTCCGGTCGACGAGCCTGAGCCCGCGGCCCCGTCGCGCACCGACGAGACGCAGCTCATCGCTCCGGTTGCTGCGGCAGCGGCGGCCTCGACCGAGTCGCCTCGCGGCTCCGCCCCGGTCCGCACCTCGACGCGTCAGCCGTCGTCGTCGCCCGCGCCGGAGCGTCCCGCCGCGCCGTCCACCGCCGCAGCCGCCGGAGCCGCTGGGGTTGCAGCAGCCGCGGCAACCGCCGCACCAGCAGCAGCCGCGACAGCGTCGCCCGCTGCACCGGCACCGAACGCACCGGC
This sequence comes from Cellulomonas rhizosphaerae, assembly GCF_003470205.1. GTDB lineage: Bacteria > Actinomycetota > Actinomycetes > Actinomycetales > Cellulomonadaceae > Cellulomonas > Cellulomonas rhizosphaerae. The sequence continues at coordinate 3,016 of NZ_QWKP01000076.1, forward strand.
AGCACCCGCTGCTGCACCGACCCCTGCGGCCCCCGCCGCAGCAGCGCCCGCCGCCGCAACCACAGCCGCCGCAACCACAGCCGCCGCAGCAACGGCAGCCGCGGCTGCAGCGTCCGCAGCGCCGGGATCAGGAGCAGGAGCAGCGCCCGCCGCGGCCACGCCCCTGCGCGTGTCCGCCGGCCCGGTGACCCCCACCCCGCGCAAGGAGTCCCCGCTGGACGTGTTCGAGTCCGACAGCGGCAAGCGGCGCTGGCCCAAGCGGCTGGCCGTGATCCTGGCGATCCTCGTCGTGCTCGTCGGCGGCTACGTCGTGGCCTCCTACGCCCTCGCGGACCGCGTGCCGCGCGGGGCGACCGTGGCCGGCGTGGACATCGGCGGGCTCTCGTCGGACGAGGCGGTCACCCGCCTGGACGGCGAGCTCCACGACGCGACGTCGGAGCCGATCGACGTCGTCGCGAACGACGTGACCGCGAGCATCGACCCGAAGGACGCCGGGCTCACGTTCGACGCGCAGGCGACGGTCGACCAGCTCACGGGCGTCAACCTGCTCGAGCCCCGCCGCCTGTGGCAGCACGTGGTCGGCGTCGGCGAGGCCGAGCCCGTCACCGCGGTCGACGACGCGGCACTCGCGCAGTCGGTCGAGGGTCTCGAGGGCGCGCTGTCCGAGGCGCCGGTCGACGGGTCGGTCATCTTCGTCGACGGCACCGCGCAGGCCACCCAGGCGACCGAGGGCTGGACGCTCGACACCGAGGGTGCCGAGCAGGTCGTCACGGACCAGTGGCTCACGGGTGCGCGACCGCTCGACCTGCCGACCGAGCCGGTCGAGCCGGACATCACGCAGGCGGAGACCGACGCGGCGCTGGCCGTCGCGGAGCAGGCAGTCTCCGGCCCGGTCTCGGTGACGGTCGACGACCAGCTCGCGGTGCTGACGCCCGCCGAGGTCGCGTCGGCGTCCTCGATGGTGCCGGTCGACGGCGACCTCGTGCTGCAGATGGACGGCGAGAAGCTCTCGAAGGACGTGCTCGACCAGCTGCCCGACCTGCTGACCGAGGCCTCGGACGCGACGTTCACGTTCAAGGACGACAAGCCCAAGCTCGTGCCGGGCAAGCCCGGGACGACGATCGACCCCGACGCGCTGGCGACCTCGGTCGCGGCCGCATCGGTCGCCGCCGAGCGCAACGCCGAGGTCAAGCTCGTCGAGTCGGATCCGAAGGACTCCACCGCGGAGCTGAAGAAGCTCGGCATCAAGGAAATCGTCTCGGAGTTCTCGACGCCGCTGACGCCCGAGCCGAAGCGCACGCAGAACATCAGGACCGGCCTGTCGCACATCACGGGCACGCTCCTCCGCCCCGGCGAGACGTTCAGCCTCACCGAGGCGCTCGGACCGGTGGACGCCAAGCACGGGTTCATCGACGCCGGCGCGATCGTCAGCGGCGAGCACGTGCAGGCCATCGGCGGCGGGCTCTCGCAGGTGTCGACGACCACCTACAACGCCGCGTTCTTCGCCGGCATGGAAGACGTCGAGCACACGCCGCACAGCGAGTGGTTCGCGCGCTACCCCGAGGGCCGCGAGGCGACGATCTTCACCGGCGTGCTCGACATGAAGTGGAAGAACAACACGCCCAACGGCGTGCTCGTGCAGGGCTGGGTCAAGGACGGGCGCGCCTACGTGCGTCTGTGGGGCACGAAGTACTGGACGGTCACGACGACGACGAGCCCGCGCTCGGGCGTCGTCGCGCCGACCACCGTGTACTCCCAGTCGGCGACCTGCGAGCCCTCGCTCGCCGGCAATCCGGGCTTCTCGGTGACGGTCACGCGCAAGACGTTCCTCGACGACGTGCTGAAGAAGACCGAGTCGAACTCCTGGCGCTACAAGCCCCAGAACAAGATCGTCTGCGGCGAGCCGCCGGACGCCAAGGACGAGGACAAGTAGGGACTCAGCGCGGGCCGCGGCGCGGCGGGGCGGGCGGGATCTGCTTGGACAGGACGATGTCCGCGGCGGGAACCCGCACCTCGCCGTGACGGGTGCCGATCAGCACCCCCGCGTCGTCGACGGACAGCAGGTCACCCAGGACATCGGTGAACGGAGGCTCGTCGGGAGCGGGG
>NZ_QWKP01000077.1 GCF_003470205.1 Cellulomonas rhizosphaerae
AAGCCCGCACCCCCTGGGGGTGCGGGCTTCCGTATGCTCCGGCAGGCCGGAGCTCAGATCACTTGAGCGTGACGGTCGCGCCGGCGCCCTCGAGCTGCGCCTTGGCCTTCTCGGCCGTCTCCTTGTTCGCGCCCTCGATGACGGCCTTGGGGGCGGCGTCGACGAGGTCCTTGGCCTCCTTGAGGCCGAGCGACGTGAGCGCGCGCACCTCCTTGATGACCTGGATCTTCTTGTCGCCGGCGGCCTCGAGAACGACGTCGAACGAGTCCTTCTCCTCCTCGGCCGGGGCGTCCGCGCCGGCGCCGCCAGCGGCGGGGGCGGCAGCGGCGACCGGAGCGGCCGCGGTGACCTCGAAGACGTCCTCGAACGCCTTCACGAACTCGGAGAGCTCGATGAGAGTGAGGCCCTTGAACTGCTCGATGAGCTCGTCGGTGCTGAGCTTCGCCATGAGAGGCGTTCCTTTCTTCGGTGCCAGGCGGCGCGGTGGTGTGCCGGCCTGAGCAGGGTGTGGGTGTGCGCGGTCGCGCGATCTCGGCAGGAGCCGGGATCAGGCAGCAGCGGCTTCCGAGTCCTGCTTCTGGCGCAGGGCATCGATGACACGGGCGGCCTGGGCGGTGTTCGCGGTGAATGCGTAGGCAGCCTGGTAGAGCTTGCCCTTCATCGCGCCGGCCGCCTTGGCCAGCAGAACCTCGCGCGACTCGAGGTCCGCGAGCTTGGTGACCTCGGCAGCGGTCAGGGCGCGTCCGTCGAGGACACCGCCCTTGATGACCAGTGCCGGGTTCGCCTTGGCGAAGTCACGCAGTCCCTTGGCGGCCTCGACCGGGTCGCCGGTGACGAAGGCGATCGCCGACGGGCCCGCGAGCGCGTCGTCGAGGCCGGTCAGACCAGCTTCCTTGGCCGCGATCGCGGTCAGCGTGTTCTTCACCACGGCGTAGGTTGCGTTGCCGCTGAGCGCGACGCGGAGCTTCTTGAGCTGCGCGACGGTGAGCCCGCGGTACTCGGTCAGCACGGCCGCGTTCGACTCGCGGAACTTGTCCGTGAGCTCTGCGACTGCGGCTGCCTTGTCCGGCCTCGCCATGGCAATCCTTCCAGTGGTGGTGCCACCGGCTCCTGGCCCCGAACAAACGAAAGAGCCCCGCGCAGGCGCGGGGCTCGGCATCCGGACTGGTCCGGGGACTGAACTCTCACCTGCGCTGGCTCCCGCTGTGCGGGACTTCGGGCGGTCCGACGAATCGGGCCGACAACCGGCGGTCTTGGGCGGGAGCAACAGTACGCGAGGACCGCCCTCGGACCAAATCGCCTCTCGGACCCATCCGTCGGCACCCAGGCGCCGAACCCGAGGGGTACACCGTCCCGACCCCGGAAGGTCGCCCATCATGAGCCAGTCACCGAACCGCATCATCGGAGCCGTCTTCGGCGCCGTCTACCTGCTCGTCGGCGTCGCCGGCTTCTTCGTCACCTCGGGGGTCGCGTTCGCGGGCACCGAGGGCAAGGCGCTGATCATCTTCGACGTCAACCCGCTGCACAACATCATCCACCTGCTGATCGGCGGCGCGCTGCTGCTGGCTGCGACCCGCTCGGTGCCCGCGTCGAAGGCGGTCAACACCACCGTGGGTGCCGTCTACCTGCTCGTCGGCGTCGTTGGCCTGTTCCTCGTCGGCTCGGGCGCGAACATCATCGCGCTGAACGGTGCGGACAACGTCCTGCACTTCGCGAGCGCGATCCTGCTGCTCGGCGTCGGCCTGGGCGCCGACAAGGCCGCGCGCACGACGACCGCCACGGCGCGCGCGTGAGCACCGGCCCGCGCCCGAGCACGGTGGCGTTCGCCGACGACGAGCGGACCGCGACCTTCGTCGCGCGCTCGTGGGCGGCGCTCGCCGCGCTCGGCGCGGGCCTCGTGCTGCTCGCCCTAGGCGCGGAGCACGTCACGGCGCACCCGCTCGTCGGCGCCGCGCTCCTGGGCGTCGGGGCCGCCGAGCTGCTGTGGTCGCTCGCCGCGATGCGCGGTCCCCTCCCGCTCCCCCGCACGACGCTCGGCGTCCTGCTGGTCGGGGCCGTGGGCTGGCTCCTCGTCGCCCCGGCCGTCGGCACGCTCGGCGCTGCCGAGCTCACCGCGGTCGGGCTGCAGCTGCTGGCCGCCGTGCTCGTGGCGGTCGCGTCGCGCACGACGACGAGCGCGCCTGCCCCTGCCGCACGCTCGCACCCGCTCGGCCGGCTGGGGCTCCTGGCCGCGGGAGCGCTCGCGATCGCCGCGCTCACGGTGCCCGGCCTCGCGGCGACCGACGCCGGCGCGCACGCCCAGCCGCACGGCTCGCACGGCCTGCCGGGTCTCCCCGGCCTGGGTGGCCACGCCGGCCACGGCGGCTGAGCTAGACGGGCGCCCCGAAGCACACCAGGGGGACCAGCGCCCCGGTCGCCAAGCGATCCTCGTGCGTCGCGGTCGCCACCGCGGTCGCGATGGGCACCTCCTCGCGCAGCAGCACGTGCGTACGCGTCATGACCCGCAGCGCCGTCTCGTCGGGCAGCGGGGCGAGCGCCGCCACGACGCAGCCGACGCCCGTGCGCAGCAGGACGCTCGCGAGGCCGAGGGCCTCACCACCGGCCCGGATGCTCGCGCGTCCCACCTCGCACGACGAGAGCAGCACCAGATCGGGCACGGTCCCGCCCATGTCCAGCTCGTGCGCGAACAGCGGGCCGTCGGCCAGCCGGACCGACGAGAAAAGAGGGTTGTCCGGCTCGTGCCGCCCGTGCGCAGCGAGGTGCACGATGCCCGGCGACGCGAGCAGCTCGACCATGCGCGCCACGGTCGCGTCCTCGCCGACGACGACCTCGCCGTCCGGCCACAGCCGTCCGATCTCGTTCACCTCGGCCTCGGCGTGCCGCAGGCCGGGACCGGCGGCCGCGCTGACGTGGGCAGGCCGGCCCGTCGCGCTCCCGGCGTAGCGCATCCAGTGGTGGACCGACGGCGCGACGACCGTCGGGCGCCCCACGCGCGACGGAAGCATCGACCACGGCAGCACGCCGAGCCAGCCGGCGGCGACCACGACGAGCTCGTCCGGCGCCTGGAGGGCGGGCGCGAGCCGCGCCTCGATGTGGGCGAGGCTGCGGTCCAGCGACCGGTTGGCGACCGCCCGCAGGTCCGCCGGGACGAGCGGGTTAGACAGCACCTCGAGGTCGGCGTGCACGCGGCGGACCTCCTCGGCCACGTCGGCCGCGGGGCCCAGGGTGTGCAGCGCCGAGCCGGAGTCGTCCACGCGGACGGCCAGGAGCTCGCCGCGGTGCTCGAGGACGTCGAGCAGCACGCTCCCGGCTCGACGCTCGACGGTCCGCCGCACCTCGGCGGCGCGGGCCACGCGCTCCTCGCGTGCGGTGCCGCGCTCGTGCCACGACCGGGCGAGGATCTCGTGCTTGAGCCGCTGCGCCTCGCGCATGTGGCGCACGCGCACGGGGTCCGAGGCCGGCAGGTCGGGCGCCTCACGACCCGCGTCGATGAGCTTGCGCAGGTCCCACAGCAGCTCGGCCGTCTCGGGGTCGCTCGGCGGGTTGACCCGCGGCGAGCCACCGATGACCGACCGGACCCGCTCGGCAGCCTCGAGCACGGCGGTGGGCCGCGCGTTCGCGAGCGCGAGCTGCATGTCGAGGTCGGCCAGCGCGGTGCCGTGGACCGCGCCGGCGGTGCGCAGATCCAGCGAACCGAAGCGCGCGCGGTGGTTCTCGAGATCCCGCTGGCCGGCGCGGACGTAGCGCGCCGCGCGGCCGGGCTCCTGAGCGGCGATCGCCAGCACCGCGCGGATCCGTCGGCCGTGCAGCCGGACGGCGAGCGGGTCGTCGGTCCGCACCGGGCCGAGCTGCTCCAGCAGCTCGGCGGGGTCCTGGACCGCTCCCCGGGCCAGGTCCGCCTCGATCCGGACGTAGGAGGCAGCGTCCTGCCAGACCCGCCGCCCGGTCGCTGCGCACAGCTCCTCGAGCACCGCCGCGCGCCGCGAGAGCCCCGCCCACGCCGACCGCGAGCGGGCATCGGTCGGAGACGTGGCGAAGGCGGCCGCGTCGGCCTGCAGGGACAGGAGCGTGGCGCGCACGGCCCAGGCCTCGTCGCCGCGCCGGTTGAACCGACGGCGCGCGGACGCGGCGAACTCCCGCGCGGCCTCGAGGTCGCCGCGCAGCAGCGCGCACTCGGCCCGACCCAGCTCGCACTCGGCCACGTCGCGCGTGAGCCGCTCGGCCGCGAACATCGCCGCGGCCTCGGCGAGCGTCGCGTCGGCGACGCCCACGAGCCCCGCCTCGAGCAGCACGTCGCTGCGGTCGCGCAGTGCCGTGGGCCGGGGCGGCCCGGGCAAGGTCCGCGCGGCGGCCTCCATCTGGGCGAGGGCCTCGGGCAGGTGTCCGGCGTAGAAGTGCACGTAGCCGAGGTTGTGCTCGGCCTTGAACAGCAGGCGGTCGAACCCGGCCTGACGCGCCCGGCGCGCGCACTCCCCCAGGTCCGCGCGCGCGGCCGACAGCTCGCGGCGCTCGATGTGCAGCACGCCGCGGTTGAGCAGCGCGCGGCAGCCGTCGACGGGGTCGGCGACGTCGATCGCGTCGATCACGGAGCTGAGCAGCTCGAGGGCCTCGTCGTGCCGCCCAGCCCGCAGCGCGGCGAGGCCGCGCGTGCCGTCGATCGCGGGCTGCAGGCCGGGCCAGACCTCGCCCGCACCCGTCTCGACCATCTCGTCGAGGCGCTCGGCCGCCGTGCGCGTGCGCGTGCCCGTCTCGGCCTCGCTCTTGACGAGCTCGGTCAGCGCCCGCGCCCGCACGCGCACGACGGAGCGCACGCGGTTGGTCGGGTCGATGCTGTCGAGCGCCGTGAGCGCACCCTGCAACCTGCGCCGGGCACGCTCGGGGCGCCCCTCGGCGTTGTCCGTCTCGGCGCGCCCCACCGCCCCGACGACGGCGTCGAGGGATGCCGGTCCGGCCGCTGCCGGGCCGTGCGAAGGGGACATGTGCGCCTAGAGCTCGATCTGCGGGGTGACCACCGGGACGGTGGGGTCGGAGGGACGGCGCAGCACGAGCCGCGCCGGACCTCGGTCGACGTCGACGAACGAGAACCGGCCGTCCTCGTCGGAGACCGTGACGGTGGTGTCGCCACCCTGGTGCAGCTCGACCTCGATCTCCTCGGCCGGTGCC
>NZ_QWKP01000078.1 GCF_003470205.1 Cellulomonas rhizosphaerae
ACCCCACCCGGCTCGTGAGCCGAGCAGGCTGCGACGAGCTGCTCCTCAGCAACAGCGACCATCGCGTCACCCGCGACGGGCCGGACCGGGTTGAGGTTGTCGATGATCTGCATCGCCGCATCCACGTTGATCCGCCCCGTAGCCAGCGACTCGGCGACGTGCGGGAAGGGCGCCGGCACGCGCTGCCCGGTCAACCCGGTCGATTCCTGGGTCGCGCGCCCCAACCGCAACCACCGCGACACCGAGGCGTTCGCAGAGCCCGTCACCCGGCGAACCAGCTCACGCGAGCCCCGGCATCCACGACTCCCAGCCAGCCCGTCGCGCCCCCGGGTGCTGCGCTCGTCGACCTCCACCACCAATGCCGCCCGCCACGCATCGACCTGACGAGCAACAGACTCCAACCGCACCAAGCCGGCGAGAACTTCGTCGTCACCCCACCCGGAGACGACACGAGACGGCACACCGCACGCCTCAGCACCGAGCGCGGCACGCACCAGCGCCGCCGCATCGATGACCGAGGTGGTGTCTGACATATCCCTATCGTCCCACCGACCACTGACACAAATTCGAACACCAGTTCGAGCAGGGGGCAGGACGCGCAAACACCACCAGACCGAGCAGACTGGCCCCATGACCACCCCGCGCACCGTCGTCGTCACCGGCACGTCCTCCGGCATCGGCCTGTCCACCGCGGTCCTGGCCGCGAAGGGCGGCTGGCAGGTCGTGGCCACGCTCCGCGACCAGGCCAGGGCGGACGCCCTCCGAGAGAGGGCCGCGAACGAGGGCGTCACGCTCGACATCCGCGCACTCGACGTCACGCGGACCGACGACGTCGATGCGCTCATCGCCGACGTCGTCGAGACCTACGGCCGGCTCGACGCGGTGGTCAACAACGCCGGCGCCGGTCTGGTCGGCACCGTCGAGACGCTGACGCTCGACGACTTCCGCCGCTGCATGGAGGTCAACTTCTTCGCGGTCGTCGCCGTGAGCAGGGCCGCGCTCCCCCACCTGCGAGCCAGCAAGGGCCGGCTCGTCACGGTCTCGAGCGTCGGTGGCATCGTCGGGCAGCCGTTCAACGAGGCCTACTGCGCGGCGAAGTTCGCCGTCGAAGGGTTCCTCGAGAGCCTGCACCCGGTCGCCGCGGCTGCAGGGGTCGACGTCGTCGTCGTCGAGCCCGGCGCGGTCGCGACGCAGTTCGCCGGCACCGCAGTAGGCGACCGCGACGCCCTGGTCGCGGATGCCGGTCCGTACGAGGACTCCCTGCGCGCCTACCTCGCGCGCACCGCCGGTGCGTTCGCCAACGCGCAGGAGCCCGACGGAGTCGGCGCGGTGATCCTCGACGCGCTGGAGAGCCCGGCGCCCGCGTTCCGGGTGCAGACCTCGCCGAACGCGAGCGCTTTCGTCGGCCTCAAGCTCGCCGACCTCGACGGCTCGTCGGTCACGACGGCGACCCGGTCGTGGATCGACGCCTGACGGTCCGGCCGGCGACCGCCGCCGACGCGGACGCCTGTGCCCGGATCTACGCCCCGTACGTCGTCGACACGGCTGTCACGTTCGAGACGGACGCCCCGCCACCCGACGAGATGGCCCGGCGGATCGCCGCGGCCCACGAGTGGCTCGTCGCCGTGCTCGACGACGAGCTGGTCGGGTATGCCTACGCCGGGACCTTCCGCGCCCGCCCCGCCTACCGCTGGACCTGCGAGGTCAGCGCCTACGTGGCGCAGGGGCACGGTGGTGCGGGCATCGGGAAGGCGCTCTACGAGAGCCTGCTGACCCGCCTCACCGCGCGCGGCTTCCGCACGGCGGTCGCGGGCATGACCGTGCCCAACGAGGCGAGTGCGGCCCTGCACCGCGCGCTCGGCTTCGAACCCGTGGGGACCTACCGCGAGGTCGGCTGGAAGCTCGGCGCGTGGCGCGACGTGCACTGGGTGCAGCGCACGCTCGACACGAGCGAGGGCGAGCCGAGCTAACAGCTCAACCCGCGATCGCGTGCGGCCAGGTGGCCGCACGGTGCTGGAACGCGAGGATCTTCGGGTTCACCACGACGCCGTCGCGGATCTCGATGGCGCCGGCGATCGTCTGGTCGTCGGTCCAGGCGGCCGGCCCGTCCATGACCACTCGCAGGAACGGCAGCACGGCCTCGCTGATCCCCCAGGTCGCGCTGCGCCACAGCACGTCGGGGCTGTGGTCCGCGCCGTAGTACGTGATCGCGTCGCCCACCCGTGAACATCGGGTCCGACAGGGGCGTCGGGTCGGCGAACTCGAAGCCCATGCCCGCGTCGCAGGAGACGTCGACGAGCAGCGTGCCGGGCGCGAACAGCTTGAGCTCGTCGTTCGTCACGAACATCAGCGGCGCGTCGGTGTCCTGCAGCGCGCAGTTCACGACGATGTCGTGCTTCGCGAGGAACTCGGCGGTCGGCACCGTCTCCTCCCGAGTCACGACGAGCGTGCTGCCGGAGTCGGTCCGCTCGAGCTGCTCGATGACGACCGACGGGATCGGCGAGGCCACGGCCATCGTGTCGCGCAGCGTCAGGACCGTCACGTCGCGCACGCCCAGCGCGTGCAGAGCGGCCACCGCGCCGCGGGCCGCGTTGCCGAAGCCGAGGACCGCAGGTCCTCGTCGATCCGCTCGAGATGCTGCGGGTGGAGGGGAAGTCGGGACTCGTTCTCCTTGCCCGAGGTGCACGGCACCCGAGGGTCAGCCTGGCCATGAGGCCACCTTCGGTACGCCTCGACCTCCCACACCCGCGCCCGACGAGCCCCACCGCGCGTGCGAGGATCGGGCCGTGCCCACCCTCGCCGACCGCATCCCGGCCGATCCCACCGACCCGGACGCCCTCTACGAGGCGTTCACCGGGTGGACGGCCGAGCGCGGCCTGACGATGTACCCGCACCAGGAGGAGTCGCTGCTCGCACTGGTCTCCGGGGAGCACGTGATCGTCAGCACCCCGACCGGCTCGGGCAAGTCGCTCATCGCGACCGCGGCCCACTTCGTCGCCCTCGCCCAGGGCCGCCGCACCTTCTACACCGCGCCGCTCAAGGCGCTGGTCAGCGAGAAGTTCTTCGCGCTCGTCGAGGCCTTCGGGTCCGCGAACGTCGGGATGATGACGGGCGACTCGTCGGTCAACAACGACGCACCGATCATCTGCTGCACCGCGGAGATCCTGGCCAACCTCGCGTTGCGCGACGGCCCCGACGCGGACGTCGGCCAGGTCGTCATGGACGAGTTCCACTTCTACGCCGACCCGCAGCGCGGCTGGGCCTGGCAGGTGCCCCTGCTCGAGCTGCCCCGCGCGCAGTTCGTCCTCATGTCCGCGACCCTCGGCGACGTCACGTTCTTCGCCGACGACCTGGTCAAGCGCACCGGCACCGAGGTCGCCGTCGTCGAGACCGCCGAGCGGCCCGTCCCGCTCAACTTCGCCTACGCGATCGAACCGCTCCACGAGCTGCTCGACGAGCTCGTCAAGACGCAGCGCTCTCCCGTCTACGTCGTGCACTTCACGCAGAAGGAGGCCGTCGAGCGCGCGCAGTCGCTGCTCTCGACGCCGCTGGCCAGCCGCGAGAAGCGTGACGCGATCGCCGACGAGCTCGGCGCGTTCCGGTTCGGGCCCGGCTTCGGCAAGACGCTGTCGCGCCTGCTGCGGCACGGCGTCGGCGTGCACCACGCCGGGATGCTGCCCAAGTACCGCCGCGTCGTCGAGCGGCTCACGCAGAAGGGCCTGCTGCCAGTCGTCTGCGGCACGGACACGCTCGGCGTCGGCATCAACGTGCCGATCCGCACCGTGGTGCTCACGAGCCTGGTCAAGTACGACGGCGTGCGCATGCGGCACCTGTCCGCGCGCGAGTTCCACCAGATCGCGGGGCGCGCGGGCCGCGCCGGGTACGACACCGTCGGCGAGGTCATCGTGCTCGCGCCCGACCACGTCATCGAGAACCGCAAGCTGCTCGAGAAGGCCGGCGACGACCCGAAGAAGCTCAAGAAGATCGTCCGCAAGAAGGCCCCCGAGGGGCACGTCAACTGGACCGACAAGACGTTCGAGCGCCTGCGCGACGCCCCGCCCGAGCCCCTGACGTCGAGCTTCCAGGTGACGCACGCCATGGTGCTGCACGTGCTGGCCCGTGAGGGCGACCCCGTCGCCGCGATGACCAGGCTGCTCACCGACAACCACGAGCCCGAGGGGGCGCAGGGGCGCCACATCCGCCAGGCGGTCGCGGTCTACCGCTCGCTGCGCGCGGCCGGCGTGCTCGAGCGCCCCTGGGTCGAGGACCCCACCGCGCCGCACGGCCGCCGCCGCACGGTCCGGCTCACGCACGACCTGCCCGCCAACTTCGCGCTCAACCAGGCGCTGTCCCCGTTCGCGTACGCGGCGCTCGACCTGCTCGACCGCGAGGACCACGCCTACGCGCACGACGTGGTCAGCGTGCTCGAGTCCACGCTCGACGACCCGCGCCAGGTGCTCGCCGCGCAGGAGAACCGCGCGCGCGGCGAGGCCGTCGCGGCCATGAAGTCCGAAGGCATCGAGTACGACGAACGCATGGCCCTGCTCGAGGGCGTCACGTACCCCCGCCCGCTCGCCGAGCTGCTCGAGGCCGCGTTCGCGACGTACCGCCAGACCAACCCGTGGGTGGCCGACCTCGCGCTGTCGCCCAAGTCGGTCGTCCGCGAGATGCACGAGCGCGCCTCGACGTTCGCCGAGTACGTCTCGCACTACCAGCTGGACCGCACCGAGGGCATCTTGCTGCGCTACCTCGCGGACGCGTACCGAACCCTGCGTCAGACGGTCCCCGAGGACGCCCGCACCGAGGAGCTGTGGGAGCTCATCGAGTGGCTGGGCGACCTGGTGCGCCGCACCGACTCGAGCCTGCTCGACGAGTGGGAGCGCCTGTCGAACCCGCTCGACGAGCACGGCGCCGACTCGCCCGGCGGGGTCGACGAGGACACCCCCGAGCCGCTCACCGCCAACCCGCGCGTGCTGCGCGCCCTGGTCCGGGGTGCGCTGTTCCGCCGCGTCGAGCTCGCCGCGCGCGAGGCCTACGGCGCGCTGGCCGCGCTCGGCGACGTCGACGAGGACGGCGAGCCGTGGACCGCCGACCGCTGGTCGGCCGCGCTGGACCCGTTCTACGACGACCACGACGAGATCCTCACCGGCCCGCCCGCGCGTGGCCC
>NZ_QWKP01000079.1 GCF_003470205.1 Cellulomonas rhizosphaerae
CCTGTTCATCACGGTGCCGGTCCTCGTGATCGGCGCGGTGGTCGGAAAGATCACCGGTGGCGTCAGCGCGGCGGTGTTCGCGGCCTCGATGGGCCTGCTCCTGTGGACCAGCCTCGCCCGCCTGGTGCGTGGTGAGTTCCTCGCGCTGCGCGAGCGGGAGTTCGTCGACGCGGCCCGGGTGGCCGGTGCGAGCAGCCCGCGCATCATCTTCAAGCACATCCTGCCGAACGCTGTCGGCACGATCATCGTGAGCACCACCTTGCTGATGAGCTCGGCGATCCTGCTCGAGACCGCACTGTCGTTCCTCGGGTTCGGCATCCGCGAGCCCGAGATCTCGCTCGGTGCGCTCATCTCGCAGTACCAGCAGGCGTTCTCCACGCGTCCCTGGCTGTTCTGGTGGCCGGGTCTGTTCATCGTGATCATCGCGCTGACGATCAACTTCATCGGCGACGGTCTGCGCGACGCGTTCGACCCGCGGCAGAAGCGGATCCCGTCCGAGCGGAAGATGTCGCGCGCGGATGCTGTTGCTGGTCGCCCCGCAGGCATCATGCCGATGCAGACGCAGGACACGCAGGGTCGTCCGTGATGACCCGCAGTTCAGCCGAGCAGCAGCACGGCGGCCGTAGCCACGGCCAGCACGACGACGCCCGCCACGGTGCGGGTGTGCGTCCGGCGCTGGACGTGCACGCCCTCGGCGGTGGCCGGCAGGTAGCCGGCCGCCGTCAGGGCGGACTGGCGACGCTCGATCTCCTCGACGACTGCCTCGGCGGTCCCCTGGCGCAGGACGACCCCGTCCTTCGCCGCGGGCACGCTCTCGTCGCGGCCCCGGCGCAGGCGCCGCGCGGACGAGCTGGAACGGGGCGCGGCCCACACGGGCACGTCCCCGTCGGTCGTGTGCAGCACGAGCGACAGCTTGAGCGTGCTGCCGCGGTACGTCGGCCAGGGCAGCGTCGCGGTGCGCCACACGTTGCGGACCTCGACCAGGCCGTCGCTGACCTCGACGCGTGGACGCCAGTACATGGCCCACACGACGAGCACCACGAGCGCAGCGGGGACGGCCAGTTGCACGCCCGCGCCGAGGCCGTCGTGCGTCGCCACCGCGACGACCGCCACCACGGCGGCCACCGACGCGGCGATCGTCAGCCAACGGCCGTATCTCGACGAGAAGACATGTGTGGGGCTCACGCGCCCATGCTCCCAGAACCGCAGCAGGTGAACGGCCCGTTCGGGCTGCTCCCGCTCCCGCAGGAAGGATGCTGACCGTGGCCATCGACACAGCAGCAGCGCCGCTCCCCGCCGACACGACCGCACCCGTGCTGGAGGTGAACGGACTGGGCGTCGACTTCTTCGTCGACGGGACCTGGTACCCGGCGGCGAGCGGGGTCACGTACACCGTCGCCCCGGGCGAGGTCCTCGCGATCGTCGGCGAGTCCGGCTCGGGCAAGACCCAGTCCTCCATGGCGCTCATGGGCCTGCTCCCGCCGAACGGCCGCGCGAACGGTTCCGCGAAGCTGGGAGACCGCGAGCTCATCGGCATGCCTGCGCACCGCCTGCGCCGCATCCGCGGCCGCGAGGTCGCGATGATCTTCCAGGAGCCGATGACGGCCCTGAACCCGGTCTTCACGATCGGCTTCCAGATCATCGAGACGCTGCGGACGCACTTCGAGATGGGCCCGTCCGAGGCGCGCAAGCGTGCCATCGAGCTGCTGACGCTCGTCGAGCTGCCCGACCCGACCAAGCGCGTCGACTTCTACCCGCACCAGCTCTCCGGCGGCCAGCGTCAGCGCGCGATGATCGCCCAGGCGCTCGCGTGCGACCCGAAGCTGCTCATCGCCGACGAGCCGACCACGGCGCTCGACGTCACGGTGCAGGCCGAGATCCTCAAGCTCATGCGCGACCTGCGCAGCCGCATCGACTCGGGCATCGTGCTCATCACGCACGACATGGGCGTCGTCGCGGACATGGCGGACAAGATCATCGTCATGAAGGACGGCCTCGTTGTCGAGCAGGGCGCGGCGGCGGACATCTTCGCCCGGCCGCAGCACCCGTACACGATCAAGCTGCTCGAGTCCGTGCCGCACCTGGGCCGCAGCGCCGAGGCGCTGCAGGTCGAGGAGCAGGGTGGCCCGGTCCTCGAGAAGGAGGCGCGCGACGACCGCGTCGTGGTGCTCGAGGCCAAGAACATGGTCATCGAGTACCCGGGCCGTCGCCGCACGCCGGCGTTCCGTGCCGTGGACGGCGTCGACCTGACGCTGCACGCCGGCGAGGTCGTCGGCCTCGTGGGCGAGTCCGGCTCGGGCAAGACGACCATCGGGCGCGCCGTCGTCGGGCTCCTGCCCGTCACGAGCGGCGAGCTCAAGATCGTCGGGCAGAACATGGTCGGGGCGTCCAACCGAGACCTCAAGCCGCTGCGCACCGAGGTGGGCATCGTCTTCCAGGACCCGGGCTCCTCGCTCAACCCCCGCCTGCCGATCGGCGAGTCCATCGCCGAGCCGCTGCTGCTGCACCGTGGCATCAAGGGCAAGGCGGCCTCCAGCGCGGTCGAGAAGCTGCTCGACCAGGTCCAGCTGCCGCGCGCGATGCGCAACCGCTACCCGCACGAGCTGTCCGGTGGACAGCGCCAGCGCGTGGGCATCGCCCGCTCGCTCGCGCTCGAGCCCAAGCTGCTCGTGGCCGACGAGCCGACGTCCGCGCTCGACGTCTCGGTCCAGGCGACCGTGCTGGAGCTCTTCCAGGAGCTGCAGCGCGAGCACGGCTTCGCGTGCCTGTTCATCAGCCACGACCTGGCCGTCGTCGAGATGCTGTCCGACCGGATCGCGGTCATGCACAACGGCAAGCTCGTCGAGGTGGGCGCTACCGCGCAGGTGGTCAACCACCCGAAGGACCCGTACACCCAGCGGCTGCTCGCGGCCGTGCCGGTGCCGGACCCCGACGCGCAGCGCGCTCGCCGCGAGGCCCGCGACGCCCTGCTCGAGGAGCAGCGCGCCCAGCTGTCCGCGGACGAGCTCGCGCAGGCCGACGAGGCAGCACGCCTCGAGGCGCACGACATCTCCGAGGTCGACAACGAGCGAGAGCCGGGTCGCGGCTTCTGATCGCCCGGTCGGCCCCGGGGTTATCCTGGGGCCGACCGCCTTTCGTCCCCCACTCTTGACAAGTGGGGCGACTCACGTATGCCTGCGCGCCCGCAGCCGGTAGAATCGACCGGCGCCCCACGACGCGGCGCGCTCCCACCTTCTGCTGAGATGAGTTCCGCATGCCTACCGACGCGATCACTGCGCCGACCAGCGTTCGCGCCGACGTGCGCAACGTCGCCATCGTGGCGCACGTCGACCACGGCAAGACGACCCTGGTCGACGCGATGCTCTGGCAGGCCGGCGCGTTCGGTGCGCACGCCCACGTCGAGGACCGCGCGATGGACTCCGGTGACCTCGAGCGCGAGAAGGGCATCACGATCCTCGCGAAGAACACCGCGGTGCACTACTCCGGTCCCGCGGCCGCGGAGAACGGCCAGCCCGACGGCATCACGATCAACGTCATCGACACCCCGGGCCACGCCGACTTCGGTGGCGAGGTCGAGCGCGGCCTGTCGATGGTCGACGGCGTCGTCCTGCTCGTCGACGCGTCCGAGGGCCCGCTGCCCCAGACGCGCTTCGTGCTGCGCAAGGCGCTCGTCGCCAAGCTGCCCGTGATCCTCGTCGTCAACAAGGTCGACCGCCCCGACGCCCGCATCGAGGAGGTCGTGCACGAGGCGACCGACCTGCTGCTGGGCCTCGCGTCCGACCTGCACGACGAGGTCCCGGACCTGGACCTCGACGCGATCCTCGACGTCCCCGTCGTCTACGCCGCCGCCAAGGCCGGCCGCGCGTCGGTCAACCTCCCGGAGAACGGCGGCCTGCCGGACTCCGAGACGCTCGAGCCGCTGTTCAAGATGATCCTCGAGAAGATCCCGGCGCCCACGTACACCGAGGGACACCCGCTGCAGGCGCATGTCACCAACCTCGACGCGTCGCCGTTCCTCGGCCGCCTCGCGCTGCTGCGCATCTTCAACGGCGACATCCGCAAGGGCCAGGTCGTGGCCTGGGCGCGCGCCGACGGCACGATGCAGAACGTCAAGATCACCGAGCTGCTCGAGACCAAGGGTCTCGAGCGCGTGACCACGGAGTCGGCCGGCCCCGGCGACATCGTGGCCGTCGCCGGCATCGAGAACATCACCATCGGCGAGACGCTGACCGACCCCGAGAACCCGCGCCCGCTGCCGCTCATCACGGTCGACGACCCCGCGATCTCGATGACCATCGGTATCAACACGTCGCCGCTGGCCGGCAAGGGCGGCAAGGGCCACAAGGTCACCGCCCGCCAGGTCAAGGACCGCCTCGACAAGGAGCTCATCGGCAACGTGTCGCTCCGCGTCCTGCCGACCGAGCGTCCCGACGCCTGGGAGGTCCAGGGCCGTGGCGAGCTCGCGCTGGCGATCCTCGTCGAGCAGATGCGCCGCGAGGGCTTCGAGCTCACCGTCGGCAAGCCGCAGGTCGTCACGCGCAAGGTCGACGGCAAGGTGCACGAGCCCGTCGAGCGCATGACGATCGACGTCCCCGAGGAGTACCTCGGCTCGGTCACGCAGCTGCTCGCGCAGCGCAAGGGCCGCATGGAGACCATGTCGAACCACGGCACCGGCTGGGTCCGCATGGAGTTCCTGGTCCCCGCGCGTGGCCTCATCGGCTTCCGCACGCGGTTCCTCACGGACACCCGCGGCACCGGCATCGCGTCGTCGATCGCCGAGGGCTACGAGCCGTGGGCCGGCGCCATCGAGACCCGCATCAACGGCTCGCTCGTCGCGGACCGCTCGGGCGTCGTCACGCCGTTCGCCATGATCAACCTGCAGGAGCGCGGCTCGTTCTTCGTCGACCCGACGCAGGAGGTCTACGAGGGTCAGATCGTCGGCGAGAACGCGCGCAACGAGGACATGGACGTCAACATCACCAAGGAGAAGAAGCTCACGAACATGCGCGCTGCCAGCAGCGACACGTTCGAGAACCTCACCCCTCCGCGCAAGCTGACGCTCGAGGAGTCGCTGGAGTTCGCCCGCGAGGACGAGTGCGTCGAGGTGACCCCGGAGATCGTCCGCATCCGCAAGGTGGTGCTCGACCAGTCCGAGCGCGCCCGCATCACGGCACGCAACAAGAAGTCCTGACCTCCCGCGCCATGCCCGCGACGACGGAGCCCACCACCCCTGCGGGGGCGGTGGGCTCCGTCGTCGGC
>NZ_QWKP01000008.1 GCF_003470205.1 Cellulomonas rhizosphaerae
CGCGACGTGCCGCAGCTCGGCCTTGGTCATCCCGGGCTGGAGGTGGATCTGGTGCTGCCACGTGTACGTCTTCTTGCCGGCCACGGTGCTGACCCAGACGTACTTCTCGGTCGCCATGCCGACCGTGGAGGAGTCGACCAGGTTGGTGTTCACGAAGATCGGGGTGCGGGGGCAGTAGGCCTTGATGTACGAGCGGGCGCGCGCGATGTACGACTTGTACTTCACCCCGTCGGTGGTCCACGTCGTCCACTTCTTCGTCACCGACGTCGACTGCGACGTCTTGGCCACGACCACGCGGAACGACTTCTTGCCCGGCTTGGCCTTGTACGCGACGGAGAACTTCGCCGAGCTCCGCGAGACCGTCGTCGAGTCGACCGTGACCCACTTCGAGCCGTCCTTGCGCTGCACGCTGACCTTCTGGCCGAGGGCCGGGTACACGGTGCCGCTGAACTTCACGGTGGCCGTGGACAGCGCGTACGACGGCGGGATGACGCTGACGAAGGTCTTCACGGCGGCGCTGGCGGACGGCGCCAGGACCAGCCCGAGGGCGGCCAGGAGCGCGACCACGAGCGCGGAGGCGGTCAGTCGACGAGTGCGTGTCTGCATGGCTGAGCTTCCCCCCAAGGTCGCCGGCAACGGTGCGTGGCGACGTGGCGGGAAGAGTAATCCGATTTTCGGGGCCGGGGAACCCTCTCGCCGTTGCTAGGCTGTGCGACGTCGTGACTGGCGCAACGGGTGGACTACCACCGGGGAGCGACGAGCAGCAGGACCAACGGGTCGGACGCCTGGGCCCCCGGTCACCATCACACCGGTCCCCACCGAGTGCGCGGTGACGGACCCCGGACACCCCGCACGCTGCCGAAGGAGCTTTCGTGAGCGCCGAGAACACCCCGATCCTCGACCAGAACATCTCCGAGCTCGACCCGGAGATCGCCGCAGTCCTCGACGGTGAGCTGGCCCGCCAGCAGTCCACCCTCGAGATGATCGCGTCCGAGAACTTCGTCCCCCGGGCGGTCCTGCAGGCGCAGGGCTCCGTGCTGACGAACAAGTACGCCGAGGGCTACCCCGGCCGCCGGTACTACGGCGGCTGCGAGCAGGTCGACGTCGCCGAGACCATCGCGATCGAGCGGGCCAAGGCCCTGTTCGGCGCGGAGTTCGCCAACGTCCAGCCGCACTCGGGCGCGACGGCCAACGCCGCCGTGCTGCACGCGATCGCCCGGCCCGGGGACACGATCCTCGGCCTCGCCCTCGACCA
>NZ_QWKP01000080.1 GCF_003470205.1 Cellulomonas rhizosphaerae
CGCCAGGGCGACCGCGGTGGTGTCCGAGCCGCCGCGGCCGAGCGTCGTGACGTCGTTCGTCGTCGGGTTCACGCCCTGGAAGCCTGCGACGATCGCGACCTCGCCCCGGGCGACCGTGTCCTTGATCCGGCTCGGGCTCACGTCGATGATGCGCGCCTTGCCGTACGCCTCGTCGGTGATCACGCCGGCCTGCTGGCCCGTGAAGGACTTCGCGTCGACGCCGAGGTTGTGGATCGCCATGGCCAGCAGCGACATCGAGATGCGCTCGCCCGCCGTGAGCAGGATGTCCATCTCGCGCTGCGGAGGCATCGGGGTCACCTGGTTGGCGAGGTCGATGAGCTCGTCCGTGGTGTCGCCCATGGCCGAGACGACGACCACGACGTCGTGGCCCGCCCGCTTGGCCTCGGCGACCCGCTTCGCGACGCGCTTGATGCTGGTGGCGTCGGCGACGGAGGAGCCGCCGTACTTCTGCACGATGAGGGCCACGAGGGATGCTCCGGATGGGTGGGCAGGACGCGCGCGAGTCTACGTTCCGCCCAGGATGCGGAACGAGGACTTTCCGCATGCCGGACGCCCTCGGCCGCGCGGGCTGCTCGCGGTTCCCATCCCATCGGAGGAGCGCCAGGTCGGCTCGCGCGAGGTCTGCACAGATTGCGCACAGGTTTGGCTGCGCGACGCGGCCCGCGGGCTCTACGTTCGGGCCATGTCGACCGATGTCGCGGACTCCGCCGTCACCCCGCCCGCCGCCGGGCCACCCCCGGGGATCGTCGTGCGGGGGGTGTCCCGCTCGTTCGGCGCGGTGCGCGCGCTCGACGCGATCGACCTCGAGGCGCGCGCCGGACGGATCACGGCGCTCGTCGGGCCCAACGGCTCGGGCAAGACGACCCTGCTCCTGGTGCTCGCCGGCCTGCTGGTCCCCGACACCGGGACCGTGCGCGTCGCGGGCCACGACCCGGTCGCCGACGGTCCCGCCGCCCGGGCCCGCACCGGGTGGATGCCCGATGCGTTCGGCACCTGGGACACGCTCACCGCCCGCCAGGTGCTGCTCACGTTCGCGGCCGCCTACCGGATCCCGACCGCCACCGCGCGGGTACGGGTCGACGAGCTGCTCGCCACGGTCCACCTGCACGAGTACGCCGACCGCCCGGCGAGCGTGCTGTCCCGCGGGCAGAAGCAGCGGCTCGGCCTCGCCCGCGCGCTCGTGCACTCCCCCGACGTCCTGCTGCTCGACGAGCCTGCCAGCGGACTCGACCCGCGCTCGCGCGTCGACCTGCGGATCCTGCTGCGGAAGCTGGCCGACGAGGGGCGCACGGTGCTCGTCTCGAGCCACGTCCTGTCCGAGCTCGAGGAGATGGCCGACGACGCGGTGTTCATCTCGCGCGGGCGCTCGGTCGTCCCCGAGACCATCACGACGCGCAGCACCTGGCACGTGCGGGCGCTCTCGCTCGGCGCGCTGACCGGTTGGCTGACCGCCGTCGGGGCCGCCTGGCGTCCTGGTGAGGGCACCCCCGACGGCCCGGGCAGCGTCCTGCTGGAGGTCTCGGGCGACGAGGGAGCCGCGCAGCTGGTGCGCGACGCGGTCGCCGCCGGCGTGCCGCTGACCTCCCTCGCGCCCGTCGCGGGTGCGCTCGAACAGGCCTACCTGACCCTCGAGGAGGAGCGGCGATGACCTCCATGTCGCCCATCGCGATCGACGAGCCGAAGGCTCCCGAGCAGCCGCGCATCTCGCGGCGCGGGACCTGGGGCGTCTCCTGGCACGGCGTGCGCACGGTCGCGCAGCTCGAGCTGCGCCAGCGCGTGCGCTCGACGCGGTGGATCGTCGCGCTCGTCGTGTGGTTCGTCGTGGTCGGCGGGCTCACGCTCCTGCTGTCCGGGTTCCTGAGCGACGCGATGCTCGGCACCGGCAACTCGGGACCGCTGATGTTCGGGGCAGTCGTCTTCCTCGTCCTCGGCCTCGGCCTGCTGGTCACGCCGACGCTCACCTCGACGGCCGTCAACGGCGATCGCAACGCGGGCACGCTCGCGACGCTGCAGGTCACGCTCCTGAGTCCCGCGGAGATCGCGCTCGGCAAGCTCGCGGCCGCCTGGCTCGCGGCGTGCGCGTTCCTGGTGCTGAGCATCCCGTTCCTCGTCGTCGCGCTCTTCATGGGCGACACCCCGCCGTTCGCCGTGGTGCGCGTCGTCGTGATCGTCGCGCTGCTGCTCGTGTCCGTCTGCGGGATCGGGCTGGGCTTCTCCGCGCTCGTGTCGCGGACCGCCGGCTCGACGGTCCTGACGTTCATCACCGTCGCGGCGCTCGTGCTGCTGACCCCCATGCTCTTCGGCCTGACGTTCTCCTCGGTCGAGCAGGAGGAGAACGTGCAGGTCTGGGGACCCGTGGACGGCTCGACGTTCGGCGAGGACATGGAGTGCGGGTTCACGACCCAGGTGCAGACCGTCGCGCACACCGAGCGGACCTGGTGGCTGCTGGGGATCAACCCCTTCGTCGTCGTCGCCGACGGCGCCGGAACCGGACCGATCGTCCACGACGACTACGGCAGCAGCGCCGACCCGTTGGGGTCGATCCGTGACGGCGTCCGCAGCCTGCGCACGCCGAACCGCGTCGACAACCAGTGCTACTACGCGTCGGACTCGCTGCCCGCGAACGACCAGCGCGGCGACGACAGCGCGATCTGGCCGTGGGGGCTGGCCGCCAACCTCGCCCTGGGTGCGGCCGGGTTCGTCATCGCCGTCCGCCGGCTGGCGATCCCGTCCCGCACGCTCGCGCGCGGGACCCGGGTGGCCTGAGCCTTACGGCTGCAGCGCGTCGTACTCCGCCTCGGCGGCGACGTCGTCGGCCACGTCGAGGCGCAGGTGGGCGAGGATCGACTGGAGGGTGCGCAGCACGCTGGACGCGCGCTCGCCCCAGTCGGACAGGTAGGAGAACTGCCACCACCACAGCGCCTCGAGCACGCCGCCGGTCTCGTAGTGCCGCAAGCCCTGGGCCAGCGCGCCGGCGATCGCGACGAGGTTGCCGGACAGGGTGACGGCCTCGACGTCCGCGGCGAGCAGCGGGTCGACGACCTCGGAGTACTCGTCGACGCCCTCGAGCGCGTTCGCGAGCGCGCCACGCAGGGGCTCGAGGTCCGGGTCCGGGCCGACGTCGGGCTCGAACCGCTCGGCGGGGACGACGTCGGTCGTCGCGCCGAGCCGGGCGCCCGCGGCGAGCAGGTCGGAGACGGCGAGCAGGAGGAGCGGGAGCGCGGCCTCGGGGGCGCCGCCCGCGCCGACCTCGGTGATGGTCGTCAGGAAGGTCCGCGACTCCTCGGCGACCGCCTGGGCGATGTCGCGCACGTCGGCGTCGGTGCTGGTCATGCGGCCCTCCCGGTGCTCATGCGCTGATCCGTCGTCGGCCCTCGAACGCGCGGCCGAGCGTCACCTCGTCGGCGTACTCCAGGTCCCCGCCCACCGGCAGGCCCGAGGCGAGACGGCTGACCGTCAGGCCCATGGGCACCAGCAGGCGCGCGAGGTAGGTCGCCGTGGCCTCGCCCTCGACGTTGGGGTCGGTGGCGAGGATGACCTCGGTGACGGTGCCGTCGGCGAGGCGCGTCATGAGCTGCGCGATGCGCAGGTCGTCCGGGCCGACGCCCGCGATCGGGTTGATGGCGCCGCCGAGCACGTGGTACTTGCCGCGGAACTCGCGCGTGCGCTCGATGGCGACGACGTCCTTGGACTCCTCGACCACGCAGATCGACGCGGGCGAGCGGCGCGGGTCACGGCAGACGCGGCACAGGTCCTCCTGCGTCACGTTCCCGCAGACGTCGCAGAACCGCACGCGCGCCTTGACCTCGACGATCGCGTCCGAGAGCCGGCGGACGTCTGCCGCGTCCGCGGACAGGATGTGGAACGCGATGCGCTGGGCGCTCTTGGGGCCGACTCCGGGCAACCGCCCGAGCTCGTCGATCAGGTCCTGGACCGCGCCTTCGTACACGACCGCCAGCCTACGGGGTGGGCGGACGCCTGGGTCGGACGCCCCCGCGGGCCGAACGCACGAGTTCCGGCGGATCTCGGCGAGGCACCAGCCAGCTCTCGGCGTTCTCCCAGCGTTCTCTGCGAGCCTCGCGCTGTCCCGCGCACGTGCGGGGCCACGTCCGAAGGAGGCGCCGTGCGCCGGATGCCCGCCGTGCTCGTCGTCGCGCTCGCGTCGGCCGCCGTCCTTGCGGGCTGCTCCGGCCCGACCGACGCCGAGGACCAGGCGCACGACCTCATCGCGTTCGGCGGCCCGCCGGGCTGGACCGCCACCCCGCAGGACGCGCTCGACCAACCGCTGCCGGACAACGACCGGGCCGAGGTCGTCGACTCCGTGCCGGTCACCTTCGAGGCCGGCGACCAGCCCGACGGCGTCAAGATCACCTGGATCAGCCCGGTCGACGCGGGCTCGGCCGCGCAGCGGTGCGCCGAGCTCGTCGCGTGGCTCGACCACGCCGAGCGCGAGTGGCCGACCGACGCCGCAATCGACGTCGACGGCCTCGAGAAGTCCTGCGCCGACCACGCCGCCGATCCGACGTCGTCGATCCTCGACGCGGCAGCCGGCACCGCACATGGCGCGCACGGCCGCGTGGCCTACGGCGCGATGGTCGGCGGGAAGTCCGGCACCTTGACGGCAACGCTGGAGTACAACGCCGACGTCTGACGGGCTATGACCGTGACGCGTGGCGATCGCGTGCGAGACGATCGGCGCCATGCTCTCCCGACCGTCCGACGACTCGTGGGCCGCCTGGTTCTCGGACCTTCGCTACGGCGCGCGGCTCCGTGACATCGACCTGACGAGTGCCGACCTGATCTCGGTGCGCACACCACGGCTCGCCTGGTTCACGCGTTGCCTGTTCGTCGGCGCCGACCTGCGGCAGTCCACGCTCGACGGAGTCGTCTTCCTGCGGTGCGACTTCTCGCGCGCCGACCTCCGGGGGGCCTCGCTGCGCGGCACCAGGTTCTTCGGCTGCGACCTCACACGGGCCGACCTTCGGGGTGCCGACCTGCGCGGCGCGGTCTTCGGCACCTCCGGTCCCGCGGGCAGCGCGACCCCGACGATCCTGACCGGCGCCCGTACCGACCCACGCGACTGGGCTGCGGTGAGCGACGAGTCCGACGTCTGGCCCGACCGCTCCTGACCGTCACATGCTGCGGTCGTCGAGCTCCTCGTCGATGACCGTGCCGCCGAGCATCTGCGCGACCAGCGGTGCGCCGACGAGGTTGCTCGAGGTGATGTCCGGGTCGTCCGGCGACGGGTCGTCGTCCTCGGTCACGGCCGGGCGCGCGGCGGCTGCCGCGGCCGCACCGCGCTCGCGCGCCGACGGCCCGTCGGTGCGCTGGTCGTCGCTGCTCGGCGCCTGGTCGCCCGCCGGGCGCGGGGCGGCCCAGGGGTCCTCGGCGAGGCTCGGGTCGTCGGCCGGGGGCTCCGGCGGCGGGGGCGGCTCTTGGTCCCACGACGCCGCAGCCCGC
>NZ_QWKP01000081.1 GCF_003470205.1 Cellulomonas rhizosphaerae
AGGGGTGGCTCTTTGCTGAATGATGTCCGGCGGCGTCCTACTCTCCCACACCCTGGCGAGTGCAGTACCATCGGCGCTGAGGGGCTTAGCTTCCGGGTTCGGAATGGGACCGGGCGTTTCCCCCTCGCTATGACCGCCGTAACGCTATCGAGTTGTCAAACGGGTTCCCGTTCGTTACTCGGGAACCGCACAGTGGACGCGTAGCACTTGAATGAAGTGGTGAAGTTGTCGGCTTATTAGTACCGGTCAGCTGCGAAGGTCTTTAGTCCCTTCTTCCACATCCGGCCTATCTACCCAGTGGTCTAGCTGGGAGCCTCTCGGGGATCGAGTCCCCGTGGAAACCTCATCTTGAAGCAGGCTTCCCGCTTAGATGCTTTCAGCGGTTATCCCTTCCGAACGTAGCCAACCAGCCGTGCTCCTGGCGGAACAACTGGCACACCAGAGGTTCGTCCGTCCCGGTCCTCTCGTACTAGGGACAGCCCTTCTCAAGTTTCCTGCGCGCGCAGCGGATAGGGACCGAACTGTCTCACGACGTTCTAAACCCAGCTCGCGTACCGCTTTAATGGGCGAACAGCCCAACCCTTGGGACCTACTCCAGCCCCAGGATGCGACGAGCCGACATCGAGGTGCCAAACCATGCCGTCGATATGGACTCTTGGGCAAGATCAGCCTGTTATCCCCGGGGTACCTTTTATCCGTTGAGCGACGGCGCTTCCACAAGCCACCGCCGGATCACTAGTTCCGACTTTCGTCCCTGCTCGACCTGTCGGTCTCACAGTCAAGCTCCCTTGTGCACTTGCACTCGCCACCTGATTGCCAACCAGGCTGAGGGAACCTTTGAGCGCCTCCGTTACATTTTAGGAGGCAACCGCCCCAGTTAAACTACCCACCAGGCACTGTCCCTGATCCGGATTACGGACCGAGGTTAGATGTCCAGAGCGACCAGAGTGGTATTTCAACGTTGACTCCACCGACACTGGCGTGCCGGCTTCACAGTCTCCCACCTATCCTACACAAGCCGCACCGAACACCAATACCAAGCTATAGTAAAGGTCCCGGGGTCTTTCCGTCCTGCTGCGCGTAACGAGCATCTTTACTCGTAGTGCAATTTCGCCGAGTTCGCGGTTGAGACAGCGGAGAAGTCGTTACGCCATTCGTGCAGGTCGGAACTTACCCGACAAGGAATTTCGCTACCTTAGGATGGTTATAGTTACCACCGCCGTTTACTGGGGCTTAAATTCTGAGCTTCGCCTTGCGGCTGACCCGTCCTCTTAACCTTCCAGCACCGGGCAGGCGTCAGTCCGTATACATCGTCTTGCGACTTCGCACGGACCTGTGTTTTTAGTAAACAGTCGCTTCTCCCTGGTCTCTGCGGCCCTACACGCTCCCCGAGCAAGTCGGTTCACGCTTCAGGCCCCCCTTCTCCCGAAGTTACGGGGGCATTTTGCCGAGTTCCTTAACCACGATTCTCTCGATCGCCTTGGTATTCTCTACCTGATCACCTGAGTCGGTTTGGGGTACGGGCGGCTAGAACCTCGCGTCGAAGTTTTTCTAGGCAGCATAGGATCACCAAATTCCCGCTATTGCGGTCACCATCAGCTCTCAGGCTATGTGAGTTGCGGATTTGCCTACAACTCGCCCTACGACCTTGGACGTGGACTACCATCGCCACGCTTGGCTACCTTCCTGCGTCACTCCTGTTAATACGCTTACCTACTACCGGTTCGGGTCTCGTGCTCCCCGTAGCGGCGCGACCCGAAGGTCACTGTGCTACGGCTCGGACGATTAGCATCACCGGGCTCGGTATGGGCGGTTCTTCGCCGGTACGGGAATATCAACCCGTTGTCCATCGACTACGCCTGTCGGCCTCGCCTTAGGTCCCGACTTACCCAGGGCGGATTAGCCTGGCCCTGGAACCCTTGATCATTCGGCGGACGGGTTTCTCACCCGTCATTCGCTACTCATGCCTGCATTCTCACTCGTGTGGCGTCCACCGCTGGGTCACCCCGCGACTTCACTCGCCACACGACGCTCCCCTACCCATCCACACGCCTGAACCACGAAGGCTTAGCTGATGTGTGAATGCCACAGCTTCGGCGGTATACTTGAGCCCCGCTACATTGTCGGCGCGGAATCACTTGACCAGTGAGCTATTACGCACTCTTTCAAGGGTGGCTGCTTCTAAGCCAACCTCCTGGTTGTCTGTGCAACTCCACATCCTTTCCCACTTAGCATACGCTTAGGGGCCTTAGCTGGTGGTCTGGGCTGTTTCCCTCTCGACTACGGAGCTTATCCCCCGCAGTCTCACTGCCACGCTCTGGCTTACCGGCATTCGGAGTTTGGCTAACGTCAGTAACCTGGTGGGGCCCATCGGCTATCCAGTAGCTCTACCTCCGGCAAGAAACGCGTGACGCTGCACCTAAATGCATTTCGGGGAGAACCAGCTATCACGAAGTTTGATTGGCCTTTCACCCCTAACCACAGGTCATCCCCCCGGTTTTCAACCCAGGTGGGTTCGGTCCTCCACGCGGTCTTACCCGCGCTTCAACCTGCCCATGGCTAGATCACTTCGCTTCGGGTCTAGAGCACGCGACTGAATCGCCCTATTCGGACTCGCTTTCGCTACGGCTTCCCCACACGGGTTAACCTCGCCACGTACCACTAACTCGCAGGCTCATTCTTCAAAAGGCACGCCGTCACCCCTGCTAGGGAGGCTCCGACGGATTGTAGGCACACGGTTTCAGGTACTATTTCACTCCCCTCCCGGGGTACTTTTCACCTTTCCCTCACGGTACTTGTCCGCTATCGGTCACTAGGTAGTATTTAGGCTTACACAGTGGTCTGTGCTGATTCACTCCAGGTTTCTCGGGCCCGGAGCTACTTGGGATCCCCTTCGGGAGGCCACGGCATTTCGTCTACGGGGGTTCCACCCTCTGTGCCCGGCCTTTCAATGCCGTTCGACTATACCGCGACTTTCTGACTCCCTGCTGAATCGGCAGATCCAGCTGAAAGGTCCCACAACCCCGCATACGCAACGCCTGCCGGCTTGAACACGTATACGGTTTGGCCTGATCCGCTTTCGCTCGCCACTACTCACGGAATATCTCTTCCTGGCGGTACTGAGATGTTTCACTTCCCGCCGTTCCCTCCACACACCCTATATATTCAGGTGCGGGTCACACGACATGACTCGTGCGGGGTTTCCCCATTCGGACATCCTCGGATCACGGTTCGTTTGCCAACTCCCCGAGGCTTATCGCAGGCTACCACGTCCTTCTTCGGCTCCTAGTGCCAAGGCATCCACCCTGTGCCCTTATAAACTTGACCACAAAGATCATTCAAAAAGATGCTCGCGTCCACTGTGCAGTTCTCAAGCTACGACCGGGCACCGCATCCTCATCGCCGGCGCCGTCCCCCATCTAGGAGCGGTACGACCAGCAGAACGCGGCCCGCAGGCCACCAGCCCAACCCCCACCCCCTCAGGGATGATGATCGGGCCGCAGCCCCGAAGGACAACCTTTCGGCTGTTCCCTCAGGACCCAACAGCGTGCCAAGCCGACCCCTCACACCCGGTGGACCTTCGTTCCCTCCCCACAGCAAGCTGCAGGCGTACTAGAAGCCACCGACCATCAGAGCCGGCCAGTAGTCGATGTTCCACCCTTGAGCACCACCCTCGACACATTCGGTCTCGGCGTGGGCCTGGACAACTCACACCAGCCCATGACAGGCCGGCGCGTTGCCAGATGCTCCTTAGAAAGGAGGTGATCCAGCCGCACCTTCCGGTACGGCTACCTTGTTACGACTTAGTCCCAATCGCCAGTCCCACCTTCGACAGCTCCCTCCACAAGGGTTGGGCCACCGGCTTCGGGTGTTACCGACTTTCGTGACTTGACGGGCGGTGTGTACAAGGCCCGGGAACGTATTCACCGCAGCGTTGCTGATCTGCGATTACTAGCGACTCCGACTTCATGGGGTCGAGTTGCAGACCCCAATCCGAACTGAGACCGGCTTTTTGGGATTCGCTCCACCTCGCGGTATCGCAGCCCTTTGTACCGGCCATTGTAGCATGCGTGAAGCCCAAGACATAAGGGGCATGATGATTTGACGTCATCCCCACCTTCCTCCGAGTTGACCCCGGCAGTCTCTTATGAGTCCCCGGCATAACCCGCTGGCAACATAAGACGAGGGTTGCGCTCGTTGCGGGACTTAACCCAACATCTCACGACACGAGCTGACGACAACCATGCACCACCTGTACACCGACCTTGCGGGGCAACCATCTCTGGAAGTTTCCGGTGTATGTCAAGCCTTGGTAAGGTTCTTCGCGTTGCATCGAATTAATCCGCATGCTCCGCCGCTTGTGCGGGCCCCCGTCAATTTCTTTGAGTTTTAGCCTTGCGGCCGTACTCCCCAGGCGGGGCACTTAATGCGTTTGCTGCGGCACGGAACTCGTGGAATGAGCCCCACACCTAGTGCCCAACGTTTACGGCATGGACTACCAGGGTATCTAATCCTGTTCGCTCCCCATGCTTTCGCTCCTCAGCGTCAGTTGCGGCCCAGTGACCTGCCTTCGCCATCGGTGTTCCTCCTGATATCTGCGCATTCCACCGCTACACCAGGAATTCCAGTCACCCCTACCGCACTCTAGTCTGCCCGTACCCACTGCAAGCCCGAGGTTGAGCCTCAGGTTTTCACAGCAGACGCGACAAACCGCCTACGAGCTCTTTACGCCCAATAATTCCGGACAACGCTTGCGCCCTACGTATTACCGCGGCTGCTGGCACGTAGTTAGCCGGCGCTTCTTCTGCAGGTACCGTCACTTTCGCTTCTTCCCTGCTGAAAGAGGTTTACAACCCGAAGGCCGTCATCCCTCACGCGGCGTCGCTGCATCAGGCTTGCGCCCATTGTGCAATATTCCCCACTGCTGCCTCCCGTAGGAGTCTGGGCCGTGTCTCAGTCCCAGTGTGGCCGGTCGCCCTCTCAGGCCGGCTACCCGTCGTCGCCTTGGTAGGCCATTACCCCACCAACAAGCTGATAGGCCGCGAGCCCATCCTCCACCGATAAATCTTTCCAGACGCCACCCATGCAGGTACGTCTCGTATCCGGTATTAGCCACCGTTTCCCGTGGTTATCCCAGAGTGAAGGGCAGGTTGCTCACGTGTTACTCACCCGTTCGCCACTGATCAGACCAGCAAGCTGGCCATCACCGTTCGACTTGCATGTGTTAAGCACGCCGCCAGCGTTCGTCCTGAGCCAGAATCAAACTCTCCGTTAATGTCTACATGGCACCCAACCACCAAAGCGGTCAGGCAACCGACAAACGAAACGGTCCCGCTCCCCACTGACGAAGGGCAAGACCAATCAGATTCGGCTGAATACAGAACCCAGCACCTCACGGGGTGAGGACCAGGCTCCAGTCTCAACCAAGACCCGCACGATGGCGGGCCATATGGCATCGACTACTTGGCACACTGTTGAGTTCTCAAGGAACAGACGC
>NZ_QWKP01000082.1 GCF_003470205.1 Cellulomonas rhizosphaerae
CGTGCGCGTGGCCTACCAGCAGCAGGCGCCGTTCGTCGTCGACTCCTCCGCCTCCGAGCGGGCGCTCGGCCTCGCACCGACCCCGTGGGACGAGACCATCCGCACGACGACCACCTGGTGGCGCGAGCACCTGGCGGACTGACTCCGCTCGCGGCATGCGTGGTTGAACGACACGCCGCGGTTCGCACGGCGCGTCGTGCAACCACAGGTGCAATCACGCAGTCCGCGCACAGCGCTGCCGGATCAGCCGATGCGCGCGCGGTGCCCCTCGACCGTCAGGCCGTCGCGGGCGATGCGGCCGACGACGTCGACGAGCAGCGCGCGCTCGACGACCTTGATGCGCTCGTGCAGGCTCGACTCGTCGTCGTCGGGCAGCACGGGCACGGCCTCCTGCGCGAGGATCGGGCCGGCGTCGATCCCGCCGTCCACGACGATCACCGAGCACCCGCTGACGGTCACGCCGTACGCGAGCGCGTCCCGCACGCCGTGCGCGCCGGGGAACGACGGCAGCAGCGCAGGGTGGGTGTTGACGATGCGGTTCTCGAACCTGTCGAGGAACGGCTTCCCGACGAGCTTCATGAACCCGGCGAGCACCACGAGGTCGGGCGAGAACACCGCGACCGCCTCCGTGAGTGCACGGTCCCAGGCGGCCCGGTCCTCGAAGTCGCGTAGCGCGACGACGGCGGTCGGCACACCCGCGGCGTGCGCGATCTCGAGCGCCTTGATGTCCGGGCGGTCGGCCACGACCGCGACGACCCGCCCGCCGAACGCCGGGTCCTCGTGCGCGGCGAGCAGGGCCGCCAGGTTCGAGCCCGTGCCGGAGACGAGGACGACGAGCCGGCCCGTCGAGCGCGTCGCGTGCGCGGGGGCCGTGGGCTGGGACGACGAGGTGCCGGGTCCGGAGGTCACGGACGGCACCCTACCGACCTCGGCTGCGGAGCGATCGCTGTGCCCGTCCGTGCCCGCCCGCGCCAGGCCTGCGCCCGTCCCGCGTCCGCCGTGACGAGGCTCGCCCACCCGCAAGCAGTTCCTGGGTGAGAATGACCGGGTGAGCAACCCGTACGCACCGCCGGAGGATCGCCGCCGCCCCGCGGACGACGACACCGCAGCGCCCCCGCAGGGCTCCTCACCCGCCGGCCCGCCGCCGCAGGCTGCTGCGCAGGCCGGCCCGCCTTCGGCCCCGCAGTGGTACCCGCCGCAGCAGCTGGGCCAGCCGGGCCCGCAGGGGCAGCACGGCCAGCCGGGCCAGCCGGGCCACGACCCCCGCCTCGGCCAGCCTCAGCAGCGCCCCGAGCCCGTGCCGACCGACCCCGAGGGCGCCGAGCGCGCCCGCAAGCTCGCCCGGAACTTCGGCATCTTCCTGCTGGCCGGAGTCGTGCTCAGCACGATCCGTGCGCCGTGGCAGGCGGTCGCGCTGCCGTTCGTCGTCGTCGCGATCGTCTACGCGATCCGCGCGCTGGTCGCGGCCGCCCGCGCCCACGTGCGGGGCGCGCTCGTGCCGATGCTCGCCGGCGGGATCGCGATCGCCGCGTTCTGGGCGTTCGTCACGATCACCATGCTCGCGCTCTGGCCGCTCCAGTCCGACCGCGAGGAGTGCCTCGCGGGTGCCCTCACGGTCACGGCGACCGCGGAGTGCAACCAGACCTTCGAGGACGGGCTCGAGGACTGGCGCAAGTCGCTCACCACCCGCACCGGCAGCTGAGCCGTCAGGCCTAGCACCGGCGTGACGTCAGGCCTCGCCCCGGCGTGACGTCGCGCCACGCACCGCAGCCCGGAACACCGGGTCCCCGGGCAGCGCGACGACCAGGGCACCGACGAGCACGGGCCACGCGACCGCGAGCCCGACGATCAGACCCGACGCACCCACGTGCGCCATCCGACCCGGCCCGATCCCGCCCGACGCGACGACGACCAGCAGGGTGACCACGAGCGTCGCGAACCCGGCGAGCGCGACGCACGCCACCGCGGGGTGCCACCAGCGCGGGCCGCTGATCCGGCGGTGCACGTACCAGCCGCCGAGTGCGCCCAGCGCGATCAGCAGCGCCGGCGTCGCGAAGCTCCAGATGCCCGGCAGGGTGTTGCTCGGCAGCGCACCGAGCATCGGCACCGCGGGCATCGGCCCGGCGAGCACCTCGTGCGGCGCGAAGTGCGTGCCGGCGCCGACCGCGAAGCCCGGCCCCGCGAGCCAGGCGATCGCCCACACGACGAGGTTGGGCGCGAACGCAAGCTCGCCGAACGCCAGCACCGCGCCGCCGATCGGGTCGAGCCCGAGGCCGTCGACCACGTCGCCGATCGTCGCGAGCCCCGCGACGACCCACAGCGCGGTCACGGCCGCGGCGACCGCGACGAGCGAGCCGGCGACGATCGTGCCGGCGGTCGCCCCGACGCGCACGACGCGCGGCACCCGGCTCCAGAGCGGCCGCGTGACCGACCGGACCGTGGGCGCGTCGGTGCGTGCGGCGAGCCCGGTACCCATCCCGATGCCCGCGACGAGCACGGCGCCGGCGAGGCCGCGCAGCAGCCCGGACGCGCTGGTCCCGATGACGAGCGCCACGCCCAGCACCATCGCGACGTACCCGCCGATCCCGGCGAGGTAGGCGGTGAGCGTCGGGACACCGGATCGTCGGGCCGAGGCGTAGCAGGTGAAGACCGCGAGCGCCGTGACGCCGAGCGGCACGATCGTGACGCCCACGCCGCCGACCCCGAGCGGCACGCCGTGCCCCGCGAGCCACAGCGAGCCGCCGACGCGCACCGCGCGGAACCACGAGACGCCGGAGTTGGACGGGTCCGCGGCGGTCGCGACGAAGGCCGCGATGGCCGGCAGGACGAGCGCGAGCAGCGACAGCACGGCGGCCTGCAGCGCCGCGAGCACGCCCGAGACCCAGCGCGGGGCGCCCTCCAGCGCGCTGCCGGACAGGGCCTCGGTGGCTCGTGCCGAACGCGACGTGGCGGTGATCGGCACCGAGCCCGTGTCCGTGCGGCGGCGACGCGACCCGCGTCCGGGGCCTGCGGCGCGTCCGCGGTCGGCGACCGCGGACCCCGACGACGGACGCGACTGGCTCACCGTGCCATGGTCGCCGCGGAGGTCGCGATGGTGCGTCAGGCCGCCCGGCGCGTCGAGGACTCCGCACGAAGATCACAGCAGATGCGCACGACGAAAGACGAACGCCCGCCCAGCACCCCGGAAAGGGGCGCCGGACGGGCGTCGCGTGATGGATCAGGACTGCGTGAGCAGCTCCCGCGCGAGCGCGGCGGTCTCGGACGGCGTCTTGCCGACCTTGACGCCGGCAGCCTCGAGGGCCTCCTTCTTCGCCTGCGCGGTGCCCGACGAGCCGGAGACGATCGCGCCGGCGTGGCCCATCGTCTTGCCCTCGGGGGCCGTGAAGCCGGCGACGTAGCCGACGACCGGCTTGGTCACGTGCTCGGCGATGTACGCCGCGGCACGCTCCTCGGCGTCGCCGCCGATCTCGCCGATCATCACGATGACCTCGGTGTCGGGGTCCGCCTCGAACGCCGCGAGGGCGTCGATGTGCGTGGTGCCGATGATCGGGTCACCGCCGATGCCGATGGCCGTCGAGAACCCGAAGTCCCGCAGCTCGTACATCATCTGGTAGGTCAGCGTGCCGGACTTCGACACGAGGCCCACGCGGCCGGGACCGGTGATGTCAGCCGGGATGATGCCGACGTTCGACTTCCCGGGGCTGATCAGGCCGGGGCAGTTGGGGCCGATGAGCCGCACGCCCTTCTCCTGGGCCAGCGCGAAGAACTCGGCGGTGTCGGCCACCGGGACGCCCTCGGTGATGATGACGACGAGCGGGATGCCCGCCTCGATCGCCTCGACGACGGCGCCCCTGGTGTGGGCCGGCGGCACGAAGATCACGGAGACGTCGGCGCCCGTGGCCGAGATGGCCTCGGACACGGAGCCGAAGACGGGGACGTCGACGTCACCGAAGGAGACCGACGTACCGGCCTTGCGGGGGTTGACCCCGCCGACGACGGACGTGCCGGACGCGAGCATGCGCGTGGTGTGCTTGGTGCCCTCGGAGCCCGTCATGCCCTGGACGATGACCTTGGATGCCTCGGTCAGAAAGATGGCCATGGTGGTGTCTGCTTCTCTCTAGATCGTCAGGGGACTCAGGCGTTGGCCAGCTCGGCTGCCTTGTCGGCGCCGCCGTCCATCGTGTCCGCGAGGGTGACCAGCGGGTGGCCGGCATCGGCGAGGATCTGGCGACCCTCGACGACGTTGTTGCCGTCGAGCCGCACGACGAGCGGCTTGGAGGCCTCGTCGCCCAGGATCTCGAGCGCCGCGACGATGCCGTTCGCGACCGCGTCGCACGCCGTGATGCCGCCGAAGACGTTGACGAACACGGACTTGACCTGCGGGTCCGTGAGGATGATGTCCAGGCCCGCGGCCATGACCTCGGCCGAGGCGCCGCCACCGATGTCGAGGAAGTTGGCGGGCTTGACGCCGCCGTGCTTCTCGCCGGCGTACGCGACGACGTCGAGCGTGCTCATGACGAGCCCGGCGCCGTTGCCGATGATGCCGACCTCGCCGTCGAGCTTGACGTAGTTGAGGTCCTTCTCCTTGGCGCGCGCCTCGAGCGGGTCGGCCGCGGCGGCGTCCTCGAGCTCGGCGTGCTCCGCGTGGCGGAAGCCCGCGTTCTCGTCGAGCGTGACCTTGCCGTCGAGCGCGACGATCTCGCCGTCCTCCGTGAGGACCAGCGGGTTCACCTCGACCAGCGTGGCGTCCTCGTCGCGGTAGACGAGCCACAGCTTCTGCAGCACGTCGGCGACCTTGGCAGCGATCTCCGGGGTCGTCTTCTCGGGGAAGCCGGCCGCGGCGACGATCTCGTCGGCCTTCGCCTGGTCAATGCCCACGCGGGGGTCGACGGCCACGCGGGCCAGGGCCTCGGGGCGCTCGACCGCGAGCTCCTCGATCTCCATGCCGCCCTCGACCGAGCACATGGCCAGGTAGCGGCGCTCGGCGCGGTCCAGCAGCAGGGAGAAGTAGAACTCCTGCGCGATCTTGGCGCCCGCGGCGATCATGACGCGGTGGACCGTGTGGCCCTTGATGTCCATCCCGAGGATCTCGGTGGCCTTCTCGACCGCGTCGTCCGCGGAGCGCGCGAGCTTGACGCCGCCCGCCTTGCCGCGACCGCCGACCTTGACCTGCGCCTTGACGACCACGACGCCGCCGGTGTCGCCGAGCAGCTGCTCAGCGCCCGCCCGGGCCTCGTCAGGGGTCGTGGCGACCACGCCGCCGAGCACGGGAACGCCGTGCTTCTCGAAGATGTCTCGTGCCTGGTACTCGAACAGGTCCACCTGGTCCGGTTCCTCTCATCGACCGCGGTCTGCAGCATCGGGTAGGCCACAGCGCCCGGTCGATGGTATCCGCCACGCGGAGATCTCTTCACATCGAGAGATATGGCGTGCGCTACACCACGGCAGACGCGTCAGCCTGCGTGCAGATCGGCGAACGCCGAGCGGAGCACCTTCGCGTACGCCGTGACGCCCTTCATGGTC
>NZ_QWKP01000083.1 GCF_003470205.1 Cellulomonas rhizosphaerae
CACGCCGCATCCTGCGCGGCGTGCCGCACACCCACGCGCACCCAGCAACGGAGTGGGAGCGGACCGGGCGGGAGCCCGCGCTGCCCGCGGGGCCTCAGAGGGTGGTGAGCAGGGACTCCACGACGGTGGCGGAGCGGTCCGCGGCGTCGTCGACGTGCGTGAGGAACTCGCCCGCCTCCATGGGGCTGCACAGGTCCGAGATGCCCCGGACCGAGACGAACGGGACCCCGAACAGGTGGGCCGTCTGCGCGAGCGCGGCCGACTCCATGTCCGTGGCCAGCGCCCCGGGGTAGGCCTCGCGGACCCGGGCCACGCGCTCGGCGTCGATGAACGAGTCGCCGGAGATCGTGAGGCCGGCGTGGACCCGCAGGTCCTCGCGCGGAGCGGTCGCGGCGGCGGCCAGCGCCGGATCGGCCGGGTACGACGCGGGCATGCCGGGTACCTGTCCCAGCGCGTAGCCGAAGGCGCGGGCGTCCGCGTCGGCCAGGACGTACGACGAGCCGACGACGACGTCCCCGACGCGGATGCCGACCCCGAGGCCGCCCGCGCTCCCGGCGCTGATCAGCACGCGGGCCGACGACGAGCCGAGCGCGACCGATGCGGCCGAGGCCGCGTTGACCAGCCCGATCCCGGACCGCACGAGCAGCACCGAGCGGCCGCCGAGCACGAGCCGGTGGTGCTCGGCACCGCCCACGACCACGGCATCGCCGACCGAGGAGGCGCGCGCGAGGAACGGTGCAGCCTCGTCCGTCATCGCGACGACGACGACCGCGTCCACCGGACCGGAC
The DNA here is from genome assembly GCF_003470205.1 of Cellulomonas rhizosphaerae. Taxonomy (GTDB): domain Bacteria; phylum Actinomycetota; class Actinomycetes; order Actinomycetales; family Cellulomonadaceae; genus Cellulomonas; species Cellulomonas rhizosphaerae. The sequence goes on from NZ_QWKP01000083.1 coordinate 789, forward strand.
AACGGACCGAGCTCGGCCCGGTGGGCGGCCCGAGACGTCACGCGGTCACCTGCGACCAGGAGTCCCGCTCCGCCAGGAACGCGCGCGCTGCCTCCTGCGCGCCGGACAGCGTGTGGTTCGCGCCCCAGCCGCACTGCACCTCGTTCGCCGCGGGAACCTCGTCGGCCACGAGGACGTCCTCGAGCGTGTCCGCCACCAGCGCCAGCACGGCGTCGTACTCCCACTGCCCCTGCAGGATCAGGTAGAACCCCGTCTGGCAGCCCATGGGGGAGAAGTCGATGACGCGGTCCGAGTGGTTGCGCGACTTCTCGGCGAACAGGTGCTCGAGCGAGTGCACGGTCGGCATCTCGAGGTGCGCGACGTTGGGCTGCGTGAACCGCACGTCGTACTTCTCGATGACGTCGCCCGCCGGCAGCTTCTTGGTGTCCGCGAGGCGCACGTACGGCGCGGCGACGGTGCGGTGGTCCAGGTTGAACGACTCGACATTCATGCGCTCGGGCACGGCGGGGCTCCTCGGATCGGCGGCGACCACCCATTCTGCCGTGACGCGCGCCGTCCAGGGGCACCGGCTAGCCTGCGCGCGTGACCACGACGCAGACGCGGGCTGATGCCCCCGCCGCACCGCCGCGCTCGGGTGCGGGCTTCCGGCCCGACATCCAGGGGCTGCGCGCGATCGCCGTCGTGCTCGTGCTCGTGTTCCACGCAGGGGTCCCCGGGCTGCCGGGCGGGTACGTCGGCGTCGACGTGTTCTTCGTGATCTCCGGCTACCTCATCACCTCGATGATCGTCACCGAGGTGAGGGAGACGGGCCGGCTGCGGCTGGGGCGGTTCTACGCCCGACGAGCGCGCCGGCTGCTGCCCGCCGCAGCGACGGTCCTGGTCGCGACCGCGATCGCGACGGTGCTCTGGCTGCCGGTGACCCGGTGGCGGGAGATCGCGGGCGACATGGCGAGCACCGCGCTGTACGTCGTGAACTGGCGCCTGGCGGGGCGGTCGGTGGACTACCTCGCCGAGGGTTCCGCCGCGAGCCCCGTCCAGCACTTCTGGTCGCTCGCGGTCGAGGAGCAGTTCTACGTGCTCTGGCCGGTGCTCGTGCTGGTCGCCGTGCTGTGGGCGCGTCGCCGCGGCCGGGCGGTCAGCGCCCGGCTCCTCGCCGCGGCGATCCTCGCGATCGCGGTGCCCTCGCTGGCCTGGTCGATCCACCTCACGTCGTCGGCGCCCGACGCGGCCTACTTCGTCACGACGACGAGGCTGTGGGAGCTCGCCGTCGGCGCGCTGCTCGCGGTCGGGGCCGCCCGGGTGGCTCGGCTCCCGCAGCGCTGGCTCACCGGCGCGGGCGTGGCCGGCCTCGCGCTCATCGCCTACGCCGCGTTCGTGTTCACCGGCGGCACGCCGTTCCCGGGTGCGGCCGCCCTCGTGCCCACCCTCGGCGCGGCGCTCGTCCTCGCGGCGGGCCTGCGCGACCGGCGCGGCCTGACCGTGCTCGGGCTGCCGGGCATGCAGACCGTCGGGGCGATGTCCTACTCGCTGTACCTCTGGCACTGGCCGGTGGTCGTGGTCGCGACGACGCTGTGGGCCGACGACGCCGGCCGCCTGCCCACGGGAGTCGGGATCGCCGCCGTCGCGCTCTCGGTGCTGCCCGCGTGGCTCGCGTACCGGTTCGTCGAGCAGCCGCTGCACCTCTCGTCGGCCCTGCGGGCCAGCGTGCGCAAGTCCGCGCTCGTCGGGCTGGCCTGCACGCTCGTCGGGCTCGGCGCCGCCGGCGGCGTCGCGCTCGCGGTGCCCACCGGCCCGTCCGGCGCAGCCCCCGGAGCCGCCGTGATCGGCACCAGCGCGTGGAGCGGATCGGCCGACCCGGGCACCGACCTCGCCGAGGTCGTGCCGGCGCTCGCGGACGCGACGGGCGACGTCGCGGACCTCTACCCGGACGGCTGCCACCAGGACAAGAACGGCACGACGGCCAAGGCGTGCACCTACGGCGACCCCGATGCCGACGTGGTCGTCGCGCTCGTCGGCGACTCGCACGCGGCCCAGTGGCAGCCCACGCTGCGCGCGGTCGCCGAGCAGCAGGGCTGGCGCCTGGACACGTACACCAAGGGCAGCTGCGCGTTCGCCGACGTCGACGTGTGGCTCACGACGATCGACGGCCCGTACACGACCTGCTCGCAGTGGAACGACGCGGTCTCCGCGAAGCTCCTGGCCGATCCGCCGACCGTCGTCGTGACGTCCAACGACGCGATCGACGGGGTCGTCGTGGACGGCACGATCCGATCGAAGGCGACGCTGGAGGACGACGTCGCGGACGGCCTGGCGCGCACGTGGAAGACGCTCGCGGACGTCGGCACGACCGTGGTCGCGCTCGGCGACACCCCGTGGATGGCCAAGGACATCCCCGAGTGCGTCGCCGAGCACACCGACGCGTGGGCCACGAAGTGCTCCGTGCCGCGGTCCGCCGCGGTCGAGCGATCGGCGCTCGCCCAGCAGCGGGCCGCGGCCGAGCGGGCCGACGTGCCGCTCGTCGACCTCGACGACTACGTCTGCCCCGGGACCACCTGCCCGGCGATCATCGGCGGCGTGCTCGTCTGGCGCGACGCGCACCACCTCACGGCGTCCTACGCCCGCTCGCTCGCGCCGCGGCTCGCCGACCAGCTCGTCCCGCTCGTCACGGGCTGACGTCAACAGGGCTGACGTCAGGCGGCGACCCGCCGCGCTGACCGCACGCCCGCCGCGACCTTGACCAGCTGGTGCGGACCGACCTCCTCACCCTTGGCGGGTGCGTGCGCGACCTCCACGAACCACACGGGCTCGAGCACGTCCGCGCCGCCCTCGTACGGGCCGGCCCAGTAGGCGAGCGACGCGCCGACGATCTCGACGGGCGTCGCCTTGCGCCGGCCCTTCGCGGTCGCGAGCAGGTTCTCGACGACCTCGTCCTTCTCGAGCACCTCGACCTCGTCGAACGCCTCCACGGCGTCCCACGTCGTCACCGCCAGGAGCACGGGCGAGGCGTCCTCGAGGAACGTCGCCGAGACGCCGGCACGCGGGCCGGACAGCGGGACGCCGTCGAGGAACACGCGGGTGCGCACGTCGGTCTTCGCGTCGAACGCGTACCGCTCCTTGCCGTCGAACCGCACGCCCTGCGTCACGCGAGCGTCGACGCGCACGTCGAGCTTCGCGCCACCGTCGGCGATCGTGGGCCCGAGGCGCAGCTTCTCGGTCAGCTCGGCGACGATCGCCACCGCCTTCTCGGCCGGGATCACGCGCCGCTGGTCGGTCTCCGGCGGCAGGTCGGCGATGCCGCGCCGGTTGTCGACGAGGTTCGTCAGCCCGCCCATCCGGTTGCCCGGCTGGCCGTGCACGACGGCTCCGTCCGGGCCGACCAGGGCGATCGCCTCGTCGGTGCGCAGCAGCTCGCCGCGCAGGGAGATGGTCTCGGCGAGCGCGTTGATGCGGTCGTCGTCCAACGTCGTGGGGCGCACGCGCGCCACCGTCATCGTGGTCATGGCTCTGGTCCGTTCTCAGAGGTGGAGGGGTCAGCAGGCGTGCGGGATCCAGGTCCAGGAGAACCAGGACTGGCCGCGGACGGGGTCGGGGCTGACGGCGCCGTGGCCGTGCAGGAAGTCGGCACCCGTGTTGGTGCCCTGGCTGTTGGCGAACAGCACCGCGGACTCGACGTCGCTCGGCTGGCAGAACTGCGCCATCCAGAACCAGGCGTCCACCACGCGCATCGGCGAGCGGCCGAACCAGTCCGGCAGCCCGTAGGCAACGCTGATCCAGCGGCCGTCCATCGCGGCGGCGAAGACCTTGCCGGGGTTGGCCAGGTCGAGGCTCGTCGTGGTGAAGCTGAGGATCGCGTGCAGGCCCTCGAACGCGTCGGCCCAGCGGTCGAACACGTCGCGGTTGGCGCCCTGCTGGTTCGCGTTCATCTGCAGCGTGTTGCAGACCTCGAGCGCGAGCCACTCGATGTTGTTGTGGCCGAGCCGCAGGTCGCCGTCGTTGCCCGACGAGGTGCTGGTGAAGTCGCCCCGGACCTGGGAGTCGTCGGGCGTGTCGCTGCGGAAGTAGAACCCGCTCGGGCTGCCGTGGCCCGTGAAGTAGACGATGTCGGCGCGCTCGACCCACTGGTCGGCGTGGCCGCCGCGGGCGTTGGCCTTGAAGTCGTCCTCCCACGCGGCCGAGTCGCCCCAGTTGAACAGGCCGGTCGCGCCGTCGTGCAGGCGCAGCTCGTCGTAGAAGCCGCCGGCGTCCTCGTGCTCGTGGTGCAGCGCGTTGAGGTTGTTGTAGGCGTTGATCCATTCCACCCCGATGCTGTACGACATCGTGGGCCCCCTTCGTCGTCGAAAGTGCGGACGAAGGGAAGGGACCGCGGCTCAGGTCGGCAGATACGCGCGGCCGGGGCTAAGTCGTTCAGCCGCAGATGCCGGCCGGCTTCGTCGCCCTCGGGGTGTGCGTCGACCCGGTGGGCCTCGGCTCGGGGTCGGTGAGCGGCCGGTCCTCGTTGAGCCGCTTCCAGATGTCGTCGGCCGCCGACGTCCACACGACGCGGCCCGACTGGGTCGGTGACGGCACGGTCGGCACGGTGATCGCGTCGATCTCGTCGCCGTCGATGCCGCGCAGCCCGTTGGCGAGCCCCGCCATCGTGCGCAGGTCGCCCAGGCCCGGGCTGACGCTGATCGCCTTGGTCGCCTGGTCGAGGACCTTGAGCAGCTTGGTCGGCTTGCCGAGCAGCTTCTCGTGGTGGATCTTGTCCGTCAGCGCCACGAGGAACTCGTGCTGCCGGTCGAGGCGGCCCAGGTCGCTGCCGATCCACAGGT
>NZ_QWKP01000084.1 GCF_003470205.1 Cellulomonas rhizosphaerae
TCCACCGCGCCGGGCGCGACGACCACGTTCTCGCCGTCGGACACCGCGTTGAGGCCCAGGGCCACGGCGTCGCGCTCGGTCGCGAGGATCGCGTCGGGGAACATCTGCTCGAGCACGGCCCGGCTGCCGGCCGAGAACGCGGGCGCGAAGTACGCGACCTGCGGGGACGCGGAGGTCGACGAGATCACCGCGAGCGCGGTGTCCAGGTGGTAGTAGTGCGGGTCGACGAGCTCGAGCGAGATGACCGGGCGGCCGAACAGCTCCTGCGCCTCGGCGTGCGCGGAGCGCTCGGTGCGGAAGCCCGTTCCGGCCAGGATGACGTCGCCGATGGCGAGCAGGTCACCCTCGCCCTCGTTGGTCTCGGCCGCGGTGTGCGTGACGAAGCCGCGGCCCGCGAACCACTTCTGGTACGCGGGGCCCTCGGGCTGACGCTCGGGGTAGCGGAAGGCGGCGGAGTAGACGACGCCGTCGACGACGGTCGCGCCGTTGGCGGCGTAGACCATGTCCGGCAGGCCGGCGATGGGGTCGATCGTCTCGACGGTGTGGCCGAGGTCGAGGTACGTGTCCCGCAACGTGCGCCACTGCCGCACGGCCAGGTCCGCGTCCGTGTACCGGGTCTTGTCCATCCACGGGTTGATCTCGTACGAGACCGTGTAGTGCACGGGCTCGCACATCAGGTAGCGGCGGTCGGTACGTCCGGGCGCGGTGCTGGCAGCGGCGGTCATCGGGCTCCTTCGAGGGCGGGGTGCGGTGACGCAGGTCTGCTTTCGAGGGTACGAGCCGTTCCGGCGGCGATCCGCCAACCCGCGTTGCGCATGTGGGCGCGATTCGTTGTGTGAAACGGGCTAGGACGAGCGATGCGTTGCGCCGACCTCGCGGGCGGCGGCGTTCAGGGCGCCGCGCACCATGAGCCCGAGGAACGGCCGCAGCAGCGCGCGCCCGAGGGCTGCCGGCACGTGCGCGAGGTACACGTCCTCGGTCCACAGCACGCGCGCGTGCCGGTCGTCGACCGCGGAGACCTCGATGCGGGCCTCGCCGAGCAGCACGGGACCGTGCTTGACGAACAGCGCCACGCGCGTGGCCCCCGGCGGGTCGGCGCGCGTGATGACCATGCGGTCGACGATCCCCGGCGCGCCTCGTCGGGCGAACGGTCCGGACGTCGCGCGGATCCGGGTCCCGACGCGCGGAGGGCCGTCCGTCTCGACGCGGGTCAGCGGCACCCAGCGCGCGTGGTTGCGGGCGTCGACCAGCAGGTCCCACGCCTCGTCGGCCGGCAGCGGCAGCGTGCGGGCCGCGCGGCTCATGCGGGCTCCAGCGCGGCGAGCTGCCGCTTGTTCGCGACCTGCCGGAACGAGCCCTCGAGCAGCTCGCGGACCTCGTCCCAGTCGCTGTCGGCGGCGAGATCGATCGCGAGCCAGCCCGAGGCGCCGTGGTACGGCGGGGAGTAGAAGCGCTCGTCGTGCTCCAGGGCGGGCCGCTCGTCGGGGTCCGGCTTGAAGACGAGTCCCGTGTCGTGCCCGTCGTGCACGCCGTAGACCGCGAACATCGGCGTGCCCGCGCGGAAGGTCGGCCGCCCCCACGCCTCGACCTCGACGGCCTCCGGCAGAGCCAGGGCGAGCGTGCGCACGCGGGCGAGCACCGGGTCGGTGATCGCGAACATGCGCGGGTGGGTCATGCTGACCCACGGTAACGTCGCAGGCATGGATACGCGTGTGCTGGGGCGAACGGGTCGGTCGGTCGGGGTCATCGGGCTGGGGTGCTGGCAGCTGGGCGGGGACTGGGGCGACGTCAGCTCGGACACCGCGCTGACGGTCCTGGAGGCCGCGGTCGACGCGGGCGTCACGTTCCTCGACACGGCCGACGTGTACGGCGACGGCCGCTCGGAGAAGCTCGTCGGGGAGTTCCTCGCCTCGCGCCCCTCGTCGGGCCTCACGGTCGCGACGAAGATGGGCCGACGAGCCGACCCGCACACCCCCGAGGAGTACACCCTCGACCACTACCGTGAGTGGACGGACCGCTCGCGCGCCAACCTCGGCGTCGACACCCTCGACGTCGTGCAGCTGCACTGCCCGCCCACGCCGGTGTTCCACCGCGAGTCCACGTACGACGACCTCGACACGCTGGTCGACGAGGGCCGCATCGCCGCCTACGGCGTCTCGGTCGAGACGGTCGACGAGGCGCTCGCGGCCATCGCGCGCCCGCACGTCGCGACGGTGCAGATCATCCTCAACATCTTCCGCCGCAAGCCGCTCGACGCGGTGCTGCCCGCGGCGGCCGAGGCGGGCGTCGGGATCATTGCGCGCGTGCCGCTCGCGTCCGGCCTGCTGTCCGGCAAGTACGACCTGTCGACGCAGTTCGCCGCGTCCGACCACCGCAACTTCAACCGGCACGGCGAGTCGTTCGACGTGGGCGAGACCTTCGCGGGCGTGCCTTACGAGGTGGGCGTCGCCGCGGCGCAGGACGTCGCCGCGCTGACCCCGGAGGGTGCGACCACCGCGCAGCTCGCGCTGCGCTGGATCATCGACCAGCCCGGGGTCTCCGTCGTCATCCCCGGCGCGCGCAACGCCGCCCAGGCGCAGGGCAACGCGGCCGCCGCGTCGCTCGCGCCCCTGCCGGCGAGCACGCTCGACACGCTGAAGGCGATCTACGACGGCCAGGTCGCGGAGCACGTCGCCGACCGCTGGTGAGGCTCAGCGGTCGAGGACTGCGCTGGCCTCGGCCTCGACCTCGTCGAGGGTCCGGTGCTGCACACGGGCGCCGGACCAGCGGCGGGTGTCGAGGTCCCAGCGGGTCGTCGAGCCCGGCGTGACGCGCAGCCAGACGGTGCGCGTCAGCCCGGCGGGTGTCGCTCGTCGGGCTGACTCCAGCGTGAACGAGGCGTGCGGGTGCCGCGCGTGCAGGCGCGAGCGCACCTGCTCGAACGTCAGCGGCGGATGCCCCACTTCTTCTTCTCCTTGACCGGAGCGGGCGGCAGCTGGGAGCGCTCGGCGTCGCCGAGCTGCTTGGCCGGGACGGGCTCGAGCTCGATCACGTGGCCGAAGGTGCTCGGCGGTGCGCCGAACGCCGCCCGCGCGCCCTCGATCACCGTGCGCCCCAGCGCGCGACCGCCCGCGACGCCGACGACGACGCCGACGCCGTACGGGATGAGGCGCCCGAAGAACAACCCGCCCTGCCGCGCGACCTGCTTGCGCACCATGCGCCGGGTCAGCGTGGTGTTGACCTTCTTCACGGTCGCCATCGGCATGCGCGTGAGCATCACCCTGGCGACGCCGACCGCGCCCTGCCCCGTGATGTCGGTGACCGCCTTCGCGCCCGACTCGCCGAGCAGGCTGGTCAGCAGCAGCGCGGTGCGACGCTCGGAGTCCTCGACGTCGATGCCGTGCACCGAGGCGACGGCCAGGACGTAGGCGGCCGACGCCCCGAAGAACGTGGCCACGTCGCTCGCGGTCAGCGCGAGCGCGACGCCCGTGCCCACGGCGGGCGCGGCCGCGGCGGCACCGACCGCGCCACCGGCTCCGCCGACGACGAGCAGGTACTCCTTCTCGAGCAGCTTGATGAGCTGTGCGGGGGAGGCCTCGGGGTTGCGCCGGCGGACCTTCTCCACGTGGGCGTGGATCGTCGAGGAGGGGATCGCGACAGCGCGGGCGAGCGCCTCGTCGACGAAGGACGGCATCAGCGCTCCCCGACGACCGTGAGCTCGACCTCGGCGCCGGCCTTGAGGGTCCGGCCGACCGTGCAGTGCTGGTCGATCGCGCGGTGCATGACCGTGAGCAGGCGGTCGCGCTGGTCGGGGTCCAGGCCGGACAGGTCGACGACGAACCGCTCCGTGAGCTGCGGGTAGCGGTCCTCGTCGTCGTCGGCCAGGCCCCCGACCTCGATGGTCACGTCGACGTCGTCGCCCAGTCGCCGAGAGACGGCGTTGTCCGCCGAGAGGCCGCTGCACGCCGCGAGCGCGATCTTCAGGAGCTCGCCGGGCGTGAACGCCTCGTCGTAGGAGATGTCGCCGATCTCGACCCGGGCGCCGCGCGAGCTGTGCCCCACGTAGCGCCGCGTGCCGGTCCGCTCGACCCACAGCCGCGTGCCGGCCGCGTTGGCGGGAACGGACGTCTGGCCCTCGACCTCTGTCGTCATGTCCCGATCCTTACACGCGCCCGCGCGCGATGCTCGGGGTCGTCGCTGCTCCCGCACGCGGTCCGCACGCCGCGCGACCCGGCATCCCGCCCTACGGGCCGCGGGGTCCTCGACACCGACGTTGGCCGGTACCCTGGTCCGGTTCGGGAGGCAGGGTGCTGCCTCCGAGCGCCTGTAGCTCAGGGGATAGAGCACCGCTCTCCTAAAGCGGGTGTCGGCAGTTCGAATCTGCCCAGGCGCACAGTGTGTTGGTGCAGGTCAGCGCGATCCTGGCTGCGACCGATGCGGTGGTCGCGACCGCAGTGTCCGGTTCGTGGTCAGCATGTGGTCAGCAGTCCGATTCGGACGGGCAGCGAGCGCCGCACGTCGAGCGTCGCTGGCGCCGATGTCATCGGGCAGCATCCACCCGCCGGCGTGCACCTGACTGCAAGTCACGCCGTCGCAGCCACTCATCGAACGACACGAGTTCAGGCACTCGCGGTCGCCCACGCAGTTCGTCCCGCCACACGCGAAGGCTCCGCAGCGCGTACGTCAGGTACTCCTCAGCGTTGCTCGCCCATTCCCGTGAGTATGGGATCGGCTGAACGTCGGGCTCATACGGCGTGCGGTCAGCGAATGCGTACACGCCGGTGGACTCGCCGATGGCGATCCGCACGCTCTGTTGGAGGTGCTGCCATGGCCGCGGCAACCTGTGTCGTTCGGCGTCGATGGCGTCTAGCGCTGCGGCCGCAGCCGCGTGCCACTCAGCGCCGTCTGCTTGGCGATCTGAGATTCGCACGAGCCGGGAGAGCACGTCGATTCTGGGGATAACGGAGTCCGCGGCGGTCAGCCGGAGGGTGCGCCTCTCCTGCTGCCCAAACGCGCGTCCAGCTGAGCCGTAGCCGACGACGCCAGCGAGCAGAGTGGGGAGCGAAACCATGAGGATGTCTTGCCAGGTCATGGGCGGAGTCTGACGGACGGCACTGACATCGCCTCAGGTCCCTAAGCCGAATCTGGCTCATGGCGCGATGGCGCAACTGGGTGCTCTGGATCGGGGAACACGGGCATCCGCTCCATCGCCAGCCACGGTGCCTCCGAGAAGAGGTGGCCGTAGAGGTCCATCGTCATCGTCGCGGTGGCGTGGCCGAGGATCATCTGGACCGCCTTCACGTCGGCGCCAGCGGCGATGAGGAGCGATGCGGCGGTGTGGCGGAGGTCGTGGATCGTCGTGCCGGTGAGGCCGACCGACTGGGTGGTCTCAGTCCAGCGGGACCGGACGCGGAAGTTGGTGTTGGTCCAGATCGCACCGGTCGGGCTGGGGAACAGGTACGAGCCGGCCGGCGCGCTGTCGATCCGGTCCCGGACGTAGGCCTCGAGCGTGGGCGGGACCGGCACCGTGCGGGGCTGGTGGCTCTTCGTCGGCCCGAAGACGGCGCCACTGGTCCGCTTCGACTGCGGGGCGGCGCGGTGGATCCGGACGCCGAGGCCG
>NZ_QWKP01000085.1 GCF_003470205.1 Cellulomonas rhizosphaerae
CGACGACGCGCTCGGCGACCTCGCGCTCGGCGTCCGTGGCCTCGCGAGGGCTCATCTCCTCGCGGGCGTACAGCTCGTTGTCGTCGGCGCGGTACGGCCCGTCGAGGATCGGTCCCTTGCGCACGGCGTGGCTAAACTCGCCGTCGAAGAACACCAGCGCGGTCTCGCCCGCCGTGTCGACCTGGCGCAGGTAGCGCTGGATCATCACGCGACGACCGACGCCGAGCAGGCTCTTGGCGTGCAAGATCGCCAGCGACCGCGACGGCGTGACGTCCGCCTGGTACCGGCCGGTGTCGCGCGAGCCCGCGCTCACCGTCGGCTTGATGACGAAGTCGCCGAAAGCCGGGAACCGCGTGTGGATCGCGCGGGAGTCGAAGTTGCGCTCGGGGTCCAGCCAGATCGTCGGGACGATCGGCAGCCCCGCCTTCTCGAGGTCGCGCAGGTAGGTCTTGTCGATGTTCCAGCCGACGACCTGCGCGGGGTTGAGCAGCGTGCTCGTGCGCTCGACGCGGCGCGTCCAGTCGACGAACTGCGTCGGGCGGCTCGTGTAGTCCCAGGTCGAGCGGATCACGACGTGCTGGTACGTCCCCCAGTCGACCGTCGGGTCGTCCCAGACGACGATGTCGGTCGCGATGCCGCGCTCGAGGAGGGCGTCACGCAGGGGCACGTCGTCCGGATCGAGGTCCGGCAGCTCAGCGCAGGTGGCGAGGGCAAGGCGCGCGGTCGTCGAGGTCACGTGCGCAGCCTACCGACCGCATGTGTCCGGCTCGGGTCGGGCGCTCGCACGGGGACGCCGGACACTCAGGCTCGGGTGTCGACAGCCTCGTCGGGCTCGCCCTGCTCGGTGGCCGCGGCGGGCTCGGTCGCCTCGGCCCGCTCGTCGGCCAGCCGGCGCAGCGCGCGCAGCACGCTCTGCCCGGTCACGTGACCGATGGGCCGACCGTGCTCCCAGACGGGAACCCCGACTCGCCCGGCGTCCTCGTCGACGAGGTGGTCGAGCACGTCGCTGAGCTCGTCGCCGAGCTCGACGTGCGGGCGGTCCATGCCGTCCGACGCGTCGTCGACCAGATCCGAGCGCTCGAGCCGTCCCAGGGTGAGCAGGCGGGCGGTCCGTCCGCTCCCGACGAGGTCCGCGACCGCAGCCGACGCGGGGCGCGCGACGATCTCGAGCGGCGGGGCCAGCTGCTCGATGTGCGCGCCCTCGCTCAGCACCGCCACGCGGTCGGCCATCCGCACGGCCTCGTCGATGTCGTGCGTGACGAGCATGACCGTGGTGCCCAGCTCGCGCTGGATCTTGGAGAACTCGCGCTGCAGCCGGCGCCGGCCCACGGGGTCGACCGCGCCGAACGGCTCGTCCATGAGCAGCACGGGCGGGTCCGTCGCTAGCGCGCGGGCCACGCCGACGCGCTGCCGCTCGCCGCCGGACAGCTCGTGCGGGTAGCGCTTGGCGTACCGGTCGGGGGTCAGGCCGACGAGCTCGAGGAGCTCGTTCACGCGGGTGCGGGTGCGCGTGCGGTCCCAGCCGAGCAGCTTGGGGACGGTCGCGACGTTCTGCGCGACCGTGCGGTGCGGGAACAGGCCGACGTTCTGGATGACGTAGCCCATCCGGCGGCGCAGCTGGACGGGGTCGACCTTCGTCACGTCGTCGCCCTCGAGCAGGATGCGACCGGAGGTCGGCTCGACGAGCCGGTTGGCCATCCGCAGCGTGGTCGACTTGCCGCAGCCGGACGGCCCGACGAGGACGAGCACCTCGTGCGGGCGCACGTCCAGGCTGAGGCCGTGCACGGCCGCCGGCCCCTTGCCGCTGCCGCCGGGCGCGTACGTCTTGCTCACGCCGTCGAACCTGATCGCCCACTCGTCTGCCACCCGAGGGACGCTAGCGCGCAGGTCCGACACCCGCGACCCACCCCGTGAGACGGGCCCGTCCAGACTGCGCGTGTCAGACGTGCCCGTTACGGTCGCACCATGCGTCTGGCGGACACACCACCGAACCCCTGGTTCTCGTGGGACTACGTCCAGCGCAACCACGCCGACATCACCGAGGCGCTCGGCCAGCACGTGTCCCTGACGCTGCAGGCCGTGGCGATCGCGCTCCTCCTCGCCCTGCCACTGGCTGCGCTGGCCCACACACGGCCGCGCCTCGCAGCGCCCGTGGTCGGTGCCGCGGGCGTCATGTACACGATCCCGTCGCTCGCGCTGTTCGCGCTCCTGGCCCCCTACACGGGCATCGGGCGCACGACGGTGCTCATCGGGCTGGTCGCGTACGCGCTCCTCGTGCTGATCCGCAACATCCTCGTCGGCCTGCAGGGCGTGGACCCCGCGGTCACCGACGCCGCGCGCGGCATGGGCTACGGGCGCACGCGGATGCTCGTGCAGGTGGAGCTGCCGCAGGCGCTGCCCAGCATCGTCGCGGGCGTGCGCGTCGCGACCGTGACGACCGTGGCACTGGTGACCGTCGGCGTCGTCGTCGGGTTCGGCGGGCTCGGGCAGCTGATGTTCCGCGGGTTCCGCAGCAACTACCACGCGGAGATCATGACGGCCACGATCCTGTGCCTGGTTCTCGCGCTGATCGCAGACCTCGCGATCGTGACGATCGCGCGCTGGATGATGCCGTGGTCACGGTCCCGGATCCTCTCGGACGTGTCGGCGTGAGGGGGCGGACGTGGAGATCCTGAGCGACGCCTTCGCCTGGCTGAACGACCCCCTGAACTGGACGGGCCGCAACGGCGTGATCGCCCTGACCGCGGCGCACCTGCAGGTCACCCTCCTCGCGGTGCTGCTCGCGGCGGTCGTCGCGCTGCCCGCGGGCGTCTGGCTCGGGCACGCCCGGCGCGGCGGCACGCTCGGCGTCGTCGTCGCGAACACCACCCGGGCGCTCCCCACGCTCGCCCTGCTCACGCTCTTCGCCTCGGCAGGGCTGTTCGGCAACACCGCGACGGTGCTGGCGTGCGCGATCTTCGCGATCCCGCCGCTGCTGACGAACACGGTGACCGGGCTCGGCGACGTCGACCGCGACATCGTCGACGCCGCGCGCGGGCTCGGGATGTCCGGCCGCCGGCGGCTGGTCGAGATCGAGCTCCCGCTCGCCGTCCCGCTGATCGCGGCCGGCGTGCGCACCGCTGTCGTGCAGGTCCTGGCGACGGTCCCGCTGGCCGCGCTCGTCGGCGGCACCAGCCTCGGCACGATCGTCGTGACGGGCTTCGGCACCCAGCGCTACGGGCAGGTGCTTGCCGGAGGCATTCTCGTTGCCGGGCTGTGCCTGGTTGCGGAAGGCTTGCTCGCGATCGTGCAACGACTTCTCACCCCACGTGGCCTGCGGGAATCCTCGCGGCCCGCCCGTGGTTGGCGCCGACAGCGATCACCCGGCGTACCGGTTGCCGCCACGGCTTCGAGCAGTTCGAATGGTCCAGCGCCGACGCGATAGCCGGCGACCGACGCGCACCCCTTGCGCACCCCCCTCACCCCGACCCAGGAGCTCACGATGCGCGTCCGCCACCTGACGGCCAAGACCCTGCTCGCCACCTCGTTGCTCGCCTCGAGCCTCCTCCTCGCCGGTTGTGGCGAGGCAGGCTCCGGTGGCGGCGAGGCTGAGCCCACCTCCTCCGGTACCTCCGGCGCTGCCGACTGCGCGCCCGTCGCGGGCGACAAGCTCGTCGTCCTCAAGGACGACAAGGGCCTGCAGAACTCGGACAACATCATCCCGGCCGTGAACAAGGCCGCCGCGGACAAGAACCCCGAGATCGTCGACCTGCTCAACTCGGTGTCCGCCGCCCTGGACACCGACAAGCTGATCCAGCTAAACAAGGCCGTCGACATCGACCGCAAGACCTCGACCGAGGTCGCCGCCGAGTTCGTCACGACCAACAAGCTCGAGGCCACGGACAAGAGCGGCAGCGGCAAGCTCGTCGTCGGCGCCGCGAACTTCTCCGAGAACGTGACCCTCGCCGAGATCTACGGCGCGGTGCTGAAGTCCGCCGGGTTCGACGTCGAGGTCCGCACGATCGGCAACCGCGAGACCTACCTGCCTGCCCTCGAGAAGGGCGACCTGGTCGCCGTCCCCGAGTACGCCGCCACGCTCGCGGACTTCCTCAACGCCAAGATCAACGGCGCGGACGCCAAGTCGGTCGCGTCGGACGACATCGCGACGACCGTCGCGGCACTGACGCCGCTGGCCGAGCAGAGCAAGCTCGTCATGGGCGACGCCTCCGCCGCGCAGGACCAGAACGCGTTCGCCGTCACCCAGGAGTTCGCCGACGCGCACAAGGTCACGACCCTCACGGAGCTCGCCGCCGCGTGCGGCGGCCTGACTCTGGCCGGCCCGGCCGAGTGCCCCGACCGCCCGTTCTGCCAGCCGGGCCTCGAGGACACGTACGGCCTGGTGTTCTCGGACTTCAAGTCCTACGACTTCGGCCTGATCGGTGCCGCGGTCCGCAAGGGCGAGGCCGCGATCGGCCTCGTGCTCTCGAGCGACGGCTCGCTGGCCGCCAGCTGATCTGACACACGAACCACGAGGGCGGCTCCCCACCCGGGGAGCCGCCCTCGTCGTGCATCCAGCACCCGCAGGCTCAGAGGCCGGCGGCCTCGCCGAAGCGCAGCCAGACCTCGCTCAGCGTCGGGTACGCGGGCACGGCGTGCCACAGCCGCGCGAGCGGCACCTGCCCGACGACCGCCACCGTCGCGGCGTGCAGCATCTCGGCCACGTCCGGCCCGACGAACGTCGCGCCGACGATGACCCCGCGAGCGTCGTCGAGCACGAGCTGCGCCTTGCCGGTGTAGTCCGGCGACAGCACGCTCGCGCCGGCGAGATTGCCCAGTTCGTACGGCACGACGCGCACGTCGATCCCGGCCTTCCTCGCACTGGCCTCGGTGTGCCCGACCCACGCGACCTCCGGCCGCGAGAACACCACCTGGGGGACGGACTCCTCGTCGGCGGTCGCCCGGTAGCGCGACCAGGGGCCGGCGTCGGCCTCGGCCGTCCGCGCGGCGTCGTCGGACCCGAAGCGGGCCGCGACCACGTCACCGGCGACGCGGGCGTCGTACTTGCCCTGGTGGGTGGTCGCCGTGCGGCCCGTGACGTCGCCGACCGCGAACAGCCAGCCTGCGTCGGAGCCGGTCGCGGCGAGCGTGTCGTCGACCTCGATCGCGTGGCCCGGCGTGAGCCCGACGGTCTCGAGGCCGAGGTCGTCGGTGCGCGGCCGCCGGCCGGTCGCCACGAGGATCTCGTCGGCATCAAGGGTGCGGTCGCCCAGCGTCACGTGGACGCCGTCGTCGTCGCGCGCCACCGCCGTGGCCGATGCGTCGAACAGCACCGTGACCCCGAGCGACTCCAGCGACTGCGCGACCGCCTCGCCCGCGAAGGGCTCCGCACCCGCGAGCAGACGGTCTCCGCGCACGACGAGCGTCACCGCGCTGCCGAAGTCCGCGAACACCGTCGCCATCTCGACGCCGACCACGCCGCCACCGAGCACGACGAGCCGCGCAGGGACCTGCCGGACCGACGTCGCCTCGCGGCTGGTCCACGGCTTCGCCGCCGCGAGCCCCTCGATGTCCGGGACGACCGCGGACGACCCCGTCGCCACGATTACGGCGTGCCGCGCGCTCACCCGCTGCTCGCCGTCCTCGGAGGTCAGCACCAGTTCGCGGGGGCCGCTGAACCGCGCGTGCCCGCGCAGCAGGGTCAGGCCCACGCTCTCGACCCAGGAGACCTGGCCCGAGTCGTCCCAGTGGGCCGCGACCTCGTCG
>NZ_QWKP01000086.1 GCF_003470205.1 Cellulomonas rhizosphaerae
CCGCCGCCTGCGGCTGACGGCGCGCCGCGCGCCGGGTGCGCCCGGCGCGCGGCACCCGCCGTCGTCCTGTCCGACCACCGCTAGGGAGCGCCTGTGCAGCAGGGCTATCTCGACGACGTCCGCGAGGCGTTCACCGGGTACGACGTCCTCGGGGCGTTCTGGGTCAACATCCAGCTCACGATCTACGCCGGGCTGCTCGCGCTCGTGATCGGCACCGTGCTCGCGCTCATGCGCATCTCCCCCGTGCCGAGCCTGCGCTGGGCCGGGACCACCTACGTGACGCTGCTGCGGAACACGCCGCTGACGATCATCATCGTGGGGTGCGTGCTGGGCCTGTGGGGTCAGCTCGGCGTCACGCTCGGCGACGGGTTCCAGCAGAACTTCTTCCGCCTCGCGGTCCTGGGCATGGCCGTCTACCACGCGGCCTTCGTCTGCGAGGCGCTGCGCTCGGGCGTCAACACGGTGCCGACCGGGCAGGCCGAGGCGGCCCGCGCGATCGGCCTCAACTTTGGCCAGACCGCCGGGCTGGTCGTGCTCCCCCAGGCCTTCCGCGGCGCGGTCGCCCCCCTGGGCAACGTGCTCATCGCACTGCTCAAGAACTCGACCGTCGCGGCCGCCGGTTCGGTGGCCGAGGCGTCCGTGCTGATGCGGGAGATGATCGAGAACCGCGCCGACATGATCTTGCCGATCTTCATCGTCTTCGCCCTCGGCTTCGTCGTCCTGGTCGTGCCGATCGGACTCGCGACGACCTCGCTCTCGCGACGACTGGCGGTGGCGCGATGAGCCAGGTGCTGTTCGACGCCCCCGGGCCGCGCGCGCGCCGGCGCATGGTCGTGGTCAACGTCGTGGCCACGCTCGTCGTGATCGGCATCGGCGTCTGGCTCCTCACGCGCCTCGGCGCGAAGGGACAGCTCGACGCGGACCTGTGGACGCCGTTCCTGCACGCCGACGCGTGGGTCAACTACCTGCTTCCCGGCCTGCGCTCGACGCTCGAGGCCGCCGGGATCTCGATCGTCACGTCCGCGATCTTCGGCCTCGTGCTCGGCCTCGGCCGCCTGTCCCGGTCGCGCACCGTCCGCACCGTCGCGGGCGTGATCGTCGAGTTCTTCCGCGCCGTGCCCGTGCTGCTCATGATGATCTTCTTCTACATGGGCCTGCTGCAGCTCAAGATCGTCGACGCGTCCGACGTCCCGCTGCTCGCGGTCGTGCTCGGGCTGACCTTCTACAACGGCTCGGTGTTCGCTGAGCTCGTGCGCTCCGGGGTCCACAACCTGCCGCGCGGCCAGCGCGAGGCGGCCCTGGCCGTCGGCCTGCGCCGAGGGCAGTCGCTGCGCGCCGTGGAGGTGCCGCAGGCGCTCATCGCGATGCTTCCGGCGATCGCGAGCCAGCTCGTGGTGATCCTCAAGGACACCGCGCTCGGCTACATCATCACGTACCCGGACCTGCTCAACTCGGCCCGGCTGCTGGGTACCGGGCAGGGCAACATCCTGCAGGCGCTCGTGGTCGCGGCGGCGATCTTCATCGTCATCAACTACGCGCTCACCCGGCTCGCGTCGTTCCTGGCCCGCCGCCTGGGCAGCCGCACGGCCGGGGAGACCCGGGTCGCGCCGCCGCCGATGGCGATCGACACGGGCAAGGGCTGAGGTCAGCCGGCGGTCGCGCTCGCGCGGATCTCCCGGACGACGGTCACCTTGATCTCGCCCGGGTACGTCAGGTCGGCTTCGATGTGCCGCGCGATCGCGACGGCCAGCTGCGGCAGCGCGTAGTCGTCGACCTCCGACGGCTCCACCACCACGCGGACCTCGCGACCGGCCGACATCGCCAGCGCGCGCCGCACCCCGTCGTGCGCGGCGACGAGCTGCTCGAGCTTGTCGAGCCGCTCGACATACTGCTCGATCTCCTCGCGCCGCGCGCCCGGCCGGCTCGCCGAGATCGCGTCGGCGACCTGCACGAGCACCGCCTCGACGGTCTGGGCGGGGATCTCGTCGTGGTGCGCCGCGACGGCGTTCACCACGACGTCCGACTCGCCGTACCGCTTGACCAGGTCGCCGCCCAGCGCGGCGTGCGTGCCGGGCATCTGCGCCGTGAGCGCCTTGCCGACGTCGTGCAGGAACGCCCCGCGTCGGGTCAGCTCGACCTCGGCGCCGACCTCGGCCGCGAGGCTCGCCGCGAGCAGCGCGGTCTCGACGAGGTGCTCGAGCACGTTCTGGCCGAACGAGGTCCGCAGGCGCAGCCGGCCGAGCGTGCGCACCAGGTCCGGGTGCAGGTCGGCGACGCCCGCGCGCTCGGCGGCGTCGTGGCCGGCGGCGTCGGCGCGGTCGTCGGCACCCTCGAGCGCCTGCGCGTACGCGGCCTCGATGCGCTGGGGGTGGATCCGGCCGTCCTCCATGAGCGCGTCGAGGGCGACCTGCGCGACCTCGCGGCGCTCGGGATCGAAGCAGGACAGGACCACGGAGCCCGGCTGGTCGTCGACCAGCACGTTCACGCCGGTCAGCGCCTCGAAGGAGCGGATGTTGCGCCCCTCCTTGCCGATGATGCGGCCCTTCATCTCCTCCGACGGCAGCGGCAGGACCGTGACCGAGCTCTGCGAGCTGGTGGCCACCGCGGTGCGCTGCAGGGCCGCGACGACCACGCGGCGCGCCTTGGCGTCGGCCGTGCGGCGCGCCTGCGCCTCGATGCGGCGGACCTGCGCCGCGGTGTCGTTCTGCGCCTGCTCGACGAGCCTGCGCGACAGCTCGGCCTTGGCCTCGTCGGCGGTCAGCCCCGCGACCGAGGCCAGCTCGTCGACGGCCTCGCGGCGCGCGGCCTCGGTGGCCGCGTCGGCCGACCTGGTCGCCTCCGCGACGACCCGCTCCGCGTCGCGCTCGGCCGACTCGAGCACACGAGCCGCGCGACGCTCGGCGTCGGCGGCCGACTCGGCCCGCTCACGGGCGGTTCGCTCCAGCGCGTCGACCTCGGCGCGCTCGGCGGCGACTGTCGTCTCCCGCTCGGCCAGGCGCGCCTCACGACGCTGGGCGTCGGCGAGCAGCGCCCGCGCGTCGTCCTTGATGGTCGCGACGTCAGCCGTGGCCTGCGCGCGCTGCGCGGAGGCCTCACGGCGTGCGACCAGGACGAGGATGAGCGCGACCAGGCACGCGCCGAGCAGCCCGACCACGACGAGCAACGAGCCGTCTTTCACGGGCACCTCCGATTCGGCTCGACGCAGGTGGACCCGCTGAGCACCGCCCATTGTGACCCATGATCACGGGCTCCCGGCCGCTGCGGCGCGCCCGTGGTCAACACGCGCCCGGACCGTCCTGATCCGTCCCGACCGGGGCGGTGGAGCCGTCGGCTCTGGTCAGAGGCTCTCGAGTCCGGACTCGCCGCCGTCGTCGCCCGACTCGACGAGCTCTTCGCGCAGGATCTGGGCGACCAGCCCGGGCGAGTACCCCTTGCGACCGAGGGCGCCGTAGATCCGGCGCCGCAGGACCTCGGGCGCGAGCGCCCCGCTCGTCGCGAGCTTGCGCCGCACGAGCGCGCGCGCCGCGGCCTCCTCGTCGTCGGCGTCGACCTGGCCGAGCGCACCGGCCGCCGTCTCCTCGTCGATCCCCTTGCGCCGCAGCTCCACGGCGATCGCTCGACGTGACTGCCCGCGCTCCGCGTGCCGCGTCCGGACGAGCATCGCCGCGAACTCGGCGTCATCGATGAGCCCGACCTCCGTGAACCGGTCGAGCACCCGGCGCGCGACGTGCTCCGGGATGAGCCTCTTGGCCATCGCCTGCTCGAGCTGCGCCCGGCTCTTGCCGGCCGCGGCGAGCTGACGCAGCGCGATCGCCCGCGCCGCCTCCTCCGCCTCGCCGTCCGAGGCGAATCCCCCGGCGGTGAGGCCGCCGTCGTCCTCGTCGTCCGCGCCGACGTCATCGAGACCGGCGACCTCGTCACGCTCCTCGGGCGACAGCCCGGAGCCGATCACGTGACCGGTCGGTCGGGAGCGGCTCGTGCTGCCGCTCCCGACCCGGGCCCCGGACGCCTGACGGCGCCCGGACGTGCGTGCTGACATGCGCAAGACTCGATCAGAAGTCGACCGCGGCCGTGTCGTCAGCCGGCTTGTCGACGAACGCGCCGATGCCGAGCTTCTCCTTGATCTTCTTGTCCAGCTCCTCGGCCAGGTCCGGGTTGTCGCGCAGGAACTTGCGCGCGTTCTCCTTGCCCTGGCCCAGCTGGTCACCCTCGTAGGTGAACCACGCGCCGGACTTGCGTACGAACCCGTGCTCGACGCCCATGTCGATCAGGCTGCCCTCGCGGGAGATGCCGACGCCGTAGAGGATGTCGAACTCGGCCTGCTTGAAGGGCGGCGCCATCTTGTTCTTGACCACCTTGACGCGCGTGCGGTTGCCGACCGCGTCGGTGCCCTCCTTGAGGGTCTCGATGCGGCGGATGTCGAGGCGGACCGACGCGTAGAACTTCAGCGCCTTGCCACCCGTCGTCGTCTCGGGCGAGCCGAAGAACACGCCGATCTTCTCGCGCAGCTGGTTGATGAAGATCGCCGTGGTGCCGGACTGGTTGAGCGCACCGGTGATCTTGCGCAGCGCCTGGGACATGAGGCGGGCCTGGAGGCCGACGTGGCTGTCGCCCATCTCGCCCTCGATCTCGGCCTTCGGCACCAGGGCCGCGACCGAGTCGATGACCACGACGTCGATCGCGCCGGAGCGGATCAGCATGTCCATGATCTCGAGCGCCTGCTCGCCGGTGTCCGGCTGCGAGACCAGCAGCGCGTCGGTGTCGACACCCAGCTTCTTCGCGTACTCGGGGTCCAGCGCGTGCTCGGCGTCGATGAAGGCGGCGATGCCGCCGGCCTTCTGCGCGTTGGCGACGGCGTGCAGCGCGACGGTCGTCTTGCCCGAGGACTCCGGGCCGTAGATCTCCACGACGCGGCCGCGGGGCAGCCCGCCGATGCCGAGCGCGACGTCCAGCGCGATGGATCCGGTAGGGATGACCTCGACGGGGGCACGCCCCTCGTCGCCGAGGCGCATGACCGACCCCTTGCCGAACTGGCGGTCGATCTGGCTGAGGGCGGCCTCGAGGGCCTTCTCGCGGTCCTTCGGTGCGGGCATGGTGCTCCACCTTCGTCGTCTCGTGCAGCCTGTGCTGCGCCTGCGGGGGCTGGTCGTTGTCGCTGCGGGTGACGCTATGCCCGACCACTGACACACGATCCGAGCAGACCCCCAGCCTGTGCACCGGCTGACGCCGGAGCGGGGCTGTGGACGGCTCGATCGCTGTCACCCAGGGACGACCATACCCGTACAGGTGTTCGACGAGAGCGACACGCCGAGAGAAACACGTGGTCGAGCGCTCAGTCGAGCTCGAGCACCCCCCCGGGCCGGAGCACGTGCACCGCGCACTCCGGCGCCTCGCGTGCCGCGGCCGCCGCGAACGCGGGTCCGCCCACGTCCATCCACCCGGGCGGCAGGCTCCGGGAGATCGGCGTGTGCAGCGTCCCCCAGTGCACCGGGACCGCGGCCGCGGCACCGACGACGGCGCACACGCGCGCGGCCTGGAACGGGTCCATGTGCCCGCCGGACAGCCTCGGCCCCCACCCCCCGACCGGCACGAGGGCGAGGTCGATCGGTCCGCCGGCCATCTCCGGCAGGTGGGCCATCGCCGCGTAGGGCGCGGTGTCCCCCGCGAACCACACGCGCGTCGTCGGGGTCGCGATCACGAACCCGCACGCGGCGTTCGGTCGGTGCGGCATCGGGCGGTGGCCGTGATCGGCCGGCACGGCCCGGATCCGCACGTCCGAGCCCGGCACGTCCCACCACTCGTCGTCGGCCAGGCCCACGCCCGTGACGTCCTTGGCCCGCAGCCAGCGGGCGTTCACGGGCGCGGCGAGCACGGGCGTGCCCGCCAGCCGGCGCAGCGACGCGAGCTCGGCGTGGTCGTGGTGCAGGTGCGAGACCAGCACCGCGGCAGGGTCGGCCCAGTGCTCACGCGCGGGTGGTCCTCCGCGGCGCCGCAGCAGGTGCGCGTGCGGCCGCAGCAGCGGGTCGGTGAGGATCCGCACGCCGCCCAGGTCGAGGACCAGGCTGG
>NZ_QWKP01000087.1 GCF_003470205.1 Cellulomonas rhizosphaerae
ACGACGACTTGCCGGGCCGGGAGTCCCCCGCGTGCTTGGCGATGCTCCGCGCCGCGAACGCCTCGTACACGGCGCGGTACTCGGCCGTGGCCTGCTCGGTGGTGTCCGCGAGGAACAGGCCGCCCGAGCCCGAGCCGACGAAGCCGACCGCCGGGTCGTGCCCGTACGCGACGAGCTGCTCGCGGTAGTGGTCGATCAGCACCTGGTAGTTCTCGCGCGGCTGCAGCGCGTTCGCCGAGACGATCGGGTCGCCGTACCGGGCCGCGAGCTCGACGGCGAACCTGCTCGTGGCCGAGCCGTGCCAGATGCGGAACCGGCCGTCGAACGGACGCGGCAGCGTGGTCGCGTCGCTCAGCGGCGCGTGGAACGTGCCGTGCCAGTCCACGTGCTCCTCGCTCAGGAGCCGGCGCAGCAGCGCGTAGTTCTCCTCGAGGTAGTCGTACTGGTGGGCGATGTCGAGCCCGAACAGCGGGAAGTGCTTGTCCTCGTTGCCCTTGCCGATGACGATCTCGAGCCGCCCGCGCGAGAGCACGTCGATGGTCGCGTAGTCCTCCGCCACGCGGACGGGGTCGAGCAGCGAGAGCACCGTGACGCCCGTGCTCAGCAGGATGTGGTCGGTCGCCTGCGCGAGCGCGCCGAGCAGGACCGTGGGTGAGGAGGACAAGAAGTCGCCCGCGTGCCGCTCCCCCACCGCGAACGAGTCGAGCCCGAGCTCCTCGGCGAGGACGGCCGTCTCGACGACCCGTTCGAGGCGCGTGGACGGGTCGAGCTGGACGCCGGTCACCGGGTGGGCGGCGTGGGGGACGATGTCGAGGACCTGGAACCTCATGCGGATGCTCCTTCGGAGACGGGGGTGGGGGCGAGCTCGTAGCCGAACGCGAGCAGGGTGCCGTCCTCGATCTGGACGGTCTCGCGCTCGGGCAGCCGGACGAATCCGAGCCGGTGGTAGAGGCGGTGCGCGGTGAGCATGCGCGGGCCCGAGTTCATGACGACGCGCTGCGCGCCGCGCTGGCGGGCCAGCTCGAGCACGTGCCGGGTCAGCAGCTCGCCGATGCCGCGACCGCGCGCGCTCGGCGCGACGGCGAGCAGCCGGAAGTCGACCTCGCCCTCCCGGCCGAGGTCCGAGAGGTGCGCACCGGCCCGCGGCGTAGCGACGGTGCCGAGCAGGGCGCGGCTGGACAGGTCCTGCGCGACCCAGACCTCGTGCTCGCGAGCGCGGCCGGCCACGTCGGCGATGTTCCGTCGGTAGTCGTCGCTCAGCGTGTAGTCGTGCGCGTACGCCTCGACCGAGAGGCGGGCGACCTCGTCGTACTCGTGCGGCGCGACGAGCCGGACGTGCACGCCCGTACGGGTCAGGTCGTAGCGGAACACCGCCAGGCGTCCGACGCCGCGCCCGACGACCGTCGTCTCGCGCTCCACGACGCGCTCGAAGCCGAGGCGGTGGTAGAGCCGCTGCGAGACGACGTTGCGGGGACCGGTGTCGAGGACGACGCCCGCGACACCCCACGCCCGCGCGCGCTCCAGGGCGTCGGCGACGAGGATCGCGCCGATCCCGTGGCCCCGGGCCTCGGGCGCGGTCGCGAGCAGCCGCAGCTCGGCCTCGTCGGCCCGGGCCTCGCGGCTGTACGGCGTGCCGGGGCGCAGCAGGCTCACCGTCCCGACCAGGCGGTCGCCGTCGACGGCCACGAGCAGGTCCCCCGCGGCGGCGCGGCCCGCGGCGTCCGCGAGCAGGCGGATCCGGTCCGGGTCGGTCGACGGGCCGTACGGTCCCGCTCCGAACGCCCGGCTGGTCAGCTCGCCGACGGCCTCGAACTCGTGCTCGCGCGCGCGGCGGACGTGGACGGTCATCGCGTTCCTCCCGTGGTGTCGAAGTACCTCGCCACGTCGAGTGCTCCCCCGGCCGCCTCGAAGTCCTCGAGCACCGCGGCCCGCAAGGCCGGGTCGACGAGCCAGTCCAGGGCCGTCAGCGCGAGCCCGAGCCCGCCGTCCACGACCGCCGCGTCGCCGCGAGGGCCGGCCGCGACGTCGGCGAACTCCCGGGTGTGCAGCGCGACGTCCGGGTCGCTGACCGCGATCATCGGGTGGATCCCGGGCAGCCGGACGCTGACGTTCCCGAAGTCGGTCGACGCGGCCAGGATCTCGGGAACCACCCCGCCCGCGAGCGAGGTCCGTCCCTGGGCGGCCTGGTGGGTCGCCCACCGCGCGGCGAGCGGTCCGTTGGTCCGCACGGGGAGCGTGAAGGGCGCGGCGTCCCAGTCGAGCTCCGCGGTGGTGCCGGTGGCCAGCGCGATGCCGTGGGCGATGTCCTCGAGGCGCCGGCACAGGTCTTTGAGCGTGGCCGGGCTCGCCGACCGCACGTAGTACTCGACGGCCGCGCGCTCGGGCACGACGCTCGGCCGCTCGCCACCCTCGCGGATGACCCCGTGCACGCGGTCGCTCGGCGGGATGTGCTGACGCAGCAGCCCGACGGCCTGGTAGTTCAGCGCGACCGCGTCGAGCGCGTTGCGGCCCATGAACGGGCTGGCCGAGGCGTGCGCCGCGACCCCGTGGTAGGTCACGCGCAGCTGTCGTCGGCCCAGGAACGGGTGGTCGACGACGTCGTACCCGAACGGGTGGACCATGATCGCGGCGTCCACGCCGTCGAAGAACCCGGCGCGCGCCAGGATCTCCTTGCCCGACGAGCCCTCCTCGGCCGGTGTACCGAGCAGGAGCACGCGGCCCTCGAACCGCAGGCCGTCGCCCACCGCGCGGTGCAGCGCGAGGAACGCACTCGTGGCGGCGGCCGCGATGAGGTGGTGGCCGCACGCGTGGCCGACCCCGGGCAGCGCGTCGTACTCGGCGAGGATCGCGATCGTCGGCCCGTCGGCCGCGGCGCCGTCGTCGGGCCCGTCCGCCGTGAGCCCCGCTCGCAGCGACGTCGCCAGGCCGTGCGTGCCGACGACCGCGGGCACGCCCTGCGCCCGCAGCAGCTCCGCGATCGCGGAGACCGACCGCACCTCGCGGAACGCCTCCTCGGCGTAGCCGTGGATCGCGCGCGCGAGCCCGAGCGCCGGGCCCTCGCCGGGCGTGGCCGCGGCACGGACGCGCGCGACGTCGTCGGGCGCCGCGCCGGCGAACGGCGAGGACAGCGGGACGAACGCCGCGCGGCGGCGCTCGGTCAGGTCGTGCAGCTCGTCGAGGAACGCCGTGCTGACCGGGGCGGCCGTCACTTCCCGGTGCCGTCGGTGCCGGGCTCGAACGGCAGCCCTGCGTCGCGCCACGCGCCCGCGCCGCCCTCGACGTGCACGACGTTCGTGTAGCCCTTCTCGCGCAGCGCGGCCGCGACCGGGCCCGAGCCGCGGACCGAGCCGCAGACCACGACGATCGGCGTGTCGAGCGAGACCACCGGCGCGAGCTTCGCGGCCGACGCGAGGTCGAACGTCTCGTCGACGCTGTAGCGGTCGACGACCGTCGCGCCCGGGATGGCGCCCGTGGCGTCGCGGCCTGCCGCGCTGCGCACGTCGACGAGGAACGCGCCCGCGGCGACGCGGGCGGCCGCGTGCACGGCGTCGACCGCCGGCGCGAGCGCGGTGGCCTCCTCGATGCTCAGGTCCTGGGCGGGTGCGGTGCTGGTCATGGCGGTTCCTCTCGGCGGAGCTGGACGGGGTTCAGGCGGCGGCGCACTCGAGCGCCGGCGCGGGGACGAGGGTGGGTGGTGCACTGCGGCGGTCGCTGAGCGAGGCGACGACCGACGCGAGGACGAGCGCCGCGGTGACGCCGAGCGCGACGACGGTGGCGTGGCGGTAGGCGGCCAGTTCTCCCGCGGAGACCGACGCGAGGACGATCCCGCCGAGCACGGCCAGGGCCAGCACCGCGGAGATCCGCTGCGCGACCTGCAGGAAGCCCGCGGCCAGGCCCGACGTGCCGAGCGGCACCTCCTCGAGCGTGAGCGCCTGGTTGGGCGCGTGCACGAGCCCGCTGCCGGCACCACCGACGACCTGCGTGACCACGAGCCCGACGACGAGCACGGTGGGCGAGGCCCACGCGACGAGCGCGGCGCTGACGACGAGGGAGCCGGCCACCGCGGCGAGGGCGACCGTGACGGCGGGCCGGCCGTAGCGGGACGCGACCCGCCACGCGAACGCCGAGCACAGCGCCCCGAGCACCGCCCCGGGAGCGCCGACCAGGCCCGCCTCCCACGCGCTGAGCCCGAGGCCCTCCTGCAGGAAGAGCATGAGGACGAGCGCGGTGCCGAGGCTCGAGCCGAACGAGAACGTCGCGACGAGCGTCCCGGTCGCGAACCGGCGCCCGGTGAGCAGCGCGGGCAGCAGGATCGGCCGACCGCCGCGCCGGGCGTAGCGCCGCTCCCAGACGACGAGGGCTACGACGATCGCGACGACGGCCGACACGCTCCACGGGCTCGCCGAGCCGCCGCCGCTCAGCGCCACGGCCGGGAGCAGGACCGCGAGCGTCGCCGCGCCCAGCAGGATCGCGCCGGGCACGTCGAGCTGCGCACGCCCGGCGACGCGGGCCACGCGCGGCAGCCACGCGAGGCCCAGGACGGCCGCGGCGAGTCCGAACGGCACGTTGAGCACCACGACCCAGCGCCACGCGTCCGCCCCGCCCGCGAGGCCGACCACGGCGCCGCCGAGCAGCGGCGCGATGACGCCCGCGAACCCGGCGACCGTGGCGTAGGCGCCCAGCGCACGGGTGCGGCGCCAGCCCGTGAAGTGGTCCTGGATCAGCCCGATGACCTGCGGGTTCGCGGTCCCGGCCGCGAGGCCCTGCAGGAGGCGGCAGACGATCACCACGTCGGCGCTCGTCGCCGTGGCGGCCACGACGCTCAGCACGGAGAACGTCGCCACGCCGCCGACGAGCAGCCCGCGCCGGCCGCGCGCGTCACCGAGCCGGCCGGCGGGGACCAGCGCGATCGCGAAGCCGAGCGAGTAGGCGGCCACGATCCACTGCACCTGCGCGGTGCCCGCGTCGAGCGACGCACGCACCGACGGGATCGCGACCGTGAGGATCGCCTGGTCGATGAGCGTGGCGAAGCCGACGACGAGGCACACGGCGAGCACCCGGTCGCCCGTGCGCGTCGTCGCGTTCTTCCCGACCACCACATCGCTCATGCGCTCATCGCAGGTCGAACCCTTGCGCGCGCAGCGCGTCGCCGAGCCGGTCGCGCCCGTTGAGCGCGCGCGGCCCGGACAGCCGCGCGAGCACGCGCGACGTCCAGGAGTGCTCGAGGCCCTCGTCGGCGTAGAACGCGGCGATCCGGCCCTCGTAGGCAGCGACCTGCGGCAGGGGTCGGGCCGGCCGACCACCAGCCCGAACGCCGCGAACACGTGCGCCGGCAGGTCGAGCACCTCGGCGACCTGCTCGGGACGGTTGCGCAGCCCACCGATGTAGACCGTGCCCAGGCCGAGCGACTCGGCGGCAAGCACCGCGTTCTGCGCGGCGAGGGCCGCGTCGACGAAGCCGACGACCGCGGTCTCGAGGAACTCCGCGCCCTCGGTCGGCGCCTCGTGCGCGGCGGCGACCGCGTGCGCGCGGGACAGGTCGACGAGCCAGACGAGCAGCAGCGGCGCCTCGACGACGTGCCGCTGGTCGCCCGCGAGCGCGGAGAGCCGGGCCCGGGAGCCGGCGTCGCGGACGGCGACCACGCTCCAGAGCTGGAGGTTGGAGCTGGTCGCTGCGGACTGCGCGGCGGTGACGATCGCGGCGAGCTCGGCGTCGGTGACCTCGTCGGGCAGGTACCGCCGCACCGAGCGGTGGGCCAGCTGGAGCGCGATGACGTCGGTGGTGGCCAGGTCGGCGGGGGCGTCGTCGCCGTACCGCTCGCGGGCGAGCTGGTCGATGGCACTCGTGGTGAGGACGGACATCAGGGGTTTCCCTTCGTGACACTCGTTGCCCGTCGCGGGACGGGCCGGGTCTTGCCCGGGAGCACCCCGCCGTGTCGTAGGGGTTGCTGCCCCGCCTGCCGGGCCAGACGGCGGGGCTCGTGACCTGGCCCGGAGAGTCCGCCCGACCAGCGGCGATGTCAACGAGCGGTCATCCATGTCTCACATCGCGGGAACGCCATCCACGCGGCGATTCGTGAGACGACCCGGCCGGCCCGTTGACGACCCCGACCTCGCCGCCTACGGTGCGCGGCGGTCCCGAGTTCCGCCGTCTGGCTCGGCAGGCGGAACAGCAACCCCCACGACACCGGCGGGGTGCTCCCGAGCACGACCTGGCGACCGCGCCCGCGGCCGCAAGCGATGTCCCACCAGGGAGAACACGTGCCATGACCACCACCACCACCGAACTCGCGCTCCCCGCGCTGACCGCCCTCTCGCTCGCGCTGCCCG
>NZ_QWKP01000088.1 GCF_003470205.1 Cellulomonas rhizosphaerae
CGAGCACGTCCACGCCCGCCTCCACCACGGAGCCGGCCTGCTCGCCCAGCAGCCGGGCCGACAGGTCGATCGCGAGCTGGTCGTCGAAGGCCCGGGCCAGCACGGTGACGCCGAACGGCCCGCCGTCGACCGAGCCCGCGGGGATGGCCACGGCCGCGAGGTCGAGCATGTTGACGAAGTTCGTGTAGGTGCCGAGCCGCCGGTTGATCGCGACCCGGTCGGCCTGGACTGCGGCGATCGTCGGGTGCTCTGTGGTCGTGGGGAGCAGCAGGAGGTCCGCGCCCGCCAGGATCTCGTCGGTGCGCGCGGCCGCGGCGGCGAGCGCCGCCCGGTCGGCGACGTAGGCGTGCGCGGGGACGTCGCGGCCCGCGGCGATGATCGCGGCGACGGTCGGGTCCGCGTCGGGCGGCGCGGTGTCGAGGAACGCGCCGACGGCCTCGTACCGCTCGGCGACGATCGCGCCGTCGTAGAGCAGCCGCGCCGCCTCGAGCATCGGCGAGACGTCCACCTCGACGATCGACGCGCCGGTCGCCTGCACCGCGCGCACGGCGGCGCCGAACGCGGCCCGCCACGTCGGCGACAGCGGGTCCAGGTCTGCGGCCCGCGGCACCGCGACGACGGGCGCGGCCCGCAGCCCGAGCCGCACGCCGGGAGGCCACGATCGCCCCGACGGGTCGCGGGGGTCGGTCCCGACCATGAGCCGCGTCGCGAGCGTCCCGAGGGCGAGGTCGCGCGTGAACGTCGTGACCACGTCGTAGGTCCGGCAGGCCGGGATCACGCCCGCGGTCGGCACCAGTCCGACGGTCGTCTTGATCCCGACGATCCCTCCGAACGCCGCCGGGACCCGCCCGGAACCCGCCGTGTCCGTCCCGATGCCGATGTCCGCGATGCCCAGGGCGACCGCCACCGCCGAGCCCGAGCTCGAGCCGCCCGAGACGCGCTCGGGCAGCGTCGCGTGCCGGACCGCGCCGAACGGGCTGCGCGTCCCGACCAGGCCGGTCGCGAACTGGTCGAGGTTGGTCTTGCCGAGCAGCACCGCGCCCGCGGCGACGAGGCGTTCGACCGCGGGCGCGGTGTGCGTGGCCGGGCCGGGGCGCCCGGCGGGCGAGGTCGCGTATGACGGGCAGCCGGCGGTCGTGAGCAGCCCGGCGACGTCGATGTTGTCCTTCACCGCGAGGGTCAGGCCCGCCAGAGGAAGATCCTCGCCGGAGGCCACCCGCACGTCGACAGCACGCGCGGCCGCGAGCGCCTCCGCCTCGGGGACCAGCGCGATCCAGACCTCGGGCCGGTCCGCCTCGGCGATGCGCGCGTAGGCGTCGAGCACGCGCTGCTCGGCGGTGGTCACGACGAGCACGTCGCTCACGCACCCACCTCCAGGATCGCGAGCGGCGCTCCGGGGGCGACGAGCTGGCCCGGCGAGACCAGGACCTGCACCACGCGCCCGGCGGACGGGGCCGTGACGCCGAGCTCGAGCTTCATGGCCTCGAGCGCGACGAGCAGGTCGCCCTCACGGACCTGCTCCCCGGCCTGGGCCTCGATGCGCCACACGCTGCCGACCATAGGCGCCTCGACGAGCACGCAGCCGTCGAGCAGCTCGATCTCACCCGGACCCGCCCCGAGGTCACCCGAGTGGGCGGGCTCGTCGGGGGTGTCGAACTCGCCGGCCGCCTCCCACGCGGCCCGCTCGGCCGCGAACGCCGTCGCCTGCCGTCCCTGGAACGCGGCGATGTCGTCGGCGTGGTCCGCCAGCAGCGCCAGGTGCTCGCGGTAGGAGAAGGTGCCGTGCTCGACCTCGACGTCGAGCCGCCCGGCCGCGAACGCCGCGCGCTGCTCGAGCAGGTCCGCCGCGGAGACGGCGTGCCACACCACGCGGTCGAAGAACCGCAGCAGCCACGGCTTGCCCGGCTCGAACACCCCGCGCTGGCGGTGCCCGGACCAGATCGGCACGGTCCGCCCGACGAGCTGGTACCCGCCGGGCGAGTCCATCCCGTACACGCACAGGTACTGCCCGCCGAGGCCGACCGTGTCGGCCGCGGTCCAGGTCCGCGCGGGGTTGTACTTGGTGGTCATCAGCCGGTCGCGCGGGTCGAGCGGCACGGCCAGGGGCGCTCCGAGGTACACGTCGCCGAGGCCGAGGACCAGGTACTCCGCGCGCAGCATGGTGTCGAACACGTCGTCGGTCGACCCGAGGCCGTTGACCCGGCGGATGAACTCGATGTTCGACGGCAGCCACGGCGCCTCCGGGCGCACGCCGGCCTGGTAGCGCGCGACGGCCTCGCCGATCACGGGGTCGTCGAACGAGAACGGCAGGTGGATCCGGCGCGACGACACCACGAGGTCCGCCGTCGCGGGCAGCGAGGACTCCAGGCCGACGAGGACGTCGACGAGCGCGCGCACGGTCAGCACGGCCGGGTCCACGTGCACGTGCAGGCTCCGGACCCCGGGCGTCACGTCGACGACGCCGGGCGTGCCCGACGAGCGCAGCGCCTCCCCCAGCGCGTGCACGCGCATCCGCAGCCCGAGGTCGAGCACCATCGGCCCGTACTCGACGAGCACGTTGTCGTCGCCGCCCCGCAGGTACACGACGTCGGGCACGCCCAGCGGGTCGGCAGGGTCGCCGGCCACGCGCGCGAGCACGCCGTCGTCGCCGTCCGTGCCGGTGGCGACGTGCGCACCCAGGTGCGCGGCGGAGCGCAGGGCGTCCGACGTGCGCAGCAGCGCCGCGGTCTCGTCGGGCACGGGCACGAGACGCACGGTGTCGCCGGGACGGATCTGGCCCATCTTCCAGCGGTGCCCGACGACGACGGTCACCGGGCACGCGAAGCCGCCGAGGCTCGGCCCGTCCGGCCCGAGCAGGATCGGGGTGTCGCCCGAGACGTTCAGCGCGCCCACCGAGTAGGGGTTGTCGTGCAGGTTGGACGGGTGCAGGCCCGCCTCGCCGCCGTCCGGCCGCGCCCACTGCGGCTTCGGCCCGGTCAGCCGGATGCCCGTGCGGTTGGCGTGCGTCTGCACCTGCCAGGTCGCGGAGAACAGCATGTCCATGTCGTCGCGCGTGAAGTACGACGGCGCGGGCTGCGGCCCCTCCTGGACCGCGACCTCCCACGCGTGCACGAGCTCGGGCCGCACGTCGCGCGGCACCGGCGCGGGGGCCGGGGCGTCCTCGGGCACCGCGCCCGGGACGAGCGTGTCGCCGACGACGAGCGCGCGGCCCGTGTACCCGCCGAACCCGCCGAGCGGGAACGTCGCGGCCGACCCCAGGTACGACGGCACGTCGAGCCCGCCGCGGATCAGCACGTAGGTGCGCAGCCCCGCCTCGTGCGGGGTCCCGACGTCGAGCACCGACCCGGCGGGGACGGCGATCGGCTCCCACTGCACGACCGGCTCGCCGTCGACGGTGACGGGCGCGTCGGCGCCGGTCACGCACACGACCGCGGCGTGGCTGAACCGCAGGCGCGGCCCGGCGAGCGTGCACTCGAGCCCGGGCGCCCCCTCCGGGTTGCCGACCGCGACGTTTCCGAGGCGGAACGACAGGTCGTCCATCGGGCCGGACGGGCTGATGCCCACGTCCCAGAAGCCGAGGCGCCCGGGCCAGTCCTGCACCGTGGTCATGACGCCGCCGCGCAGGACGTCGACGTACGGCTCGTCGTCGCCCACGTGCGCGAGCGTGCCGGTCGTGTGCGTCGCCTCGAGGACGGTCGGCAGCCCGACGATCGTGCGCAGCAGCGGCAGGTTGGTCTGCAGGCCGCTCATCCGGGTCTCCGCGAGCGCCGCCGTCTGCGCCTCGAAGGCGGCCGTACGCGTCTCGGCGTGCGTGATGATCTTGGCGAGCATCGGGTCGTAGTGGCTGCTCACCTCCTGGCCGGTCTCGGCCCACGCGTCGACGCGCGCGCCGTCCGGGTAGACCACCTCGGTGAGCAGACCGGCGCTCGGCTGGTAGTCCTTGCGCGGGTCCTCGGCGTACACCCGGACCTCGACCGCGTGGCCGTGCAGCTCCGGCCCCGAGTCCGGGACGGGATCCAGGAACGCGGTGTCGCCCTGCGCGAGCCGTAGCATCCACTCGACGAGGTCCACGCCCGTGATCGCCTCGGTGACCGGGTGCTCGACCTGCAGGCGCGTGTTGACCTCGAGGAACGAGATCTCGCCGCGCTCGACGTCGTACACGTACTCGACCGTGCCCGCCGACCGGTAGCCGACCGACGCGGTCAGGTCCCGCGCGGAGGCGTGCAGCCGTGTGCGGATCTCGTCGGTCAGGCCGGGCGCGGGCGCCTCCTCGACGACCTTCTGGTTGCGGCGCTGGAGCGAGCAGTCCCGGTCCGCGAGGCTGACCACGCGGCCGAGCCCGTCGCCGAACACCTGCACCTCCAGGTGCCGGGCCCGGGAGACGAACCGCTCGAGGAACACCCCGGCGCTGCCGAAGCTCGCGGCCGCGAGGCGCTGCACGCGGTCGAACGCCGCCACGAGCTGGTCGGCGTCCGCGCACGCCTGCATGCCGATCCCGCCGCCACCGCCGACGGCCTTGACCATGACGGGGTAGCCGACGACCTCCGCCGCGGCGAGCGCCTCGTCGACCGACCCCAGCAGTCCCGACCCCGCGACCAGCGGGACCCCGGCGGCCCGCGCGGCCTCGCGGGCCTGGTGCTTGTCGCCGAAGACGGACAGGTGCGCAGGGGTCGGCCCGACGAAGGCCATGCCCGCCGCCTCGACCTCCGCGGCGAACGTGGCGTTCTCGGACAGGAACCCGTACCCGGGGTGGATCGCGCCGGCGCCCGTCTGGGCCGCGGCCGCGAGCACGAGCTCGGGCCGCAGGTAGCTCTCCGCGGCGGGCGCGGGGCCGAGCCGGACGGCCATGTCCGCGAGCCGCACGTGCGGGGCCGCGGCGTCGGCGTCCGAGTACACGGCGACCGTCTTGAGCCCCATCGAGCGGGCCGTCCGCAGGATGCGCACGGCGATCTCGCCACGATTGGCCACGAGCAGGGTGTCGAACACGGCGGTCCCCCGAGCAGTCGCTGGTCACGAGGCGTATACACCTCGGTATCCAGCACGCTATGCGGGCCGTGTTTCCCGCCCGGCGTCGGGGGGTAAACGGTGCGTTACGGGTGCGTCAGCCCGCGAGCGCCATGCGCGTCATGGCGTGCGTCGCGCGCTCCATGACGACCTCGAGCGACTCCCCCACGTGCTTGTGCAGAGCCGTGAGCGACTCGGGCAGCCGGCGGGCGATCACGAGCTCGAGGATCTCGATGTGCTCGTCGATCGTCGCGGTGATGCGCCCGGTCTCGACGAAGTCGTGCATCCGCACGGCCCGGATCTTCTGGTTGACCGTCACGAGGGCGTCGGTGAGCTGGGTGTTGCCCGACGAGCGGGAGAGCACCTGGTGGAAGCCCTCGTCCTTGACCACGAAGCTCGGGTCCGGCTCGGGAGGCGTGTCCCGCATCTCCTGCCACCGCTCGAGCTCGGTGCCCAGCAGCGCGACGTCGTGCCGCACCTCGGGGTTCTCGATCGCGCGCCCGATGCCGCGCAGCTCGAGCGTGATGCGCAGCTCGTAGAGGTTGCGCAGGTCTTCGAGGCTCGGGACGACGACGGCGTAGCCGAAGTCGGTGCGCTCGACGAGGCCGTCGGACAGCAACCGCGAGAGGGCCTCGCGCACCGGGGTCCGGGAGACCTCGTACGTCTTGCCCAGCTTCGGCTCGGTGAGGCGCTCGCGCGGCGAGATGCGCCCGTTGAGGATCTCGTCGCGCAGGCGGTGGTAGACCATCTCGCGCAGCGAGAGCGCGTCGGTGGACGACGTCGCGGGCTCGTCCGGCCCAGTGGTCGGCACATTCGTCGGCCCCGTGGTCGGCCCGGTGGTCAGGCCCGTGCTCATGGTCACGCAGCGTAGTCCTCTCGTCGGTGCGACTCGTGTCGGCGCGACCTACAGCGCCATCGCCGCCCGCACGGACGACTCCTGCTCGGCGCCGCCGTCGCCCTGCGCAGTGACCCGGCCCGACTCGAGCACGTAGTACCGCTCCGCCGCGCCGAGCGCGAACCCCACGTGCTGCTCGACGAGCAGCACGGAGAGCCCGTTGCTCGTCGAGAGCGCGACGATCGCCGCCTGGATCTCGGCGACGACGGAGGGCTGGATCCCCTCGGTCGGCTCGTCCAGCACCATGACCCGCGGGCCGGTGATCAGGGCCCGCGCGATGGCCAGCTGCTGGCGCTGCCCGCCCGAGAGCAGCCCGGCGCGGCGGCCGAGCAGCCCCCGCAGCGCGGGGAACAGGTCGAGCGCCTCGTCGATCCGGCCCGCGCCGGCGGAGCCCACGCCGTCCGCGACGAGCTGCAGGTTCTCGCGCGCGGTGAGCTGCCCGAACGACTGCTGCCCCTGCGGCACGTAGGCCAGCCCGCGCCGCACCCGCTGGTGGGGGCGCATCTTGGTGACGTCGGCGCCGTCGAGGGTGATCCGCCCGCTGCGGACGGGCAGCAGCCCGACGGCGGCGCGCAGGAGCGTCGTCTTGCCCGCGCCGTTGTGGCCCATCACGGCGGTCACGGTCCCGCGGCCGACGGACACGTCCACCCCGTGCACGACCGACGTGCGGCCGTAGCCCACGTGGATCCCGGTGAGCTCGAGCATCACGCCTCCTTCGTCATCGCCGGCGTGGACGCCGTGCCCAGGTACACCTCGACGACCCGCGGGTCCGCCTGCACCTGCGCCACCGTGCCCTCCGACAGCACGCGCCCCTGGTGCAGGACCGTGACCGACGAGGCGA
>NZ_QWKP01000089.1 GCF_003470205.1 Cellulomonas rhizosphaerae
CAAGGGCGAGGGCTTCGTCGACCTCGCCCTTGACCCAGTACCGACGCTTGGGCTCGAGGAACACGACGGGGTCGTCGCACGCGATCGCCTGCCGGATCATCGTGTGCGCGTCCTGCGGATTGGCGCAGGTGACCACGCGCAGGCCGGGCGTGTGCGTGAAGTACGCCTCGGGCGACTCGGAGTGGTGCTCGACCGCGCCGATCCCGCCGCCGTACGGGATGCGGACCGTGATGGGCATCCGGACCGCGCCCGCGGTCCGGTAGTGGATGCGGGCCACCTGCGTGACGAGCTGGTCGATCGCGGGGTAGACGAACCCGTCGAACTGGATCTCGACGACGGGCCGGAACCCGCGGTAGGCGAGCCCGACGGCGACGCCCATCATCCCGGCCTCGGCGAGCGGCGCGTCCATCACGCGGTCGGCCCCGAAGTCGCGCTGCAGGCCGTCGGTCACGCGGAATACTCCCCCGAGCCGGCCGATGTCCTCGCCGATCAGCACCACGGTCGGGTCGTCGTCGAGCGCGTGCCGGAGGCCGGAGTTGAGGGCCCCGACGAGGGTCATCGTGGTCACCGGTCCTCGCCGCCCTCGAACATCGCGAGGTACGCGGCGTGCTGACTGCGCTGGCGCTCGAGCGCGGCTGGACGCTCGACGAAGACGTCGTCGAACATGCTCAGCGGATCCGGGTCGGGCAGCGCGTAGCAGCCCTCGCGCATCGCGGCCGCGAACGCGTCGGCCTTCTGCGCGATCCGGCTCGCGCGCTCGTCGGACAACGCGCCGCGCGCCCGCAGGAGCCGCTCCAGGCGGGCGATCGGGTCCTTGGCCGCCCACGACGCCTCGTCGGCCGCGTCGACGTACCGCGTCGGGTCGTCGGACGTCGTGTGGGGGCCGATCCGGTACGTCACGGCCTCGATGAACGTGGGCCCGTCGCCGCGCCGCGCACGGTCGAGCGCGATGCGGGTGGCGGCCAGCACCGCGAGGACGTCGTTGCCGTCGACGCGGATGCTCGGGATGCCCATCCCCGGCGCGCGGTCGGCGATCGGGCGCCGCGCCTGCAGGCCCACGGGCTCGGAGATCGCCCACTGGTTGTTCTGGCAGAAGAAGATGACCGGCGCGGCCAGGCTCGCCGCGAAGACCATCGCCTCGTGCACGTCGCCCTTGCTGGTCGCGCCGTCGCCGAAGTACGCGACCGCGACCGAGTCGACGCCGTCCTTGGCGCACCCGAGCGCGTACCCGGTCGCGTGCAGCGACTGCGCGCCGACCATCACCTGCGGCGTCGCCATGCCGATGCTGCGCGGGTCCCAGCCCGTGAGGGCCGTGCCCCGCCAGACGCGCACGAGGTCGGTCGGCTGCGCGCCGCGGCAGTACGCGACGCCGTTCTCGCGGTAGCTGGTGAACACGAAGTCGTCGGTGCGCAGCGCACGGGCCGAGCCGACCTGCGCGGCCTCCTGGCCGAGCAGCGGCGGCCACAGGCCGATCTGCCCCTGCCGCTGGAGCGCGACGGCCTCGGTGTCGAAGCGGCGCACGACGACCATGTCCTCGTAGAGGTCGGTCAGCTGCTCGTCGTCCACGTCGGTGACCATCAGGTCGTAGACCGGATCTTCGTGGCGCACGCCGTCGGGCGTCACGAGCTGGACGAGATCGTCGGCGCTGGGGCCTGCGGCGGGCAGGGCGCGGCCGGGTGACACATCTGAACGCAACATGTTTCGCTCCGTCTGGGTGGCGGAGCCGTCGCTCTTGTGAAGCTAGGCCCCATTGCCTGATGTCCCGCCAAGGTATCCCCGTGCACCGCCTCGCGCGAGCCTCGACACGTCGGAGCACAATGACCTCGTCGACAAGGAGGCAGCGATGGACAAGGTCGTCCAGTCCGCCGTCGAGGCGGTAGCCGACATCCCCGACGGGGCGACCCTCGCGGTCGGTGGATTCGGCTTGTGCGGTATCCCGAGCGTGCTGATCCACGCTCTGCTCGACTCCGGGGCCACGGACCTGGAGGTCGTCAGCAACAACTGCGGCGTGGACGACTGGGGGCTCGGCCTGCTGCTGCAGGCCGGTCGCATCCGGCGCATCATCGCCTCGTACGTGGGCGAGAACAAGGAGTTCGCCCGGCAGTACCTGGCCGGCGAGCTCGAGGTCGAGCTCACCCCGCAGGGCACGTTGGCCGAGCGTCTTCGTGCAGGCGGGAGCGGGATCGCGGCGTTCTACACGCGCACCGGCGTGGGCACGCTCGTGGCGTCGGGCGGGCTGCCGTGGCGGTACGGCACCGACGGCTCGGTCGTCGTCGCGTCCCCGCCGAAACCGGTCGAGACGTTCACGGTGCGGGGCGTCGCGCACGAGTTCGTGCGCGAGCAGGCCATCACCGCGGACTACGCGCTCGTGCGCGCCGCGGCCGCCGACCGGCTGGGGAACCTCGTGTTCCACGCGTCGGCCCGCAACTTCAACCCGCTGTGCGCGGCCGCGGGCGCCGTGACGATCGCGGAGGTCGAGACCCTCGCCCCGGTCGGGTCCCTGGACCCCGACACGATCCACCTGCCGGGCATCTTCGTCGACCGGGTCGTCCCGCTGACGCCCGCCGAGGCGGAGGACAAGCGGATCGAGCGGAGGACGGTCTCATGAGCCTGACGCGCGAGGAGATGGCGATGCGCGCCGCGCTGGAGCTGGAGGACGGCTCGTACGTGAACCTCGGGATCGGCCTGCCGACGCTCGTGCCGAACTACGTGCCGCCCGGCGTCGAGCTCGTGCTGCAGTCGGAGAACGGAGTGCTGGGGACCGGGCCGTACCCGTCGTCGGCGGATGTGGACCCCGATCTCATCAACGCCGGCAAGGAGACGATCACGGTGGCGCCGGGCGCGTCGTTCTTCGACTCCGCGCTGTCGTTCGCGATGATCCGCGGCGGCAAGGTCGACGTCGCGATCCTCGGGGCGATGCAGGTCTCGTCGGGCGGGGACATCGCCAACTGGATGATCCCCGGGAAGATGGTCAAGGGCATGGGCGGCGCGATGGACCTGGTCCACGGCGCGCGCCGGATCGTCGTGCTGATGGAGCACGTGGCCCGCGACGGGTCGGCAAAGATCCTGCCCGCGTGCACGCTGCCCCTGACCGGCGTCGGGGTCGTCGACCGGATCATCACCGACCTCGCGGTGCTCGACGTGACGCCTGCCGGCCTCGTGCTGCGCGAGTGCGCGCCGGGGGTGTCGGTCGCCGATGTCGTCGCCGCGACCACCGAGGTGCCGCTGGTGGTCGAGCTGAGCGGGGCCGCCCCGTGACGGACGGCCCCGCTGCCGGCTCTACTTGAGCCCTACTTGAGGATCGGCGCCAGCGCGTTGATGAGCGCGTGGTCGTTCGAGTCCTGGCTGATCTCCCACGCCATCGCGCCCCGCAGGCCGAGCGCCTTGACGAGCTTGGTCCGCTCCCCGATCGACTTGGGGCTCGAGAACGCGATCAGGGTCGGCACGGTCGCCGCGCCCGTCGTGAGGTTCGGGTGCGACGCGGCGGGGTTGAACAGGTACGGCTCACCGGCGAGCGGGTTCCAGAACGCCTGGTAGCCCTTGCCCCCGACAGTGCCGGCCGAGTTCACGTACCCGCCCTCGTCGACCAGCGCGTGGTACGTCGGCTGCGGGGCGACGTCGACGACCAGCGAGTTGGAGTCCGTGCCCGTGTTGTCGAACGCCGAGTACAGCCCGTTGTTCTTCGTCGAGGTGCGCAGGTACTGCTGGCCGTAGAACGGCACACCCACGACGATCTTGTTCGCTGGCACGCCGTTGAGCAGGTAGTACGCGACGGTCCCGGTCGTGTTCCACGTGAGGTTCTTGGCGTTCGGGTCGCGCGGGTCGGGCGTGAACAGCGTGTTGTGCGACGCCTTCGGGCCGCTCGCGACGTTGTAGTCGTACGTCATCACGTTGTCCCAGTCGAAGTACTTCGAGATCGCCTTGAGCTCGAAGTACTTGTTCGCGCTCGTCGCTGCCGGGAGCGCCGCGGTGAGCAGGTAGTGCTTGCCGGTCGTCTTGCCGTACTCGTCGAGCTGCTTGCGGAACTCGGCGGCGAGCAGCGTCGCGTTGTGCCGGTCGGCGGGGCCGACGTTGACGTTGCCGTCGGCGACCTGCGTCGGGTACTCCCAGTCGATGTCGATGCCGTCGAAAAGCCCGGCCGCGGCTCCCTCTCCCCCGGCGTTCTCGGGCCAGCCGCCGCCCGGCAGGTTGCCCTTGATGAAGGTGTCGATGCACGACGAGACGAAGGACTTGCGCAGCTCAGGGGTCGAGGCGAGCGTCGAGAACCACGTCGACTTCGTCCAGCCGCCGAGCGAGATCTCGACCTTGAGGTGCGGGTTGGCCGCCTTGAGCTTCTGCAGCTGGTTGAAGTTGCCGAACAGGTGCTGGTCGGGGTTCGACGGGTTGTCGGCGACGCCGTCCACCGTGTTCTCCGGACCCCAGTACACCTGCTGGTAGTCGGCCCACGGGTCGAGCACGTCGCAGCTCGCGGCCCCGGTCGCCGGGTCGTACTTGGGGACGCCGAACGCGTACTGGATCACGTTGAGCTTGTCGACGGGGATGTCCTTGACGTAGTAGCCGCGACCGTAGACGTCCCAGTCGGCGAAGTAGGCGGTCACGACCTTCTTGGGGGCGTCCGGGTGCGGCTTCGACGGTGAAGCCTGCGCGGACTGCGGGACGACGAGGGCCGCGGCCGCAGCGAGTGCGACGGCGGCGATCATGGACGAACGACGGGGACGGGGCATGGGGGTCTCCCTGACGCTGAATTAGTAAGCATTCCTGCGTTATTGCAGTACCCCCACGATAGGTCCCGGTGTCCGAATCGTGTCAAGAGTCCGGTTCGTCGAGACTTGCCGACGAGTGGTGCCGGAACCGGGTCGCCCCGATGACCTCTCCGCGCCGATCGGGCTTGCGCCCTCGACTTGGGCTCGCCGTAGCGCATCGCCCCCCGGCCCCGGCGTTCTCGCCGTTCGTCACTGGGGCTCCGCCTGCGACGCGCGAACTGCGACCGACTGCAGCGCGACCGACCGCACGCTCGACATCGACGAGACCCCGGCTTGCGGGACGCTGGGGATCTCGGCCTGGTCCCCCGCTGCGCGGGCGACCTCACGCAGTGCCCGATAGACGAACTGGACGCGGAGCGTCCGAGGCCGTGACCGCTCAGGCCGCGAGGCGCCGCAGGAGCTCCGCGTGACGCTCGATTGACTCGTCGATCAGGCGCCGGCGCGCGGCGCGCTCCGCCTGATCGACATGCTCGTCCCGCTCGTCCATCGCGGTTCTCTCCCCTGAATGCGCTGTCAACACGAGCCTACGCAGGCTGTCTACAGCGAAACGCCCCGGGCGATCGGGACGCCCGGGCGGTAGGCGAGGTGGCGGTAGGTCGGGGAGTCGAGCACGGCCAGGTGGGCCCGCGCACCGACGCGCAGGTGGCCGATGTCGTCCCGGCGCAGGGCGTGCGCGCCGCCGAGCGTCGCCGCGCGCAGGGCCTCGGCGATCGTCATCCCCATCTCGCGGACCGCGAGCGCGATCATCAGCGGCATCGAGGTGGAGAAACACGTCCCGGGGTTGCAGTCGCTGGCCAACGCGACCTCGACGCCCGCATCCAGGAGCCTGCGCGCGTCCGGGTAGGGCGAGCGGGTCGAGAACTCGACGCCGGGCAGCAGGGTCGCGACCGTATCGGTGCCCGCGAGCGCGGCGATGTCCTCCTCGGTGAGGAACGTGCAGTGGTCGACGCTCGCGGCGCCGAGCTCGACGGCGAGCTGGACGCCGGGCCCGTGGCCGAGCTGGTTGCCGTGCACGCGCAACCCGAGGCCCGCCGATCGCGCGGCCTCCAGGACGGCGCGCGCCTCGTCGCCGTCGAAGGCAACCGGGCTCGCCGGTTCGCAGAAGACGTCGGCCCACCGCGCGTGGGGGGCACAGGCGGTCAGCATCTCCCCCGTCACCAGCTCGACGTAGGTGGCGCGGTCGATCCCCGCCGGGACGACGTGGGCGCCGAGGTACGTGGTCTCGTCGGTGACCTCGCGGGCCAGGCGGAGCAGGCGGACCTCGGTGTCGACGTCGAGGCCGTAGCCGCTCTTGATCTCGATCGTCGTGGTCCCCTGGGCGCGCGCCTCGTCGGCCAGGGCCCGCAGGCGGGCGCGCAGCTCGTCGTCGGAGGCGGCGCGAGTCGCCGCGACCGTCGTCGCGATGCCGCCGCCGGTGTAGGGCGTGCCGGCCATGCGGGCCTCGAACTCCGCGGAGCGGTCGCCCGCGAAGACGAGGTGGGTGTGGGAGTCGACGAAGCCGGGGACAACCGCTGCCCCGCGGACGTCGGTCCGACGGTCCGCCGCGGGCGCATCGGCGGAGGGCCC
>NZ_QWKP01000009.1 GCF_003470205.1 Cellulomonas rhizosphaerae
CCACCACGGTCATCACGCGAGCGGTCGCCGTACGAAGGACGATCTCCCGTCCGCGGCCGATCACTGCTCTGCCCATACGCCGGACGACCACCGGAGCTCTGGCGGTCACCAGAACGAGGGCGGTCGCCGTACGACGGCCGATCGCCGGTACGGGGGCGGTCACCGCTCTGCCCGTACGCCGGACGACCACCACGGTCGTCACGCGAGCGGTCGCCGTACGACGGACGGTCTCCGCTACGGGGGCGGTCGCCGCCCTGACCGGCGGGACGTCCACCGCGGTCGTCGCGCGAACCGTAGGCGGGACGGTCGCCCGAGCGGGGACGGTCACTGCTCTGGCCGTACGCAGGACGCCCGCCGGACGACGGGCGGCCTGACGAGCCCGTCGAGCCGCGCCGATCGTCGCGGCCGGAGCCGCGCACCGAGCCGTATCCGCCCGACGAGCCACGGGATGCGCCACCCGGGCCACCGCTGCGGCCGTCGCGTCGGCCCTCGCCCGACTGCGCCGGTCCTCCGCGGCGTGCGTCGCCCGACCTGTTGTTGTCGTCGGGGGTACGCCCTGCCCGGTTGTCGCTGTTCATCTGTGTACTCTCCTCGCCGGAATCAACGCTCATCATCCCACTGCATGTCCATCTGCCCGAATCGCGACTGATCCAGCCGCTGCACGAGCGAGCCGTCGATGCCCGATTCAGGCGATTCCTTGCCCCCAAGGGCCGCCGGGCTCCGCGCACTGAGCGTCCAGCGCCACCAGCGCCTCGTCGCCGCGATGACAGAACTCACAGTGGACGCTCCGCCACAACGGGCTCCCCTGCCAGCTCATCTCACCCGCGCAGAGCCGAGACCCACGCCTGAATCACCGCACCCAGGGCCGACCAGCTCGCCGGCGATCGCCGACAACGACGGCTGCCCGGAACCCACGCTCACCCACACCCCGCTCGCCCACGCGTTCGCGGCCAACCATTCGGCGAGAGCGCCCCCTTGTCACTCGAGTGCGCCGGTGTTTTCGGGCGCGCTCGACGAATTGAGGAAGCGCCCGCTGGTCGGGGCGCGCCGAGGCTCGTGTGCCGGCCATGGGTAGGTC
This sequence comes from Cellulomonas rhizosphaerae, assembly GCF_003470205.1. Classification (GTDB taxonomy): domain Bacteria; phylum Actinomycetota; class Actinomycetes; order Actinomycetales; family Cellulomonadaceae; genus Cellulomonas; species Cellulomonas rhizosphaerae. Next base: position 1,079 of record NZ_QWKP01000009.1, read on the forward strand.
CGCCGATGGTCGTCGCGGGCGCACGTCTATGCGTGGATCGGCCGGGTAGGGACGACGATTCTCGACCACGCACACTGGCACCCGTTGATGGCACGAGCTGCGGGAGTTTGTGGGGTAAACAGAAAGAGCCACCCCCGAAGGGGTGGCTCTTTGCTGAATGATGTCCGGCGGCGTCCTACTCTCCCACACCCTGGCGAGTGCAGTACCATCGGCGCTGAGGG
>NZ_QWKP01000090.1 GCF_003470205.1 Cellulomonas rhizosphaerae
GTGGCGATCGCACCGTCGCTGGAGACGTAGCCCTGGTTGCTCACGTCGTTCGAGCCCTGACCGTCACCGCTGCTGCAGGCGCCGAGCAGGCCGACGACGAGCAGGGCTGCCGCCAGGGTCCGTGCGCGCGCGCTCACGCCCCGGCCACCGTCGCGGCACCGGGCAGCAGGTGGGCTGCCGGTTCGAGGTAGCCGACGCCGACCAGGCGGTCGTCCTCGAACGTCAGGCTCGTGAGGCTCGCCAGCGAGCACTGACGCTTGCGCGGGTCGTGCCACAGGCGGCGGTGCTCGACCGCCAGACGGGTGACCCAGACCGGGAGCTGGTGGCTGACCAGCACGGCCTCGTGCCCGCGCGCGACCTCGCGAGCCGCGTTCACGGCGGCGAGCATGCGCTCGACCTGCTCCGTGTACGGCTCGCCCCAGGACGGGCGGAACGGGTTGCGCAGGTAGGGCCAGTGCTGCGGGTGGCGCAGCGAGCCGTCGCCCACGCCGAACTTCATGCCCTCGAAGTGGTTGCCCGCCTCGATCAGGCGCGGGTCGGTGCCGACCTCGAGCCCGAAGGCCTCGGCGATCGGCGCGGCGGTCTCCTGCGCGCGCTGCAGCGGCGAGGCGATCACGGCGACGACGTCGCGGCGGCGGTCCGGCGCTGCGAGGTGGGCGGCGACGACGCGCGCCATCTCCTGCCCGCGCTCGGACAGGTGGTATCCGGGCAGACGCCCGTACAGGACGCCCTCGGGGTTGTGCACCTCACCGTGGCGCATCAGGTGGACGGTCGTGGCAACCATGCGGGTCAGTCTCCCCTACGCGGCTGTGTGCGTGGTGCGCTCAGCACTCCGTCGCGGCGTGACACGGGCCACTGACCAGGTGCTCGCGCACGGCCGCCATCGCGTCGCCGAGCGCGCGGAACTGCTCCGGGGTGAGCACGTCGACGAGGTGGTCGCGCACCGACTGGACGTGCAGGGGCGCGGCTGCGACGAGCGTCGTCCAGCCCAGCTCCGTCATCGCGCAGTTCACGCCGCGCGCGTCCGCGCTGCAGGCCGAGCGCTCGACGAGGCCACGCTCCTCCATGCGGCGGATCGTGTGCGTGAGGCGGCTGCGGGAGTGCGCGAGGTCGTCGGCCAGCTCGGACATGCGCTGCGTGCGCGCGGGCGCCTCGGACAGCCGCACGAGCACCTCGTACTCGTGCGGGGACAGGCCGGAGTTCGAGTCGAGCTCGTGCGCGATCACGTCGAACAGCCGAATCGTGCCGTCGCGGAAGGCGCGCCAGTCCTGCTGCTCGGCCTCGGTCAGCCACTGCACGTCGACTGGCGAGGTCGTGTCGGTCGTGCCCATGGTGTGGACCTCCGTCCGTCGGGTGTTGCGCTTCTGTGGCGAGTGTAGTACAAAGTTGAACTAACAGTTTGGTTGAGACTTCAACGATGCCTGGGAGGCACCCGATGACCACCACCACGACCCCCACCGAGCTCACCGCCGGCACCTGGGCCCTCGACACGTCGCACACCGAGGCGGCGTTCTCCGTCCGTCACGCCGGCATCTCGAAGGTCCGCGGCTCCGTCGCGGTCACCGGCGGCACGCTCGTCGTCGGCGACGACCTGGCGGCCTCGTCCGTCTCCGTCACGCTGGACCCGTCGACCGTCACGACCGGCGACGCCAACCGCGACGGCCACCTCAAGACGGGCGACTTCTTCGACGTCGAGAAGTTCGGCGAGTGGACCTTCGTCTCCACCTCCGTGCACCACGACGGCAGCGACTACGTCGTCGTGGGCGACCTGACGATCCACGGCGTGACCAAGTCCGTCGAGCTGGCCACCGAGTTCAACGGCACCGCCGTGGACCCGTTCGGCAACGTGCGCGCGGGCTTCGAGGCCACGACGACGATCTCCCGCAAGGAGTTCGGCCTGACCTACAACGCGGCCCTCGAGGCCGGCGGCGTCCTCATCTCGGACAAGGTCGTCATCTCGCTCGACGTCTCGGCGATCAAGCAGGCCTGACACCCCCGCACCACCCGTCACGAGCGCGCGGCCCCTTCCGGGGACCGCGCGCTCGCGCGTTCCCTCTCCCGGTACCGCCAGCCTCCGCGCCCCCCCTCCACGCCGCTCACGCCCGACTCCCCTCACGCCCGGCTCCCCTCCTCCCTCCGACTCCCCCTCCTCCCGCGAGTGCGCCGCCGACTCATCGCGAGCGCGGGTCATACGGACCGAGCGCGGGTGGCGCGCGACCCGCGCTCGGTCCGCCTGACCCGCGGTGGCGTGGCGGAGGTCGCGCGGCGGGGGTGGTGCGGGGGCGGGTGCGGGTCAGGCGCCGGTGGCGGTGCGGCGGGCGTCGTGGAAGGCGAGGATCTGGAGCTCGCTCGCCACGTCGACCGCGCGGACGTCGACGTGGTCGGGGACGCGCAGGGCGCGCGGGGCGAACGTGAGGATGCCGACGACGCCGGCCTCGACGAGCGCGTCGCACACGTCCTGCGCTCCGGCGGCCGGGGTCGCGATCACGCCGATGCTCACGCCACGGCCCTCGACGATGGCCGTCAGCCGGTCGAGCGGCTCGACGACGAGCCCGGCCACCGTGGTCCCCACGACGGCAGGTGCCGCATCCACGAGCGCGACGACCGCGAAGCCCCGGTCCGCGAAGCCCGAGTAGTTGGCGAGCGCGTGGCCCAGGTTGCCGATCCCGACGATGACGACGCGGCGCAGCGTCGCCAGGCCGAGGACCACGCCGACCTGCTCGGACAGGTGCGCGACCTCGTAGCCGACCCCCCGGCGCCCGTAGGACCCGAGGAACGACAGGTCCTTGCGCAGCTGCGCCGGGTTGACCCCCGCACGCTCGGCGAGCTCCTCGGAGGAGGTGGTCACCACGCCGTCCTCGGTGAGCGCGTCGAGGGCCCGCAGGTATCCGGGCAGCCGCGCCACCGTGGCCGGGGGCACGTCGCGACCCGTGTGCCCAGCGCCGTCCGTCGGGTGAATCGCCACGCCAACCCCCTTGCGACCTGGGTCGTCGTCGACCCTGCCAACACCTGCCGGTCAGGTTATGGCTAGCGCCGCGCGGTGGCGAGAGCCCGGCGCACCCGATCTGCGTCGATGCGCCAGTAGCCCTGCCGGACGCCGTCGACCTCGACGACGGGCACGAGCTCGCCGTACTCCTCGAGGACCGATCCCCCGGCGGCGTCGATCTCCACCTCGCGCCACTGCGCGCCCGCTTCGTCGGCCAGCGCGCGCACGAGCTCGCGCGCGTCGTCGCACAGGTGGCAGCCGTCGCGGCCGAACAGCACGATGCGTGCCTCGCCCGCCGTCTCGCTCGTCGTCGGCCCGTCGGTCGTCGGTCCGCTCGAAGTCATGGCTCCGACCATAAACGCTCCCAGCCGTCGTCGTTACAGTGGCCGCGTGCGCCCGGCCGATCCCTCCTCCCGAACGGAGCAGTGCCCTGTCGCGGCGTTCTTCGACGTGGACAACACGATCATCCGCGGCGCGAGCTCGTTCCACCTGGCCGTCGGGCTGTACCGGCGAGGGTTCTTCCGCAACTGGGACCTGCTGCGGTTCGGCGTCCACCAGGCGCGCTACCGGCTGTTCGGCGAGAACAAGCACCAGATCGACGAGCTGCGCCAGCAGGCCCTGGAGATCATGCGCGGCCACTCGGTCGCCGAGGTCACCGCGATCGCCGAGGACATCTACGACGAGGTCCTCTGCCTGCGCATCTATCCCGGCACGCAGCGGCTGCTCGACCAGCACGTCGCCGCGGGCCACTCGGTCTGGCTCGTGACGGCGACACCCATCGAGATCGCGGGCCTGCTCGCGCGCCGCCTGGGCGCGACCGGCGGCCTCGGCACGATCGCCGAGCACGCCGACGGCTACTACACCGGGCGGCTCGTCGGCGACATGCTGCACGGCGAGGCCAAGGCCGCCGCCGTGCGTGCGCTCGCCGAGGAGCGCGGGATCAACCTGGCCGCCTCGTACGCCTACGGCGACTCGCTCAACGACGTGCCGATCCTGTCCGCGGTCGGCCGCCCGTGCGCGATCAACCCCGAGGGGCGGCTGCGGCGCTACGCCGCCGAGGTGGGCTGGCCGGTGCGCGAGTTCCGCGGGCACCGCCGGAACGCGCGCCGCGGCGTCAACGCCGCGAGCCTCGCCGGCGCCGCGTGGGCGGGCGGCCTGGTCATCCGCGCAATCCGCCGCTCCTTCCGCGCCCCCTGACCCCGCCCGCCGGGCGAGCACGACCCCCGGCGCGCGGCGACCGACGGCAGCCGGCGCGCACTCTCACGCGTCACCCACCACCTCGATCGCTGCATCACTCGTTGCATCGACCGCGCTGCGGATGTGCACGGCCGTTGCAACGATCCGTGCAGCGTCGAGCCCCCGCCGGGGCCCGGCTCGAGCGGCGGCTGGCGCCCCGCGCGGTGCGCGCTACTCCTGCGATCGCGCGATGAGCTTGTGGCCCAGCACCCCGGCGGCCGCGGCCGTGAGCAGATGGGTGTGCTGCTCCACGATCCGCGCGAGCGCCGGGTCGTGGCGGGTGACCTCGGAGGACTGGAGCAGCACCGTGCCGGCGCCGGTGAAGTCGTACTGCCGCTCCTCGCCGGACTCGCGGCCGAACATCGCGTGCACGCCCGCGGACAGGGACTGCGACATCCAGTGGTAGTCGTAGTGAATGCTCGGCGAAGGGCAGTCCGCCCAGCCCAGCAGCGCGTCCGGGTCGGCGCGGAACGGCGGCTCGACGAAGATCACGGGCCCGTTCGACGACGCGAGGAACTTGCCCGTGCCGATGAGCGTGACGAACCCCGGGATGATCGACTGCTTGAGCTCGAGGGCGGTCTCGAACGCGAGCAGGTTGGTCTGCTTGATCGTGAGGTTGCCGTTGTCGAGGTCGTAGGAGTTGATGTCGTTCCCGCGGTCCCCGATCACGAGCTTGCCGCGCCCGGAGGCGACGACCCACTCCTGCGCGTACAGCGGCGAGGAGAACCGCGCGGCGACCCAGGCGGCGTGCGACGCGTACGCGGACAGGCCCGAGAGCTCGATCGCGCCGTAGTAGGCGATCATCGCGCCCTTGGACGTGAACCACTCGCCGTCCAGGTCGATGCTGAACGCGTAGGCGTTGACGTTGTCGTTGCTCGGCAGCGACTGCGCGTCGTAGACCGTGGCGTCGATCCCGCTGATCATCAGAACTTCTCCTCGGACGCCTGGACGTAGACCGTGCCGTGGCCGGACACGTGCAGCTGGAACGCCTCGCCGGAGCCTCGCCCGACGAGGTGACGCATCCCGACGCTGGACTTCAGGTCGACCTGCAGCGCCCCGGAGTGCCCGACGTAGGCCTGCGGGTCGACGCCGACCGTCTGGCCCGACAGCTGAAGCGGAAAGGTGCCGCCGTGCGAGAGCACCGCGACCGAGCCGTGCCCCGAGATGCGCGTGGTGAACAGCCCCTGGCCGGTCATGGCGCCGCGGACGGCCGAGCGCACGCCGCCCTGGGCGATCATCTCGACCGACGTCTGCAGGCTCGCGTCGTGCGCGAGGATGCGGTCCGCCTCGACGGACAGCGAGTCCCCCGTGAGCACGATGACCGTGACGTAGAGGCCGCGGTACCCGTACAGCACCGAGCCCGAGCCCTCGGAGGCCATCATCTTGTTCGACTCGCCGGTGATCATCCCGGCTCCGGGGGCGTGGGCCAGCGGCCGGAACGACACGTTGCCGTCGTAGCCGAGCATCGCGCCGCGGCGCGCCAGGACGGCGCCCTGCTGGCTGATCTGGGCCCGCACGACCTTGCTGTTGACGCTCTCGAATGCCATCTCGCGGCCCCTCAGCGCTCGGCGGGCTGGATGTAGATGGTGCCCTGGCCCTCGAACCGCAGCGAGAAGTGCTCGCCGGTGTCCTCGCCGATCACCGAGCGCCACGAGACCCCCGAGATGATGCTCATCTGTGTCTGCCCGGTGCCCGCGACGTAGACGTCGGGGTCGACGACGAGCGGCTGGCCCGGCGTCACGGCGAGCGCGATGAGCGGGCCGTCGGACATGATCGCGCACTGCCCGGTCCCCGTGACGGTCGTCGTCGCGACGCCCTTGCCGGTCGTCATGCCGCGCAGGCCGGAGAACTGCACGTCGAGCTGGAGCCCGTCCGTGATGGCCAGGATGTGCTCGGACTCGACGGTCATCCGGTCGTTGGACAGCTGGACGACGGTCACGTCCATCGCGTCCTGCGCGAGGTAGACGCGCCCCGCGCCCGTGCAGGTCATCAGCGAGATCGACTCGCCCGCGACGCCGCGCTTCATCGCCGCGCGGAACCCGCCGCCGCCGCTCGCGTACTTGAACTCGACCTTGCCGGTGTACGCCACCATCGAGCCGTTCGCGGCGCGCACCGAGTCGCCGTCGAGGTCGGCGTGGAGCACGCGCTTGTCCGCGATCAGGACCGCCACCTGGTTCCCCCGTCATCCGTGAGTGGTTCGGCGTGAGCCTAGCCGCGGCCACGCCCGTCCGCCGGGGATCTCGCGACGGCGCGCTGCCTATGCTGGCGGGCGTGCCCGTCGCGATCCGCCCCGCCCTGCCCGCCGACGTCGAGGCGCTCGCGCGGCTCGCCGCCCTCACGTTCCCGCTCGCGTGCCCGCCCGGGTCGACCGCGCAGGACCAGCAGGAGTTCATCGACACGGTGCTGTCCCCCGCACGCTTCGCGGAGTACGTCGAGGACCAGCAGCGCGTGGTGCTCGTCGCCGAGCTCGACGACGACCTCGTCGGGTACACGATGCTCGTCGCGGGCGACCCCACGGACGACGACGTCCGGGCCGCGCTGTCGATCGCCCCGACGATCGAGCTGTCGAAGTGCTACGTGCACCCCGACCACCACGGCGCGGGCACCGCGGCCGCGCTCATGGAGCGATCGCTCGACGAGGGCCGCGCCCGGGCCGCCCGCGGCATGTGGCTCGGCGTCAACCAGCTCAACGCGCGCGCCCGCCGCTTCTACGAGCGGCACGGCTTCGGCGTCGTCGGGATCAAGCACTTCCAGGTGGGCGGCCGGCTCGAGGACGACTACGTGCTCGAGCGCGCGCTCTAGCCGGGCCTGGTCGGGAGCCCACAAACACGTCGGGCCCGGCATCAGC
>NZ_QWKP01000091.1 GCF_003470205.1 Cellulomonas rhizosphaerae
CCGCCTGCCCCCACCGCCCGTGGCCGAGTGGCACGACTTCCCGGTCCCGACGCTCATGGTGGTCGGCGGGGTCGTCGTCGGGCTGCTGGTCGCCCTGCTCTCGCGGCTCGCCGCGGCCGTGGGTGCCCGACGGCGCGCGGGGAGAGCAGCCCGCCGGCTGCGCCGATCCGTGGAGGCCGTGGCGCGCGAGCGCGTGGTCGCGCCGGTCGACGCGGTGATCGCCGACCTCGGCCGGGCCAGGGACGCGGCCCGACGAGCGGCGGCGTGAGAATGAGACCGACGAGAGGAACCGCATGACACGCCTGCACGTCCCGGTCGCCCTGCGCTGGTCGGACCTCGACGCCTACCAGCACGTCAACAACGTCGAGATGTTCCGGCTGCTCGAGGACGCCCGCATCACCGCGTTCTGGCGGCACCCGGATGCCCCCGACGACGACGCGTGGCCCACCGCGGTGCTCGACACCGGACCCGATGCCAGCTCGCACACGCTCGTCGCACGCCAGGAGATCCAGTACCTACGTCCGCTCGGCTTCACGCGCAACCCTGTGCGCGTCGAGATGTGGATCGGGCACCTCGGCGGCGCGAGCCTCGAGGTCTGCTACGAGGTGCACGACGGCGCCCGCGGTTTCGCGCGCGTGGGGCCGTCGTCGGGCGGGGAGCCCTACGCGAAGGCGACGACGACGATCGTCGTCGTCGACGCGGCGACCGAGAAGCCCCGGCGCATCACGGACGACGAGCGGGCCGCGTGGCTGCCCTACGTGGGGGAGCCGCTCACCTTCCGCCGGCGGGCCTGACCTGGTCCGTCCGCGCCCGTTCCGCGCGCTCGGCTGCCCGCGCGATGTTGCGCTGCATGCCGCCGAACACCACGCCGTGGAACGGGTAGACCGTCCACCAGTAGAGCTGGCCGACGAGCCCTCGCGGGTGGAACAGGGCGCGGTGCGAGAACGCCGTGGGTGGGTTCGACCAGCCCTCGCCGTCGTTGACCGGGTCGACGCGCAGCTCGAGCCACGCGAGCCCGGGCACTTTCATCTCCGCGCGCAGACGCAGCAGCTTTCCCGGTTCGATCGTCTCGACGCGCCAGAAGTCCACGGCGTCGTCGACCACGAGGTGCCGCGGGTCTCGACGGCCGCGTCGCAACCCGGGTCCGCCGACCAGCCGGTCCATGATCCCGCGCACGCGCCACGCGAGCCCCCAGGAGTACCAGCCCTGCTCGCCGCCGACGGCCTCGATGACGCGCCACAGCGCGGCTGGTGAGGCATCGACCTCGATCCGCCGCTCGTCGACGTACAGCGAGCCGCCCGCCCAGTCCGGGTCGGTCGGCAGCGGGTCGCTCGGTGCGCCGGTCACCGCGGCCGACGACCAGCGGGTGCTGACCTTGAGCTCCTGGATGCGCTGCAGCGCGAGGCGGACGGCCAGGTCGAAGCCGACGAGGCCCGTCGGTGGATCCGGCACGAAGGCGGCGATGTCGTGCTCGTCGCAGACCACCTCGTGGACGAGCGACTCGACGAGCGGGCGCGCGAGCCCCGACGGCACGGGCGTCACGAGCGAGACCCACAGGCTGGAGAGCCGCGGCGTGAGCACGCCGACCCCGACGATCACGCGCCGCGGCAGCCCCTCGGCCGCGGCGTAGCGCTGCATCATATCGCGGTAGGTCAGGACGTCGGGGCCGCCGATGTCGAAGCCGCGGCTGACCTCGGACGGCATGGCTGCCGAGCCGACGAGGTAACGCAGCACGTCACGGATCGCGATCGGCTGGATCCGGTTCTCCACCCAGCGCGGCACCGTCATCGCGGGGAGCCGCTCGGTCAGGTAGCGCATCATCTCGAACGACGCCGAGCCTGAGCCGATGATGACGGCGGCGCGCAGCACGGTCGTCGGGACACCGCTGGCCAACAGGATCTCGCCGACCTCGGTGCGTGAGGCCAGGTGCGGCGAGAGGTCCTCGCCCTCGGGGTAGAGGCCGCCGAGGTAGACGATCCGCCCGACGCCGGCCTCGCGAGCCGCCTGCCCGAACACGAGCGCGGTGTGCCGGTCGGTCGACTCGAACTTCCGACCCGAGCCCAGGGCGTGGATCAGGTAGTACGCGACCGCAGCGCCGTCGAGCGCCTTCGCGATCTGCTCGGGCTCCGAGGCATCGGCCTTCACGGCCTCGACGTCGTCGTACCAGGTCTGGCCGCGCAGCCGGTCGGGGTTGCGGGCGATCGCGCGCACCCGGTACCCCGCGGCCAGCAGCTCGGGCACGAGCCGGCCGCCGACGTATCCGGTGACCCCGGTGACGGCGACGAGCGGGGCGTCGGGCCGTGGTCGGCCGTCCTCGCCGACGCCGGGCACGAGGTCGGCGAGCGTGTCGGCGGCGTGCAGCGGTGCGAGGTCCTGGGCCATCTGCGCAGTCTGTGCGGCGGCCCGGTGGTCCGCACGTCGGGGGACCGGCGTCCTCAGCGTCCTCTCAGCAGTGCGAGCGTCTCGCCCTCCGCCACGGTCTGCGATCGCGTGGGTCGGATCGTCTCGCCGCGCTCCCACAGGTCGAACAGGCGCGCGTCGATGTACGACGCGCGGCAGACCGCCGGCGTGTTGCCGAGCTCCTCGGCGACGTCCTTGACAACCTGGGTCGCGACGCGCCTCCGGCCCCGGTCCGTGCGGGGTGCCTCGCCCGCCTGTGCGAGCCCGCGCGCGGCGAGCACGGTCGCGTGCCACGTGCGGAAGTCCTTCGCGCTCGAGTCCTCGCCCAGCCGTTCCTTGACGTACGACGAGACGTCGGAGCTGGTGACGTCGTGCCAAATACCGGCGTCGTCGCGCCAGGCCAGCAGCTCGGGGCCGTCGTCGGACCGGCGGACGAGGCTGCGGACCAGCCTCGCGACGTCGTCGTCCTCGACCACGGTGTCCCGGATCTGGCCGGACTTCGCGGGAAAGTGCAGGTGCACGCGTCCCTCGTCGCCGTCGGCGGCCGGCGCGAGCACGGTGACGTGCTCGCGCAGCAGCGTCGCGAGCCCGTACGAGCCGTGCTTGGCCGCATATCCCTCGCCGCCGACCCGCAGGTACGCGAGGTCGAGCAACCGGAACGCGAGCGCGAGCGCCTTCTCGCGCGGCCATCCGTCCAGGTGCAGGTCCCGACGCACCTGCCGACGAGCCGCGGGCAGCCGCTCGGCCACGTCGAGCACGTGCTCGTGCTTGAGCCGGTCGCGGCGCAGCCGCCACTGCTGGTGGTAGACGTACTGCCGCCGCGCGGCGTCGTCGAGGCCCGCCGCCTGGATGTGGCCGTTGGGCCACGGGCTGATCCACACGTCGCTCCATGCGGGCGGGATCGCGAGCGCGACGATGCGCGCGAGGTGCTCCTCGTCGGCCACCTGGATCGCGTCGAGGTCCAGGTAGACGAACGTGCGCCCGTGCTTGCGCCGGGTCCAGCCCGGGGAGTCGATGCGCACGCGACGAAGTCGAACCATGCCGAGAGTCTCACCCGACCCCGCCCGCCGCGCGCGCCGAAGCGTCAGGCGGGGAGGCGGACCATGCCCTCCTGGGCGACCGACGCGACCAGGACGCCTTCGCGCGTGAAGACGCGGGCCGCGCCGAGGCCGCGACCGCCCTGAGCACTGGGCGAGGACTGGACGTACAAGAGCCAGTCGTCGACTCGTACGTCGCGGTGCCACCACATCGCGTGGTCCAGGCTCGCGATCGACAGGCCGGGCGTCACCCACGACTGACCCGACCGGCGCAGGATCGGCTCGAGCATCACCTGGTCGCACGCGTAGGCGAGCAGCGCGCGGTGCAGCAGCTGGTCGTCGGGCAGCGGGCCGCGCGAGCGGAACCACACCATCTGCTGCCCCTGGTGCGAGGGCGCCGGGCCGAGGTAGATGGAGCCGCCCACGTGCCGCACGTCGAACGCGGCCTCCTGCGTCCAGAACTTCGCGACCGGGTGGTCGATCCCCGAGAGCAGGTCGAGCGCGGAGGTCACGTCCTCCGGCTCGGGGACGTCGGCCGGCATCTCGTCGGCGTAGTCGATCCCCGGCTGGTCCTCCTGGAACGAGGTGATCATCGACAGGATCGGCGCGCCGCCCTGCAGCGCGTGCGTGCGGCGCGCCGAGAACGAGCGTCCGTCGCGCAGCCGCTCGACCGCGAACGTGATGGGCTCGCGCACGTCGCCCGCGCGCAGGAAGTAGCCGTGCAGCGAGTGGGGGAGCCGACCGTCCTCGACGGTCCGACCCGCGGCCAGCAGCGACTGCGCGAGCACCTGGCCGCCGAACACGCGGCCGTTGGGCTGCGGCAGGCTGTCGCCGGAGAACACGTCGGGGGAGGCGGGGTCCTGCTCGATCTCGAGGATGCCGAGCACGGAGTCGATGGCCGAGTGGGGAGTGGGCTGCTCGCTCGTCATACGCGCCAGCATTCCACGCGTCAGTCCTCGAAGGTGTTGAGCATCGAGTGCGCCGCGCGCTCCAGGTAGTCCCACAGCTCGGCGCGGTGCAGGGGCGCCAGGTCGAGCGAGTCCACCGCCGTGCGCATGTGCAGCAGCCAGCGGTCGCGGGCGTCCGGGTTGACCTTGTACGGCGCGTGCCGCATCCGCAGGCGGGGGTGGCCGCGCTCCTCCGAGTAGGTCGTCGGGCCGCCCCAGTACTGCTCGAGGAACTTGGTCAGCCGCTCGGCGGCGGGGCGCAGGTCCTCCTCGGGGTACATCGGCTTGAGCACGGGGTCGGCGGCCACGCCGCGGTAGAACTCGTCGACCAGTGCCACGAACGTCTCGTGCCCACCGATCGCCTCGTAGAAGGAGTCGGGTCTCACACCGACCATCCTCACACGGGGACCTACAGCCCCAGCTCCTCCAGGATCGGCAGCTGGGCGCGCACGGTCGCGCGGGCGTCGGCGGCCGACGACGAGGCGAGCGCGAGCCCGGCCAGGCGTCGGCACTCGTCGTACGAGGTCGCGGAAAGGACCGCCGACACGTCGGCCAGCGCGCGCGGCGTCATGGACAACGACGAGACCCCGAGCCCGACGAGCACCGCGGCGAGCGCGGGCGACGCGGCGGCCTCGCCGCAGACCCCGACCGGCCGCCCCTGGGCCGCGGCGCCGGCGCACGTGGCCGCGACGAGCTGCAGCACCGCGGGCTGCCACGCGACCGACAGGTGCGCGACGGCACCGAGCAGGCGGTCGGCGGCCATCGTGTACTGCACGAGGTCGTTGGTGCCGACGGAGGCGAACGTCGCGTGGGCCAGGATCGGGCCGGACATGAGCGCAGCGCTCGGGACCTCGATCATCACGCCGGCGTGGTCGAGGCCGTGGCGCGCGCACGCGGCGACGAAGTCGGCGGCCTCGTCGACCGTGGAGACCATCGGGGCCATGACCCACACGTCGGCGGTCTCGGCGTCGCGCGCGGTCCGGATCGCGGTCAGCTGGTCCTCGAGGATGTCGGGGTGCCGCTCGACCGTGCGCAGCCCGCGGACGCCGAGCGCCGGGTTGACCTCGGCGTCGCCCGCGAGGAACGGCATGGGCTTGTCGGCGCCAGCGTCGAGGGTGCGGATGACGACCTTGTGGCCGGCGAACGCGGAGAACACCTGGCGATAGGCGTCCACCTGCTCGTCGATCGACGGCGCCTCCTCGCGGTCGAGGAACGCGAACTCGGTGCGGAACAGCCCGACGCCCTCGGCCCCGGCCTCGGCGGCGGCTCCCGCGGCCGCCGGGTCGCCGACGTTCGCGAGCAGCTCGACCCGGTGGCCGTCGGACGTCTGGCCGGGGCCGGTGAACGTGCGGACCTGCGCGGCCAGCGCCCGCGCCGCGGCGACCTGGGCCTCGTCGGGCCGCACCGTGACCGTCCCGGCGGCGCCGTCGACCAGCACGACGTCCCCATCAGTCAGCGCGTCGAGGATGCCGCGCGCGGCGACCACGCCGGCGATGCCGCGGGCGCGCGCGAGGATCGCGGTGTGCGCGGTCGGACCGCCCTCGGCCGTGACGATCGCCAGCACGCGGTCGGTGTCGAGGGTGGCCACCAGGGCGGGGGCCAGGTCGAGGCCGACGAGCACGAACGGCTCGTCGCGCTCGGGGACGCCGGGGGCCGCGCGGCCGGTCAGCTCGGCCACCAGGCGGTCGCGCACGTCGGCGATGTCCCGCGTGCGCTCGGCGAACACCCCGCCGATCGCGAGGAACTGCTCGGCGACCGCGTCGGCCGCCTCCCAGACGGCCCGCTCGGGCACGAGGTGCTCGGTCATCACGCGCTCGACCGCGTCGGCGACCAGCGTCGGGTCGGCGGCGATCGCGGCGGTCGTGTGCAGCAGGTCGGCTGCGTCCCCGGTTGCCCGGTCGGCCGCGGCGTCGAGGTCGGCGCGGACACGCTCCGAGGCCGTCGCGATGCTGTGGGCAGCCGCGTCGTGGTCGGCGCCGGGGGGCAGCCGGCGGCCGGCGGGCGGCTCGGTGATCGGGTCAGGCATGAGGACGGCGGGCGCGGCGACGCGGCCTGGGCTCACGCCGATGCCGGTGACGACCGTGGGGGGCTGCGGGCTCACCTGGGATGACCTCCTCGTCGAAGTGCTCAGCAGTCTTGCCCTTCGGGGGCGCGCGACGCCAACCGACACGCACCCGCTGGGCCGGACGGGGCTGAGCGCGCCTGAGGGGCCCTCGTGAGGGTTAGGCTGCTGGGTGCGCGTGTCGACGGATCGCGCCGGTTGACCATGAGGAGTTCCTTTGAGCAAGGCAGAGCAGATCCTCGCAGCGCTGGGCGGCGACTCGAACGTCGTCGACCTGGAGCCGTGCATCACCCGCCTGCGGGTCGAGGTCGGCGACTCGCAGCTGGTCGACGAGGCGGCGCTCAAGGCGTCCGGGGCGTTCGGCGTCGTGCGCTCCGGTCGGATCGTCCAGGTCATCGTCGGCCCGGAGGCCGACAACCTCGCGGCCGAGCTCGACTCGCTGCGCTGACCAGCCCGTGGCGACGCTGCGGCTCCTGAGCCCGCTCGCCGGCACCGTGCGGCCCGTCTCGGCGGTGCCCGACGTCGTGTTCGCCGAGCAGATCATCGGCCCGGGCATCGCGATCGAGCCCGAGCGCACCCAGACGCAGCACGTGGTGTCGCCCGCCGACGGCGTCGTCGGCGCGCTGCACCCGCACGCGTTCGCGCTCGAGCTGGACGAGCGCTCCGTGCTGGTGCACCTCGGCATCGACACCGTGAGCCTCAAAGGGCTCGGCTTCACGCTGCACGTCCGCGTGGGTGACACGGTCACGGCAGGGCAGCAGCTCGTGAGCTGGTCGCCCGTGGACGTGGCGGCCGCCGGGCTCGCGACGATCTGCCCGGTCGTGGCCCTGCAGGCGCCCGAGGGCGTCGTCACGGCGTTGGCCGCCGACGGTGACGTCGTCGCCGCCGGCGACCCCCTGCTCGACTGGAG
>NZ_QWKP01000092.1 GCF_003470205.1 Cellulomonas rhizosphaerae
CGGGCTGGGCCTGGCCGCGGTGCTCGCCGGCGTCCTCGGTACAGCGATCTACCCCGACCCGGTGGGTCTCGACGAGGCGAACGCCCCGTCGAACCCGGAGGGCGTCGCGCAGGTGATCTTCTCCCAGCACGTGTTCGCGATGGAGGTCGTCGGCGCGCTGCTCGTCACCGCGGCGCTCGGCGCTCTGGTGCTCACCCACCGCCGGCGCCTGACCCCCAAGCGCGGCCAGCGCGAGCTCGCCGACCTGCGCGTCGAGGGCGGCCACCACCTGGCGCCCCTGCCCGCCCCCGGTGTCTACGCCCGGCACAACGCGATGGACGTGCCCGCGCTCGACCCGTGCGGCAACCCGATCGAGTCGTCCGTGCCGCGCGTGCTGCGCGTGCGCGGCCAGGAGGCGGACGCGGCCGAGTACGCGGCCCGCATCGACCGCGTGCTCGCGGGCCGCTCCGCCAAGGGAGACGTCGAGAACACGCCACCCGAGGCCGACCCCGCGGGCCAGCCCGTCAACGCGCCCGACATCGCGGACGCCGTCGCCGGCGTCGACCTCGAGGGGGACGGCAAGTGAGCCTCGACCACTACCTGGTGCTCGCCGGGATCCTGTTCTCGATCGGCGCCGCGACCGTGCTGCTGCGGCGCAACGCGATCATCGTGTTCATGGGCGTCGAGCTCATGCTCAACGCGACGAACCTGCTGCTCGTGACGTTCTCGCGGCTGCACGGCCAGCTCGACGGCCAGGTGCTCGCGTTCTTCGTCATGGTCGTGGCCGCCGCCGAGGTCGTCGTCGGGCTCGCGATCATCGTGTCCATCTACCGAACCCGACGCTCGGCCTCGGTCGACGACGTGAACCTGCTGAAGAGCTGAGGGGCGGACCGTGCACACCCTGACGACCTGGGCGACGAGCGTGCCCTTGAGCGAGATCGGCCCGGCCACGGCCGAGCCGGTGCGGGCCGGCATCTACGCCGTCGCGCCGCTGCTCGTGGGCCTGCCGCTCGCCTCCGCCGCCATCCTGCTGCTGCTCGGCCGGCGCTCCGACAAGTGGGGCCACTGGCTCGGCGTGCTGGCCTCGGCCGGCGCGTTCGTGATCGGCCTGCTGACGTTCCTGGCGATGCTCGGCCGCGACTCGAGCTCGCGCATCCTCGACGTGCACCTCGGCACGTGGATCGACGCGGGCGCGTTCCACCTCGACGCCGGCATGCGGCTGGACCCGCTGTCGCTGACGTTCGTGCTGCTGGTGACGTTCGTCGGCACCCTGATCCACGTCTACTCCGTGGCCTACATGGACCACGACCGGGACCGGCGGCGGTTCTTCGCCTACCTCAACCTGTTCGTCGCGGCGATGCTCGTGCTCGTCCTCGCGGACAGCTACCTGCTGCTGTTCGTCGGCTGGGAGGGCGTCGGCCTCGCGTCGTACCTGCTCATCGGGTTCTGGAACCACCGCACGCCGTACGCGGTCGCGGCCAAGAAGGCGTTCATCGCCAACCGCATCGGCGACATCGGGCTCATCGTCGCGCTCGGGCTGATGTTCGCGACGTTCGGCGGCGTCGACTTCGGCACGGTGCTCGGCGCCGACATGTCGGGCGTCAACCAGGCGACGCTCACGGGCATCGGGCTCATGCTGCTGCTCGCCGCGTGCGGCAAGTCGGCGCAGTTCCCGCTGCAGTCCTGGCTCGGCGACGCGATGGCCGGCCCGACGCCGGTCTCCGCGCTCATCCACGCCGCGACCATGGTCACCGCCGGCGTCTACCTGATCGTGCGGTCGTCGGCCATCTTCGACGCCGCTCCCACCGCGCAGCTCGTCGTGGTCGTCGTCGGCGCGATCACGCTGCTGTTCGGGGCGATCGTCGGCTGCGCGAAGGACGACATCAAGAAGGCGCTGGCCGCCTCGACGATGTCCCAGATCGGCTACATGGTCCTCGCCGCGGGCCTCGGCCCGGCGGGCTACGCGTTCGCGATCTTCCACCTCGTCACGCACGGCTTCTTCAAGGCAGGCATGTTCCTGGGCGCCGGCTCCGTGATGCACGGGATGGACGACCAGGTGGACATGCGCCGGTTCGGCGGCCTGGCCCGCTACATGAAGATCACCTACGTGACCTTCGGGCTCGGCTGGCTCGCGATCCTCGGCGTCCCCCCGTTCTCGGGCTTCTGGTCCAAGGACAAGATCATCGAGGCCGCGTTCATCCCGACCGACGGGCAGGAGTGGCGGGCCTGGGTGTTCGGCATGGTCGCGCTGCTGGGCGCCGGCATCACGGCGTTCTACATGTCGCGCCTGTTCTTCATGACGTTCGAGGGCGAGCGGCGCTGGTCGACGAAGACCGACGGCAGCCCGCAGCACCCGCACGAGTCCCCGGCGCTGATGACCTGGCCGATGATCATCCTGGCCGTCGGCTCGGCGGGTCTCGGCCTCGTGCTCGGCCTCGGCGGGCGGTTCGTCGACTGGCTCGCGCCGGTCACGGGCAGCGGGGAGCACGGCGAGCCCGTGCTGCCTGCCGGAGTGCTGATCGCGCTCACGCTCGTACTCGTCGTCGCCGGGGCGGTGCTCGCGTGGCGCCGGTACGCGATCTCGACCGTGCCGGTCATCCCGCCGATCGGTGCGCCGCTCACGCGTGCGGCCCGGGTCGACCTCTACCAGGACGCCGTCAACGACGCCCTGCTCGTCGAGCCCGGTCAGCACCTGACCCGCTCGCTGGTCTACGCCGACAAGGCAGTCGTCGACGGCGGCGCCGTCGGCATCGGCCAGACGACGGTCGGGCTCGGCCAGATCCTTCGCAAGACCCAGACCGGCTTCGTGCGTTCCTACGCCGCCACGATGCTCATCGGTCTGGTCGTCCTCGTCGTCGCCGTCCTGGTCATCCAGAGCTGAGGAGCGCACAACACGATGTCCTCCGACTTCCCCTGGCTGACTGCCCTCATCGTGCTGCCCCTGGTGGGCGCCGCGGTGCTGTGGCTGCTGCCCGCCGGAGCCCGGCGCCACACGCGCACCGTCGCGCTCGCCTTCACCCTCGCCGAGGTCGCCCTCGGCGTGGGTGCGCTGCTCGCGTTCGACACCGCCACGGCGGGCAAGCACCAGCTGCTCGAGACGCACCAGTGGATACCCTCGTTGGGGGTCTCCTACGCGGTCGGCGTCGACGGCGTGGGGCTCGCGCTGATCCTCATGTCCGTGGTGCTCGTGCCCCTCGTCGTGCTCGCCGCCTGGCGCGAGCAGGGCTCCGAGGGTGACCCGAGCGACCGCCTGCGCCACTTCCTGGCCCTGGCCCTCGTGCTCGAGGCCTTCATCGTCGCGGTGTTCGCCGCGCGGGACGTGTTCTTCTTCTACGTCCTGTTCGAGGCGATGCTCATCCCGGTCTACTTCATGATCGGTGCCTTCGGCGGGGCGCAGCGGCGGTACGCGGCGATCAAGTTCCTCATCTACTCGCTGACCGGCGGCCTGATCATGCTGGTCGCGGTCATTGCGCTGTACCTGCAGGGCCCGGGCGGTCCGGACGGGTTCCTCACGGACAACCTGACCAACCTCGCGATCGACCCGACGCTGGAGAAGTGGCTGTTCGCGGGCTTCTTCCTGGCGTTCGCGATCAAGGCGCCGATGTTCCCGGTGCACACGTGGCTGCCCGACGCGGCGCAGAACGCCACGCCCGGCACGTCCGTGCTGCTCGTCGGCGTGCTCGACAAGGTCGGCACGTTCGGGATGCTCACGCTGTGCCTGCCGCTGTTCCCCGCGGCCTCCCGCTGGGCGGCGCCGTTCGTCATCGTGCTGGCGATCATCTCGATCATCTACGGCGCGCTGCTCGCGATCGGGCAGAAGGACCTCATGCGCCTGATCGCCTACACCTCGGTGTCGCACTTCGGCTTCATCGTGCTGGGGATCTTCGCGTTCACGTCCACGTCGGTGGCCGGCTCGTCGTTCTACATGGTCAACCACGGCCTCTCGACGGGGGCGCTGTTCCTCATCGCCGGGTTCCTCGTGGCCCGGCGCGGGTCGCAGGACATCGCCGACTTCGGCGGGCTGCAGAAGGTCGTGCCGGTCATCGCGGGCACGTTCCTGGTCGCGGGCCTCTCGGCGCTGTCGCTGCCCGGCCTGTCGACGTTCGTCTCCGAGTTCCTCGTGCTGGTCGGCACGTTCGCGCGGCACCCCGCCGCGGCGATCGTCGCCTCGCTGGGCGTGGTCCTCGCCGCGATCTACGTGCTGTGGACCTACCAGCGGATCTTCACGGGCCCCGTGCGCGACGGTCTCGAGACGATGCCGGACATGCGCAACCGCGAGCGGTGGGCCGTCGCGCCCCTGCTCCTGGCGATGCTCGTCCTCGGTTTCGTGCCCGGACCCGCGCTCGACCTGGTCCGCCCGCCGGCCTCCGTCACGCTCGAGCAGGTGGGCGTCACCGACCTGCCCGCCAGCGCCGCTGAAGGGAGCAACCCGTGACGTTCACGGCCCCGCACGTCGACTGGGCGCACCTGAGCCCCGTCCTCATCGTCCTGGGCGCCGCCGCGGTCAGCGTGCTGCTCGAGGCGTTCGTCCCGGCCCGCCGCCGGCGCACTGTGCAGCTCGCGTTCTCCGCCGCTGCCCTGGCGGGCGCGATCGTGGCCGTGGCCGCGCTGTGGAGCGGCGTGAAGTCGTCGGGCGGCGTGCGCGTGCTCGGCACCTCGCTGATCGTCGACGGGCCGACCCTCGTGCTGCAGGGCACGATCGCGCTGCTGGCGCTGATCTCGCTGCTGATCATCGCGGACCGGACCAGCACGGGCGAGGACGCCTTCGCGCCGTCCGCCGCCTCCGTGCCCGGCTCCGACTACGAGGAGCTCGCGCGCCGCCAGGGCCTGGCACAGACCGAGGTCTACCCGCTCGTGCTGTTCGCCACGGGCGGCATGCTGATCTTCCCCGCCACGGGGGACCTGCTGACGCTGTTCGTCGCGCTCGAGGTCCTCTCGCTGCCGCTCTATCTGCTCACGGGCATGGCGCGCCGCCGCCGGCTGCTCTCGCAGGAGGCGGCCATGAAGTACTTCCTGCTCGGCGCGTTCGCCTCGGCGCTCATGCTGTTCGGCATCGCGCTGGTCTACGGCTACGCCGGCTCGCTGAGCTACGCCGACATCGCGACGGCCACGCAGAACCCGACCGGCCTCGACACGCTCCTGCTGGTCGGCGCCGTGATGGTGCTCGCCGGCCTGCTGTTCAAGATCGGCGCCGTCCCGTTCCACGCGTGGACCCCCGACGTCTACCAGGGCGCCCCGACGCCGATCACCGGCTTCATGGCCGCGTGCACCAAGGTCGCCGCGTTCGGCGCGCTGCTGCGCGTCGTCTACACGGTGATCCCGGGCCTGCAGTGGGACCTCGACGTGGTCATGTGGACCGTGACGATCCTGACGATGGTCGTCGGCACGGTCATCGCGATGGTGCAGACGGACATGAAGCGGCTGCTCGCCTACTCCTCGGTCGCGCACGCAGGGTTCATCCTCACGGGCGTGGTCGCGCTGGACGCGGCCGGCGTCTCCGCGGTGCTGTTCTACCTGCTCGTCTACGGCGCCGCGACGATCGGCGCCTTCGGCGTCGTCTGGCTCGTGCGCGAGCGGGACGCCGACGGCGTGATCCTCGGCGAGGCGACGCACCTGTCGCAGTGGGCCGGCATCGGCCGGCGGCACCCGTGGCACGCGGGCGCGTTCGCGCTCTTCCTGTTCTCGTTCGCGGGCATCCCGCTCACGGCCGGCTTCGTCGGAAAGTTCGGGGTGTTCTCCGCGGCGGTCGACGGCGGCGCATGGCCGCTCGCGCTGCTCGGCGTGCTCGCGTCGGCCGGTGCCGCGTTCTTCTACGTGCGCATCGTCGTGCTGATGTTCTTCTCGGACGCCCCGGCCGACGAGGCCCCCGCGGCAGCTGCCGCCCCGGAGGAGACCGACGTCGCCGTCGGTGGCGGCACGTCGCCCGCGGTCGCGACGCTCGTGGCCGAGAAGGCGCCGGCGCTCACGACGACGGTCGTCGGCACCGAAGGCTTCGCGGCAGTCGCCATCGGGCTGTGCGCGCTGACCACCATCGTGCTCGGCGTCTTCCCGACGCCGGTACTCGACGTGATCTCCCACATGTCGACGTTCCTGCCGTGAGGTCCGTGACCACGCCCGGGGCGAGATAGGTTCGTCCCGTGACTTCGACGACGGCCATCCCGCTGGCCGACCCGGCCCTTGCCGAGCGCCTGACGGACCGCCTCGCCCTGGTCGAGGAGCGCCTGCGTGACGCCGTCGCGCACGCCGACGCCCTCGCCGACACCGCCTCGCGCCACCTGGTCAACGCGGGCGGCAAGCGACTGCGGCCCATGCTCACGCTGCTGACCGCGGAGCTCGGTGACGGTGCGCGCCGCGAGGTCCTCGACGCCGCCGTCGTGGTCGAGCTCACCCACCTCGCCACGCTCTACCACGACGACGTCATGGACTCCGCGCCCCTGCGCCGCGGTGCGCCCTCCGCGCACGAGGTCTGGGGCAACTCGGTCGCGATCCTCACGGGCGACCTCCTCTTCGCGCGCGCGTCGTCGACCGTGGCGGGCCTGGGCCCGGAGGCGGTGCGGATCCAGTCCGCGACGTTCGAGCGGCTGTGCCTCGGCCAGCTGCACGAGACCGTCGGCCCGCGCCCGGACGAGGACCCGGTCGAGCACTACCTGCAGGTTCTCGCGGACAAGACCGCGTCGCTGATCGCCACGTCCGCGCGCCTCGGCGCGATGTTCGCCGGCTGCCCCCCGCACGTGGTCGCGACGGTGACGGCGTTCGGCGAGCGCATCGGCGTCGCGTTCCAGCTGGCCGACGACGTCATCGACCTCACCTCCGACGGCTCGGTGACGGGCAAGACGCCCGGCACGGACCTGCGCGAGGGTGTCCCGACGATGCCCGCGCTGCTGCTGCGGGCGCGGGCCGCCGGTCCCGACGCGACGGACGAGGACCACGCCGCCCTGGCCCTGCTGGACGCCGACCTGTCCGGCGACGAGGCGCTCGCCGCGGCCGTCGCGGCCCTCGCCGAGCACCCGGTCGTCGAGCTCACCCGGCAGCGTGCGGTGGCCCTGGCGCACGCGGCCGCGGCCGAGCTCGCGCCGCTGCCCGACGGGCCGGTCAAGGACGCGCTGGTCGCCTTCGCGGACCTGCTGGTGGACCGCGCGTCCTGACGCGCTCTCGCGTGCCCTGTGGGGGCCGGGATCTGGCACGATGTCCCGCGCGGCCACGGCGGCCGCGGACCGAGTTGGGGGGTCACGTGAGCAGCACCACCTTCGAGGGCACCGGGGTCGCGGTGACTCCCGGGACCGTCGCGCCCATCGGCGGTCGCGTGCTCGCGTACCTGATCGACGGGCTCGTCGCGGCTCTCGCGTACGGGATCGGCGTCGGCATCGGGATCGCGGTCGACAGCTCGTCGGCCCGGCTGGTCGCGCCGCTCGCGCTCGCCGGCCTCGTCGGCATCGGCCAGTGGGTCGCCGAGTCGTACACCGGCGCGACCGCGGGTGGCTGGCTGCTCGGCTACCGCACCGTCTCCGCCCGCACGGCCCGTCCCGCCGGGCTGCTCGCCATCCTGGTGCGCCAGCTCGTCGTCGCCGCGGGGGCCATCGCCTGCTTCGTCGGCCAGATCGTCGTGGTCGCCTCGGGCGCGTGGGACAACGGCCCCGCGCAGCGCGGCTGGCACGACAAGGCGGCCGGCACGCTCGTGCTGCGCGCCTCGGCGCTGCGCCCGCGCAAGCCGGGCGGCGCCGGTGCGTGGAACCAGGCGGTCGAGCGTGCGGTCGGCTCGGCGCCCCCGCCGCCCGCCCCGC
>NZ_QWKP01000093.1 GCF_003470205.1 Cellulomonas rhizosphaerae
CGCGACGGTGCCGCGTCGCGCCGGACCGCCGCGGCCGAGCTCGCCGCGCGCGGCTGGACCACGCAGGGTCCTCGCGTCGTGCGCGCGGGCCTGGCGGCGAAGCCGGACGACGAGCTCGCGGGGCGTGCCCTGGCGCGGGTCGAGAAGGGCCGCGCCAAGGCAGTCAAGGCGCTCGGCGAGGACGGGCTGGCCGCCGTCGCGCTGGCCGGCGCCTCCGGGGTGAGCGAGGCATCGGCCCTGCTCGTCGCGCTGCTCGGCCCCACCGGCCAGCGGATGCTCGACGACCTCGTGGTCGACCTCGCCGACCGCGGCATCGCCCAGGCCCGGCTCGAACGCACCGCCGTCGGCGAGATCCTGGCCGACCCCGACCTGGCCGACGACGCGGCTGCCCGGCTGCGGCTGCGGCTGGCCGTCCTCAAGGGGCTGACATGAGCGACTCCGAGATCCTCGAGGCACGCGTCGGCGCGCTCGTGCGCGCGACCGAGCTCGGCGGCACGCGGCTCGACCCGGCCGTCGTCGAGAAGGCGGCCACCGAGCTCGCCGGCGTGCGCGAGCGCCTCGCGCTCGGCGTGGACCACACGGTCGTCGCGCTCGTCGGCGGCACCGGGTCGGGCAAGTCGAGCCTGTTCAACGCGGTCTCGGGCCTGAAGTTCGCCGACGTCGGGGTGCGGCGGCCGACGACTTCGCAGATCACCGCGTGCGTGTGGGGGACCGACGCGGCCGCGCTGCTGGACTGGCTCGGCGTCGACTCCGAGCGCCGCATCGAGCGGGAGAGCGCGCTGGACGGCGAGTCGCAGATCGCCCTGCGCGGGCTGGTGCTGCTCGACCTGCCGGACCACGACTCGATCGAGCCCGAGCACCGCGAGGTCGTCGACCGGCTGCTGCCGCAGGCCGACCTGCTGGTGTGGGTCGTCGACCCGCAGAAGTACGCCGACGACGCCCTGCACACGGGCTACCTGCAGCGACTCGTCGGGCACGAGGCCTCGATGCTCGTCGTGATGAACCAGGTCGATACCGTGCCGCCCGACGTGCGCGACGAGCTCCTGACCGATGTCGGGCGCCTGCTGGTCGCCGACGGGCTGACCGGCGTGCCCGTGCGGGCCGTCTCCGCGCACACCGGAGCGGGCATCAACGAGCTGCGCGAGTCGCTCGCGGCGTCCGTCGCGGGCCGGTCGCTCGCCGCGACGCGCGCGTCGGCCGAGGTCGCCGACGCCGTCGCCGCCGTGTCGTCGCAGGTCGGCGAGCGCGAGCCCGCGGCGCTGTCGGTCACCGGGGTCGTCGACACGCTGGCCGCGGCCGCCGGGCTGCCCGCCGTGGCCGCGGCCGTCGGGGCCGCGAGCAGCGGCCGCGAGGCGACGATGCCGTCGCCCGGGCCCGTGCAGGTGCACTCGGTCGGGCTCGCGCGCTCGGCCTGGCTCGAGCCGCTCACGTCCGGCCTGCCGGCGCGGTGGGCTGCCGACCTGGACGCGCGCGTCGCGCCGGCGGCGGAGATCGGCGTCGCCGTGGCGACCGCGCTCTCGCAGATCACGATCGCCGCCCGCAGGTCGGTCGCCGCGGTGGTGCTCACGGTGGCCGCCGTGGTGCTCGGCGTGCTGGCGCTCATGGTCGCCGCGCTCGCGGTCGGCACACTGGTCGGCGACGGGGACAGCTACGGCTGGGCGCCCGTGGTCGCTGTCGCGCTGGCCCTGGGCGCGGTCGCGTGCATGCTCGGTGCGTCCGCTGCCCGGCGGGCGGCCGGACGGCGACGCGGCGGGGCCACCCTGCGCGACGGGCGCGCCGCGATCGAGGGTGTCGCGCGGGCGCTGATGCTCGAGCCCGCGCAGGAGGTGCTCGGCGAGCACCGCGAGGTGCGCGAGCTGGTCGCGACGGCCCGCGGCTGACGCCGAGCCGACCACAGCCCCCGGTTCTCCACGCCTCGTCCACCGATTCGCGTCCGCGCCCCGCGCGGTGAGGGTGGGACGAGACACGCTCCTTGCCACGAGCCCCGCACCCGCCGGGGCGCCGGCGAAGGAGAGTCAGATGAGCACGCAGAGCCTCGACGTCACCGTGGTGGGCTGGATCGGCAGCGACGTCACCCTGTTCCCGGCCCGCGAGGGCCGCCAGGCCTACACCTCGTTCCGTGTCGCCAGCACGCGGCGGTTCTTCGACCGCAGCACCGGGGCGTGGCGCGACGGCCGCACCGAGTGGTTCCGGGTCAAGGTGTGGCGCACCCTCGCAGTGAACGTCGCTGCGTCCCTGCGCAAGGGCGACCCGATCGTGGCGCACGGCCGGCTGTCCACCGAGGAGTGGGTCAGCGCGGACGGCACGCCCCGCAGCGGGCTCGTGCTCGAGGCGGTCACGGTGGGCCACGACCTGGCCTTCGGGTCCAGCAACTTCCGCCGGACGATCAGTGCGCGTGCCGAGGAGGGGCCGACGGACGTGACCGGGCTGGCCGAGGCGCCCGACGAGGACTCGCCGGAGATCACCGACGGACCGAGCGAGCGATTCGTGCCGGCGGACGCGGTCGCCGACGGGTCCGACGACGGCGACGAGGACGACTCCGACCTGGACGAGCTGCGTGAACCGCAGCAGCACGACGCCGACTGGGGCGCCCGAGAGCTCACCACCAGCAGGTGATCGCCTAGGCTGGGGAACCGGCATCCCGACGCGGGAGCCGGTCGGCGCGTGCGCGCGACCGGACCGGCGCCTCGTCGGGCGACATCCCCAAGCACCCGAGCACCGAGGCGGACGAAGAGCCAGTGGCTGAGTTCATCTACTCCATGTACAAGACGCGCAAGGCGCACGGAGACAAGGTCATCCTTGACGACGTCACCTTGAACTTCCTGCCCGGCGCCAAGATTGGCGTCGTCGGGCCCAACGGCGCGGGAAAGTCCACGATCCTCAAGATCATGGCCGGCCTCGACCAGCCCTCCAACGGCGAGGCGCGCCTGAGCCCGGGGTACACCGTCGGCATCCTCCAGCAGGAGCCGCCGCTCAACGAGAGCAAGACGGTGCTCGGCAACGTCGAGGAGGGCGTCGCCGAGATCAAGGGCAAGCTCGACCGCTACAACGAGATCTCCGCGCTGATGGCCGAGCCCGACGCGGACTTCGACGCGCTGCTCGCGGAGATGGGCCAGCTGCAGGAGGCCATCGACGCGGCCGACGCGTGGGACCTCGACGCCCAGCTCGAGCAGGCGATGGACGCGTTGCGCTGCCCGCCGCCGGACGCCGACGTGACCGTGCTGTCCGGTGGTGAGCGCCGCCGCGTCGCGCTGTGCAAGCTCCTGCTGGAGAAGCCCGACCTGCTGCTGCTCGACGAGCCCACCAACCACCTGGACGCCGAGAGCGTGCTGTGGCTGGAGGCGCACCTCAAGGACTACCCGGGCGCCATCCTGGCCGTCACCCACGACCGGTACTTCCTCGACCACGTCGCGGAGTGGATCTGCGAGGTCGACCGCGGCCGCCTGTACCCGTATGAGGGCAACTACTCGACCTACCTCGAGAAGAAGCAGGAGCGCCTGGCGATCCAGGGCAAGAAGGACCTCAAGCTCGCGAAGCGCCTCAAGGAGGAGCTGGAGTGGGTCCGGTCCAACGCCAAGGGCCGCCAGACGAAGTCCAAGTCGCGCTTGGCGCGCTACGAGGAGATGGCCGCCGAGGCGGACCGCACCAGGAAGCTCGACTTCGAGGAGATCCAGATCCCGCCGGGCCCGCGCCTGGGCTCGATCGTCCTCGAGGCCGCCAACCTGCAGAAGGGCTTCGACGGCCGCGTCCTCATCGACGGCCTGAGCTTCACGCTGCCGCGCAACGGCATCGTCGGCGTCATCGGCCCGAACGGCGTCGGCAAGACGACGCTGTTCAAGACGATCGTCGGCCTCGAGCCGCTCGACGGGGGCAACCTCAAGGTCGGCGAGACGGTCTCGATCTCGTACGTCGACCAGTCGCGCGGCGGCATCGACCCCAAGAAGACGCTGTTCGAGGTCGTCTCCGACGGGCTCGACTTCCTCAAGGTCGGCAACGTCGAGATGCCCTCGCGTGCCTACGTGGCCGCGTTCGGCTTCAAGGGTCCCGACCAGCAGAAGCCCGCCGGCGTGCTCTCGGGCGGTGAGCGCAACCGCCTCAACCTCGCGCTCACGCTCAAGCAGGGCGGCAACCTGCTGCTGCTCGACGAGCCCACCAACGACCTCGACGTGGAGACCCTCGGCTCGCTCGAGAACGCCCTGCTCGAGTTCCCGGGCTGCGCAGTGGTGGTCTCCCACGACCGGTGGTTCCTCGACCGGGTCGCGACGCACATCCTGGCGTACGAGGGCACCGAGGAGAACCCGTCGAACTGGTACTGGTTCGAGGGCAACTTCGCCTCCTACGAGGAGAACAAGGTCGAGCGCCTCGGCGCCGACGCGGCGCGTCCCCACCGGGTGACGTACCGCAAGCTGCGTCGCGACTGACGCACGCACCCAGCAGTCACGACGGGGAGCGCACCGCTGCGGCGGGCGCTCCCCGTCGTCGTCCCCGCGCGTGGCACCTGGCCGCCCGACGGCCCGCACACCCCGCTGGCCAGCGCGGACACGCCGTTCCAACCGGCCGCGGGTCGCCGCACCCCGCACACTGGGCACATGGACGCACACGATCCCCCGCGGCCGGCGTCGGCGCTGACCGGGTCGCTCGAGGACCTGCGCACCCGGCTGACGAGCACCCGGCTGCCGCTCGACGCGCCCGGAGCGACCGCTGCCAGGCGCGAGCTGACCCTCGCGGTCGAGCAGCTCGACGACTACGTCCTGCCCCGGCTCCGGGCCCAGGGCGCGCCGCTGCTCGTCGTCGTCGGCGGATCCACCGGCGCGGGGAAGTCGACGCTCGTGAACTCGCTGCTCGGCGAGCACGTCAGCGTGCCGGGCGTGCTGCGCCCGACGACGCGCTCGCCCGTGCTGGCCCACCACCCGCTCGACGCCCGCTGGTTCAGCACGGACCGCGTGCTGCCCGGGCTGGCACGCGTCACCGCGGACGGACCGCAGGCCGGGGGAGCCCGCGCGCTGCGGCTCGTCGGCACGGACGCCCTGCCGCAGGGGCTGGCCCTGCTGGACGCGCCGGACATCGACTCGGTCGAGGTCGCGAACCGCGAGCTCGCCGCGCAGCTGCTCGCCGCCGCGGACCTCTGGCTGTTCGTGACGACGGCGGCCCGGTACGCCGACGCGGTGCCGTGGGAGCTGCTCATCGCCGCGGCCGAACGTCGCGCGCAGGTCGCGCTCGTCGTCGACCGCGTGGACCCGGGCGCGGAGGCCGTGGTCGGCGACCTGCGCCGCCTGATGGACGAGCACGGGCTCGGCGGCTCGCCGCTGTTCGCGATACCGGAGTCGGCCCTCGTCGAAGGGCTGCTGCCGCTCGAGGCGGTGGGCGAGGTCGCCGCGCACCTGTCCGACCTCGGCGCCGACCCAGACGCGCGCGACGCGGTCGTCGGCGCGACGCTCGACGGCGTCGTCGACGACCTCGTGCGCCGCACGCTGGCGATCGCGGCGGCCAGCGACGCGCAGGTCGAGGCCGACGCCCGCCTGCGGGACGTGAGCCGGCGCTACGCCGATGACGCGGTCGCGCGTGTCGCCGCGGCCACCTCCGACGGTTCGCTGCTGCGCGGCGAGGTGCTGGCCCGCTGGCAGGACTTCGTCGGGACCGGCGAGTTCTTCCGCTCGATCGAGCAGCGCGTCGGGCGCGCGCGGGACGCGGTCGTCGGGTTCTTCCGCGGCAAGCCCGCGCAGGCGCCCGATGTCGAGCAGGCGATCGCACACGGGCTCGAGGCCGTGCTGCTCGACGCGATCGACGAGGCCGCCGAGCGCACGTTCGAGTCGTGGCGCGCGGACCCGGCGGGCGCGGGGCTGCTCGTCGGCCTCGACCTGTCGCGCGGGTCCGGCGCGACGCGCGGCGCCGTCGCCGAGCAGATCCGGCTGTGGCAGGGCGACGTGCTCGAGCTCGTGCGCGAGCAGGGTGCGGACAAGCGGGGGACCGCGCGGGCGCTGTCGTTCGGCCTCAACGGGCTGGGCGTGAGCCTCATGGTGCTCGTGTTCGCCTCGACCGGCGGACTGACGGGCATCGAGGTGGGCATTGCCGGCGGCACGGCAGTCGTCGCTCAGAAGCTGCTCGAGGCGGTGTTCGGCGACGAGGCTGTCCGACGGCTCACGACGAGCGCGCGCGAGCGGCTCGAGGAGCGCGTCCGCGGGTTGCTCGACGTCGAGGCGGCCCGGTACGTCGGCCAGCTCGACGCGCTCGGCACCGCGACGGGCGAGGGCGACGCGCTGCGAGGTGCCGCGGACGCGGTCGAGCGCGCGGCGACCGGCGACCGGAGCAGCCCGACGCCGGAACGGGTCCGGATCGCGACCACCGCGGTCGAGCTGCGGGGCGCGACCCACTGGCGCGAGCACGGCTCGCAGCCGACGGCCGCGGTGCCCGAACAGGTGCCCGAGCAGAAGCACGACGAGGAGAAGCCGAGCCTGTGGCGCCGCATCTTCGGGCGCAGGGACCAGGCATGACGATCGACCTCGCGGCTCGCGCCCAGGCGCTCGAGGACGCGCTCGACGCCGCGGACGAGCGGCTCCCGACCGAGCGGGCCGACGAAGCCCGCGCCGTGGTCGCGCACGCACGTGAGCGGGGCGGGCTGTCCGCCGAGCACACGGTCGCGGCCCTCGCGGGCGCCACGGGATCGGGCAAGTCGTCGGTGTTCAACGCCCTCGCGGGCCGGGAGCTGGCCACCGCCGGGGTCCAGCGCCCGACGACCTCGCACGCGCTGGCCGCCGTGTGGGGTGAGGGGGCCGAACCGCTGCTCGACTGGCTCGAGGTGGGCCGGCGCCACGAGATGCCCGAGGCGCGGCGCGGACTCGTGCTGCTCGACCTGCCCGACCACGACTCGATCGTCGTCGAGCACCGGATCCGCGCCGAGCGACTCGTCGAGCGCGCCGACCTGCTGGTCTGGGTCGTCGACCCGCAGAAGTACGCCGACGCCGCGCTGCACGAGCGCTACCTGCGGCCGCTGGCCGCGCACGGCGAGGTCACGGTCGTCGTGCTCAACCAGGTGGACCGCCTCTCCGCGCAGGAGGCGGCCACCTGCCTCGCCGACCTCAAGCGGCTGGTCGCCGAGGACGGGCTGGTCGGCGCGCGGGTCGTCGCGGCATCGGCGCGCACGGGGCAGGGGCTCGACGCGCTGCGCGCGATGCTCGACGAGGCCGCGGCCAAGCGCGAGGCGTCGACCCGGCGCTGGGCCGCCGATCTCCGCACCGCCGCGACCGCGGTCAGCGTCGAGCTCGGTCCGGGCTCACGCCGCGAGCCGGCCCGGCCGACCGCGCGGCTGGTCGCGGGACTGGAGCGTGCGGCCGGGGTGCCGACGGTCGTGAGTGCGGTGCGCGGCTCGTTCCGCCGCGACGCCCACGCCGCGACCGGCTGGCCCGTCACGCGCTGGCTGGGCCGGTTCCGCCCGGACCCGTTGCGCCGCATCGGCCTGCGCACGCCCGCCGCCCGGCCCGAGCTGGCCCGGACCTCGCTGCCGACCGCGACCCCGACGGTCCTGGCTGCGGCCCGGACCGCGGTGCGCGACTACGCCGCCGACGCGACCGCGGGCCTGCCCGACGCGTGGGCGCTCGACGCCCGCCGCCGCGCCACGGAGGCCACCGAGGGCCTGGCCGACGCGCTCGACCAGGCCGTCGCGGGCACGCAGCTCGATGCCGCGAAGCGACCGGCCTGGTGGCGCGCCGTGGGGGTGCTGCAGTGGGTGGTGCTCGGCGTGCTCGTCGTCGGGCTGCTCTGGCTCGCCGTCCTGGCGGTGCTGGACTACTTCCGCCTGCCCCCACCGCCCGTGGCCGAGTGGCACGACTTCCCGGTCCCGACGCTCATGGTGGTCGGCGGGGTCGTCGTCGGGC
>NZ_QWKP01000094.1 GCF_003470205.1 Cellulomonas rhizosphaerae
GGTCGTCGGCATCCTCGATGCCGACGGACAGGCGGACGAGGTCGTCGGGCACCTCGAGGGCGGTGCCGGCCACCGACCCGTGCGTCATCCGGTACGGGTGCTCGATGAGCGACTCGACCCCGCCGAGCGACTCGGCGAGGGTGAACACGCGCGTCGCGGCGCACACCGCGAGCGCGGTCGCCTCGCTGCCGGTGCGGAAGGCGACCATGCCGCCGAAGGCCGACATCTGCCGCGCCGCGACCTCGTGGCCCGGGTGTGACTCGAGCCCGGGGTAGAGCACCTCGGTGACGTCCGGGCGCCCGCTCAGGAAGTCGACGACCGCGGCGGCGTTCGCCACGTGCCGGTCCATCCGCACGGCGAGCGTGCGCAGCCCGCGCAGGGTCAGCCACGCGTCGAACGGGCCGGCCACCGCGCCCGAGGCGTTGTGGTGGAAGCGCACCGCGTCGAGCAGGCTCGTCGTCCCGGTGGGCCCGACGAGCCCCACGGGCAGCTGCGCGCCGTCGCCGACCACGAGCGCCCCGCCGACCACGTCGGAGTGGCCGCCGATGTACTTGGTCGTCGAGTGCACGACGACGTCCGCGCCGAGCGCGAGCGGCTGCTGCAGGTAGGGGGTCGCGAACGTGTTGTCGACGACGAGCAGCGCGCCGACCGACTGCGCGTGCACGGCGATCGCGGCGATGTCCGCGATGCCGAGCAGCGGGTTGGTCGGCGTCTCGACCCACACGACCTTGGTGCGGCCGGGCTGGATGGCGCCGAGCACCGCGTCGGGGTCGGACAGGTTCACGGCCGTGTGCTCGATCCCCCATGGCCCGAACACGCGCGCGATCAGCCGGTACGTGCCGCCATAGGCGTCGTCGGGCACGACGACGTGGTCCCCGGGCCGGAGCACGGCGCGCAGGAGCGTGTCCTCCGCCGCGAGCCCGGAGGCGAAGGCCGCCGCGCCCGCGCCACCCTCCGCGGCGGCGAGCGCCTCCTCCAGCGCCGCGCGCGTCGGGTTCGCCGACCGGGAGTACTCGTAGCCGCCTCGCAGGTTCCCCACGCCGTCCTGCTTGTAGGTGGAGACCTGGAAGATGGGCGGGACCACGGCACCCGTGGTCGGGTCAGCGTCCTGACCTGCATGGATGGCGCGGGTAGAGAAGCCTGTTGCGGACCAGTCGAGATCATCGGGAGTCACTGACACAGGCTAGGTCCATATCGCCTCGTCCACCGGGAACACGGGAAGCGTGGGGACGGTTGTGCTGGCCGGGCGGTGCCAGCCGCGTACACGCCCTGAGAGGATCGAGACCATGAACTGGCTGTTCGGATCCGCACTGCGATCGACGATGGTGGCCCCTGAGCGGGCCCTCGCCGGCCGCGACGACTACGCCTACACGGTGCCCACGACGCACACCGTGCTGGGAACCCCGTTGGCGGGCCCGTGGCCCACCGGCACCGCGACGGTCTACGTCGCCATGGGCTGTTTCTGGGGCGCCGAGAAGGCGATGTGGAAGACGCCCGGCGTCGTGACCACCGCCGTCGGCTACCAGGGCGGCTTCACCCCCTTCCCCACGTACGAGGAGGTGTGCACCGGCCAGACCGGGCACACCGAGGTGGTCATGGTTGCGTACGACCCGGCCGTCATCTCGCACGAGGACCTGCTCCGTGCGTTCTGGGAGTCGCACGACCCGACCCAGGGCTTCCGCCAGGGCAACGACGTCGGCACCCAGTACCGCTCGGCGATCTACACCACGTCCGACGAGCAGGCCGAGGCGGCCGACAAGACGCTCGCCGAGTACCAGCCGCGGCTGACCCGCGCCGGGTTCGGCGAGATCACGACCGAGGTGCGCACCGCCGACGAGGCGGGCCGCTTCTACTACGCCGAGGACTACCACCAGCAGTACCTCGACAAGAACCCCGCGGGCTACTGCGGCCTGGGCGGCACGGGCGTCTCCTGCCCCCGCCCGACCGGCGCGTAGCTCCTAGCGCCACCGGGTGGTGCGCGTGGCCAGGTCCACGTCGCCCACCCGGTCGTACGGGGTGAGCGTCACGAGGCCGGCGCGCGGGCTCAACCGCGGGTCGGCCTCGTAGCGCGAGGCCAGCTCGGCCTCGGCGTCCTCGTCGCCCGCGTCGGCCTGCACGAGCAGCACCGCGATCTCGTCGGCGAGGTCGTCGGCCTCGGCGTCCGGCACGGCCCCGGGCGGAGCGACGTCGGCGGGCAGTCCCGCGGACCGGGCGCCGAACTCGTCCCAGAGCAACAGCTCGTCGCCCTGGCGGTGCGCGAGCTCGAGGAACACGTACCCGCGGACGAACGCCTCCCCGCACAGCCACGGCAGGCTGCGGTCCACGCCGTACGACGAGGCGTCGAGGTTGCCGCCGCGGGCTGCGATCCACACCTCCGCGGCGGTCTCGAACGGGGCCCGCGGGCCTTGCGGGAGGTCCCGCGTGTCGAACTCGAAGCCGACCGTGCCGAGCTCGGGGTCGAAGCGGACCCACCGGGACCCGTCCCAGTACTCGACGACGACGTGGTCGTGGTGGAAGCCGGGCTCGAAGTACCCCGCGAAGCCGACGCGGCTGCGCGCCGGGATGCCGTGCTGCCGCAGCACGCCGACCCCGAACAGCGTGTGGTCACGGCAGCACCCGGCAACCTGCTCCCCGACCTCGCGCGGCGCGCCGGCCACGATCGGGGCGCGGCCCGCCGCGGTGTCGAGCATCGACTCGAGCCAGCGCAGGTCGATGTCGTCGCGCATCGCATCCGTGACGCGGTCCGCCTGCCCGCGGTAGTGGACGACGAGGGCGGTGGCGGCTGCGTGGATCGCGCCCGGCTCGGGCTCGACCGATGCGAGCACGTCCGCGTGCGTGCCGGGGTCCGAGAACGGGGTGTGGGTGGAGTACCGCGCGTGGTCCATCAGCCCATCCTGCCCGGAGCGGCACCGCGCGGGAAGCCGGCGGAGGGCCAGGCGGGCGAGCGGCCGGAGTCCCCCCGGACCGGTCGCTCGCCCGCCACGCCGTCGGTCCGAGCACCCCCGAGCCCGGGTCCGACGGCCTCCGAGAGTGCCCCCGTCACCGGCCGGGGTTCATCACCCGCACGACCGGATCGCGACGAACGTACCGAGCGGCGACCTGCGTTTCACCACCCTGTCCACCGCGCGTCGGACCACGGTCCAGGTCGCGGCGCTGTGCGCGGCTCAGGCGGTCACGACGTCCGAGTGGCCGAGCGGCTTGTCGGGCGCGACGCGGTCCCGCACGGCACGCTTCAGCACCGTGATCTCGGGGAACCCTCCGTCCGTCCCGCGGTCCCAGATGACCTCCCCGTCGACCTCGACGACGAAGACCCCGCCGGTCGCCGGTCGCAGCGCGACCTCGGTGAGCTCGCGATGGAACGTGGTGAGCAGCTCCTGGGCGTACCAGGCCGCTCTCAGCAGCCACCGGCACTGCGTGCAGTACGTGATCGTGACGCGGTTGTCCCCCATGGGCTCCACCTTCGCCCAGGTCAGGGGTGTCCGGTCAAGTCCCGCTGAGCACGTCGCCCAGGAGCCGCGCGACGATCTCCTCGCCGCCGAGCACGCCCGAGGCTGCCGTGACCGCCACGTGCGGCGCGTGCCAGCCGGTCTCGTGCAGCTCGCCGTGCGCCGGGCGCACCCCGCGGGCCGCCGCGGCCAACAGCTCGCCGTCCAGCAGCGAGTCGCCCGCCGCCAGCACCTCACCCGCGCCCGTCCGGCGCGCGATCTCGGCGATCGCGGCCGACTTGGTGAGCGTCGCAGGCACGCAGTAGACCTTGCGGCCCTGCACCGAGACGGTCCAGCCGCGCGCCTCGCACCACGCCGTGAGGTCGTCGACGTAGTACGGCGGCACGAGACCGCGCTCGATGACCAGGTACGCGAACATCTCGTCCGCGACGCGCATCTTGCGCACCCACGCCTCGCTCGCGACCGAGGCGAGTCGCTCGTGGATCTCGGCGAGCGGGGCGGCCGCCGCGAGCTCGTCGGCGACCTGCTGCGCCCAGTCCGGGCACACCACACCGTCGACGAGCAGGTGCCCGCCGTTGGTCGTCACCGCGTACTGGTGCGGCGAGCCGGGGATACGGATGCGTGCGTACTGGCTCCGCGTGCGCGTGGTGGTCGGGACGAGCGTCGCGACCTGCGTGAGGACCGCGAGCATGTCGTGCGCGTCGCGGGTCTGGAACGAGAGCGGCTTGCCGTCGAAGACCTCGGCGACGACGAGCGTCGGGGCGTTCCGGTCCTCTCCCGTCAGGCCCAGGGCCGCCGCCGAGTAGACGAGCGTCCGGTCGAGGTCGCACGCCACGAGCACGGGCGCCGTGCTCCGCTGGGCACCCGGACGCGCGTAGGTCGCGACGCGGGCGGCCAGTGCCTCGGAGAGTCCCGCCGCGCGGGCCGCCGCGGCGACGTGGGCCTCGGCGTCGGCGACGACGTGCAGCGGGTAGGCGGGATCGTTCCCCGCGACCTGGGCGCTCACGGTGCCACCGTCCGGACCGCGGTGCCCGACGCACCCGTCGCGCCGGCGGTGTACGCCGGATGGATCAGGCCCATGCACGAGTAGGGCAGGTCCGGGACCTCCTCGACGGGCACGCCGCGCTCCGCGGCGAGGTGCCGGATGTGGACGAGGTCAGCCGGGTCGGCGTCGGCACGCACGAGCACCTTCCAGGGCACGCGCCGCAGCAGCACGCGCGTGGTCTCGCCGACCCCGGGCTTGACCAGGTTCACGTCGCCGATCCCTTGCTCGACCGAGACCCGCTCGACCGCGGCCCAGCCGCGCCAGTCCGGCTCGTCGTCCGGCGCGGCCGGCGTCGCGTCGACCGCCGCGCGGACGTCCGCGAAGCGCGCGGAGACCGCGTCGAGGAACCGGTTCGAGACGTCCGCACCGGCGAGCTCGGCGTAGAACTTCGCGCCGTGGAACTGGTCCTCGCGCAGGATCTGGCGGTTGAGGACCGTGCGGGACACGAGGCCGGAGACCGTCGAGTTGAGGCACGCCGACGGGATGAGGAAGTCGTCGCGCGTGCCGTACAGCGTCACGCAGTGGCCGGGGTCGGCCAGCACCGCGAGGTCGGCGGGGAAGTCGACGCCGGTGGTCGCCCGGTGCTCGACGAGCGCGGCGGCGAGCTCGCGAGCGATCGCGCCCTTGCCGGTCCAGCCGTCGACGAACAGCACCGACGCGGGGTCGTGGCGCGCGGCCACGTGCTGGAGCGCGACGTGGTCGACGCCCCGGCCGCGGACGATCGACACCGCGTAGTGCGGCACCTCGATGCCGTGCACCGCGCGCGCCCAGCGACGCATGAGGATGCCGATCGGCGTCCCGGCCCGCGCGAGCGAGACCAGCGTGAGCTCGCCCCCACGTGCGGCGAGCGCCCGCTCGGTCACGACGCCGACGGCCAGCGCGACCCGCTCGGCCGCGTCAGCGAGAGCCTCCTCGAACAGCGCGGCGTAGGTCGCGGACGGCTGGTACTCGACCGGCAGCGACTCGGCGTAGTGCGCGCCACCGGACTGGATGGCCTCCTCGCGCTCCTCGACGGGCGCCTCCAGGGCGACGTCGGAGAGGTCCGTGAGCAGCCAGGACACCTCGTCGGCCGCGTACGAGCCGAACTCCGGGCCGTGCAGCGCCGGGGGCAGCGACCTCCCGCGGGCCACACG
This sequence comes from Cellulomonas rhizosphaerae, assembly GCF_003470205.1. Taxonomy (GTDB): domain Bacteria; phylum Actinomycetota; class Actinomycetes; order Actinomycetales; family Cellulomonadaceae; genus Cellulomonas; species Cellulomonas rhizosphaerae. The sequence continues at coordinate 5,625 of NZ_QWKP01000094.1, forward strand.
GGCGGCAGTGTCCGGCAGCGTCGCGACGACCACGCGCGGCGCAGCCGTGGCGAGCGCGGCGAGCAGCGCGTCGGCGGCCGGGGTGTCGGCCGGCTCGTCGAGCACGACGACGATCACGTCGAAGCCACCACCGGCCACGTTGTACGCGAATCGCGGCCCGGGGCCGTCCTCGGGCTCGTCGTGCGCGTCGAAGGCGAGCGCGGTGCGCATCGCGTAGCCGTCGTCGTCGACCACCAGCACGGGCGAGCGCGTGGTCGACGAGACGCGCACGTCGAGGGCGGGCAACCCGTCGGCGAGCGCCGCCGCGAGCCGCTGCGGCACGTCGAGGAGCTCCTCGGTGCCGAGCACGAGCACGCGCGCACCGTCGGGCGACGCGTCGGCCGGCAGCACAGCGGCGAGCGTCTCCGCAGCCACGGCGACCGCCACCGCACGGGCCGGTTCGTCGGCCGGGTCCCAGCCGTGCCGCGCCGACTCGGGCAGGTCCGCGGGCCACGGCAGCGCGACGCGGACGGCCGGGGCGCCCGGAGCGGCGGCCACCGGTGCCGGTCCGTCGAGCGCGGCGATCAGGTCGGCCGCGCGCGCCCCGACGTCGTCGGGCAGCTCCACCGTCCCGGCCGCGAGCGCGACCACGTCGATGCGCGTGCCGAGACGCTCGGCCACGGCGGCCATCGCGGCGACGTCCGCGGCGGTCCGCAGGTCGACGAGCGCCGCGACGACGTACCGCTCCCGCGGCTGGTCGGCGTGCAGCGCCGCGATGGTGTTGAGGGCCGTGCGGCCGGTGGTGAGCTCGTCGTCGACGAGCACGAGCGTGCCCGGCGTGCGCAGCAGCGCGGGGTCGGCCGGGAGCAGCAGGTGGCTCGTCGCGTGCGAGTGCTCCTCCTCGAACCCCCCGAGGGGCTCGATGCCGGGCACCCGGCGGCGCGTCGAGTGCAGCACCGGGGCGCCAAGTGCCTCGGCGACCTGCTGGCCCAGCGCGGTGGCGGTCTCGGCGTAGCCGAGCACGACGGCCGGCACGGGCTCGCGCGCCTCGATCTGGTCGAAGCCGGCCGCGGACCCCGCGAGGGCGGACCTCAGCGCGTCGCCACGGCCGCTCGGGAGCTCGCCACCTCCGAGCTCGGCGCGCACGACCCCACCCAGCAGCAGGCCCGCGCCGCGCACGACCCGCGGATCGGTCGGCACGTGCTTGCCCAGCACGCGGGAGACGAGCAGGTGCGCGCGCCGCGGGTTGCGCCGCACGGCGAGCCCGACGAGGTCCGCGAGGTCGAGCCCCACGGGCGAGCTCGTCGTGCGCAGCCGCACGTCCAGCCGCTGCGCGACCCACGCCGACGTGCCGGAGCTCTCGACGAGCGCCGTCATCGGCCGTCCTCCGCGCCCAGCAGGTCGACGAAACCGACGTCCGCCTCGGCGACGCCGAACACCTTGGCCCGCGTGAGCACGCGCTCGGCCCAGGCCCGGTGCGGGCGGGACTCGTTCATCTTGTTCCGGTACGCCGACGCCGACGCACCCGCGGTCCTGCCGAGGATGTCGCTCGCGTCGACGAACTCCTCGTGCGGCACGACCGACAGCGCGTGGACGACGGGCACGTGGCTCGGGTGGATCACGGTCTTGCCGGTCAGCCCGTTGGCGGCGTCGAGCACGACCTCGCGGATGAGCCCGTCGAGGTCCTGCGTGATGAGGTCGGTGCGCAGGTGCTCGGCGTCGCTGGCCAGGAACGGCGCCTGCCGCAGCCGCGGCTTGAACAGCCGCTCGTTGCCGCCGTAGTACTCCCACACCGGGCCGGTGACGACGAAGCCCGTCCCGTCGGCCCGGCCGAGGACGTTGACGACGTCCGTGAGGACCTCGGCCACGAGGCGGACGTCGTAGATCGACAGGTCGCGCCCGCGGCGGATCCCGTACACGCCGCTCAGGTCGGTCGCGCCCGTGCGGACCGCGAGCACCGAGTCGCGGTGCTTGTCGAGCAGCCCGCGCACGGCCAGGAGCTGGTCGTCGCGCGTCTCGCGGTGGATCATCTCCGGCGACTCGATGACGGGCATCCCCCACAGCCGGCGGCCGTGCGTGGCCGCGGTGTCGTCGAGCGCGTCGAGGTAGGCGGCC
>NZ_QWKP01000095.1 GCF_003470205.1 Cellulomonas rhizosphaerae
GCCGCCCGTGCCGGTGCGCGCACGCAGGAACGCGATCGACGTCTTCCCGTCCAGCACCTGCTTGCCGGCCTCGACGTGCAGCTTGGCCTTGGGGGAGTCCATCGCCTCGGGGAAGCAGAACGGCACGCCACCCAGGGTGTCGATGACGTCGCGTACGCCGTCCATCTTGATGACCACGTGCTCGTCGGTCCGCACGCCCGTGTCCTGCTCGAACGTCTTGCGGGTGCAGGCTGCGGCAGTCGTGAGGTTCTTGTCCGTGCCCGAGCCGATCGCGAAGGCCTCGTTGAACATCGCGCCCGTCATGGGCGCCGTCTTCGTGCCGTCGGCGAGCAGGCACGAGGGGATGTCGACGAGGGAGTCGCGGGGGACCGAGACGATGTCTACGCGCGAGCGGTCGGCCGGAAGGTGGACGAGGAACGTCGAGTCCGAGCGCTGCCCGTCGACGTAGCCATACGTCTTGTCGTTGCGGTCACGGGCGTCGATCCCCATCACCAGGATGTTCAGCGGCTTGCCCGCGAAGCCGTCGACCAGCGGGTCGGCCGTGACCGACGGGGTCGGGCGCGACGTGCCGAGGTACTTCTCGACGTCGTCGGCCGTGTCGATGTTCGCGTTGAGGTGCGCGTAGGTCGCCCACGCCGCGCTGACGGCGAACAGCGGGACCGCGAGCGCCACGGCCGCGACCGTGCGCACGACCGGGTGGGAGCGGGCGGGCCGGCGCGTGTGGCGGGCGGGGAGAGGTCTCACGTCTCGAAACCTAGGACTGCGCTGTGCCGCGCGCGTTGCACTTGCGGGGTGGTCGCGGAGAGACCATGTGTGCGCGACGTGAAGATCGCCGCAGGTCAGCGGCCTGCGCCGGTGAGCGTCAGCCCTCGCGGTCCTCGAGGGCCGGCAGGATCGTCGTCGGTATGGCGAACGACAGCGCGACGGCCGCGATCCCGGCCGAGAACACGTACGGGCCGGCGTCGCCGACGTTGAACGCCACCGTGAACAGCACGAGGCCTCCGATGAACAGCAGGAAGGCGAAGAAGGCGCCCACGGCGTTGGCCGGGGAGCCGTTGCGCTCGACGGGGCTGTTGCTGCTCACGGGGGGTCCTCCACGGTGGATCGGGTGTCTGCCCCCGATCCTGCCTCGTCCGCCCGGGGCGGGTCCAGCGGGACGCGCCTCGGGTCAGGACCAGGAGTAGAAGGGCCGCACCTCGAGCTGGCCGAACCGCGCCATCGGGTGCTTCGCGGCCAGCTCCACCGCCTCGTCGAGGGTGTCGCAGATGAGGATGTCGAACCCCGCGATCATCTCGCTGAACTCCGCGAACGGTCCGTCGGTCACCGTGGTCCTCCCACCCCGGACGCGCACGGTCCGTGCCTCGCCGGCGGCGGCCAGCCGGTCGCCGAGCGCGCGGGTGCCGGCAGCGTCAGCCTGCTCCACCCACTCCTCGATGTTGTTGCGCGCCGGGTCGAACGGCTCGGCGGTCGGGTCGTCGCAGACGAGCATCAGAAACTGCACGGTGGCCTCCTCGGTGGTGGGTGCTTGCGGGGGTGTGACGCGCGGGCAGCCCCCGGATCGACATCACCTCAGCGGACGGGCGCGCGGGCTGCGGGGGCCGTAGCGCGGGGCGTGCGCAGCCTGGGTGATCTCGATGAGGCGGATGACGCGCTGGCGGTGCGGGCGCCAGGGCTCGAGCAGCTCGAGCATGCCGGCGTCGTCGGTCCGGTCGCCGGTCAGCGCCCAGCCGACGAGGTGCGCGAGGTGGTAGTCGCCGACGGACACCGCATCCGCGTCGCCGAGCGCGCGCGACGTGGTCTCGGCGACCGTCCACGGCCCGATCCCGCGCACCGTGAGCAGCCGGCGTCGGGTCTCGACGAGCGGCACGTCCTGGTCGAGGCGGTGCGCGACGAGCGCCGCGCGCCGGATCGTGTCCGCACGCTGGCCCTCCACGCCGGCCTCGCGCCACTCCCACACGGGGATCGCCGCCCAGACCGACGGCGGGGGCGGCACCCGCATGCCCTCGGGCGCCGGGCCCGGTGCCGGCAGACCGTGCCGCCCGACGAGGCGCCGCCAGGACGCCTTTGCGTCGAGCCCCACGACGCGCTGCTCGAGCACGGCCGGGACCAGCTGCTCCCACACGTTCCCGGTGCGCGTCAGACGCAGCCCGGGCAGGCGGTGGTGCGCGTCGCGGACCAGCGGGTGCAGCGCGGGCTCGAAGCCGGAGTCGTCGTCGCGTGCGCCCAGCAGGTCCGGGACGCCGGCGAGCACGCGCTCGGCGCCCGGTCCCCACGCCTCGACGTGGATCCCGTCGCGGCGGACCGCGATCCGGGCCGTGGCCGGGCCGTCCGGTGTGAGCGTCGCGCGCCAGGTCGCCCCGTCCGACGTGGTGCGCCAGGCGGGGTCGGACGCGCCGCGGCGCAGCGGTCCGATCGTGCGGCGGACGTCGAGCCGGTGGGCCGGTCGGTAGACGGTGGCGGGCGTCAGTGCCCCCGGAGGCGCTCGATGAGTCGCCGGTCGCGCTTCGTCGGGCGGCCGGCGCCGCGGTCCCGCTCGCCCATGACGACCTTCTGCTCCTTGGGCACCACGGCGGGGGAGCGGTCGAGGTAGCAGGTCACGGCCACGGGCGCGCCGACCCGCTTCACGACGGTGCGCTGCACGATGACGATCCGCTCGCGCTCGCCGCCGCGCACCACGATCTCGTCGCCCGGCACGACCATCGTCGCGGGCTTGGCGCGGTCGCCGTTGACGCGCACGTGGCCCGCCTTGCACGCCGCGCCGGCCGCGGACCGGGTGGGGAACAGCCGCACCGCCCAGGTCCAGGCGTCCACGCGGGCTCGCGTCACCTCAGGCATCGCGCCACCGTCGTCGTCCGCACCGACCCAGCGTCGCACGGTTCGCTCGCGCCGAGCGACGTAGGTTGGAACGCATGAGCCCTTCCGTCGTCGCCGTCACCGGCGGCCGTGTCGTCCCCGTCAGCTCCGACCCGATCGAGGGTGGCACCGTCCTCGTCGTCGACGGACGCATCACCGCCGTCGGCCTCGACGTCGAGATCCCCGCCGACGCGCGGGTGATCGACGCGACCGGCCGCTGGGTCCTGCCCGGCTTCGTCGAGGCCCACGGGCACGTGGGCCTGCACGAGGAGGGCGAGGGCGCGGCCGGCAACGACACCAACGAGATGGTGCAGCCGAACACAGCGGCCGTGCGCGCGATCGACGGCGTGAACATCGACGACGAGGGCTTCCGCGACGCGCTCGTCGGCGGCGTGACCTCCGTCGTCGTCAAGCCCGGCTCGGGCAACCCGATCGGCGGTCAGTCCGTGGCTCTCAAGACGTGGGGCGGGCGAACGGTCGACGAGCAGGTGATCCGCGCGTCGGTGAGCGTGAAGTCCGCGCTCGGGGAGAACCCGAAGCGGGTCTACGGCGAGCGCAAGCAGCTCCCGTCCACCCGGCTCGGCACCGCGCTGATCATCCGCCAGGCGTTCACCAAGGCGCAGCACTACCGCGCGGCGCGCGACGCGGCCGCGGCGAAGGGCGAGCCGTTCGCGGTGGACCTGACCCACGAGGTCCTCGTCCGGGTGCTCGACGGCGAGCTGTACTGGGACCAGCACACGCACCGGCACGACGACATCGCCACGGCCCTGCGCCTGGCCGACGAGTTCGGCTACAAGCTCGTCATCAACCACGGCACCGAGGCGCACAAGCTCGCCGACGTGATCGCGGAGCGGGACGTCCCCGTCATCTTCGGGCCGATGTTCACGAGCCGCTCCAAGGTCGAGCTGCGCGACCGGTCCATCTCCCACCTCGCGACGATCGCTGCGGCGGGGGTCCGTGTCGCGATCACGACGGACCACCCCGTGGTGCCGATCAACTTCCTCGTGCACCAGGCGACGCTCGCGGTCAAGGAGGGCCTCCCGCCCCAGACGGCCCTCGAGGCGCTCACGACGAACCCCGCGGCGTTCCTCGGGCTCGACGACCGGGTGGGTGCCCTCGAGGTCGGCCGCGACGGCGACGTCGTCATCTGGTCCGGCGACCCGCTCGACGTGACGTCGCGCGCGGAGCACGTGCTCATCGAGGGTCGGACGGTCTACACCTGGGACGACGAGGCCCGGGTGGGCACGGTCGTGGAGCGCGCGGGCCGGTAGTCACGGCCCGCGCGCCCGACGTCAGGAGCGCAGCTCGAGGTAGCGGGTGATCAGGGCCTTGGTCGACGGGTCCTGCGCGTCGAGCGCGGCCGCGTCGCCCTGGACGGCCGGGGCCACCTCGAGCGCGAGCTTCTTGCCGAGCTCGACGCCCCACTGGTCGAACGAGTCGATGCCCCACACGACGCCTTGGACGAACGTGATGTGCTCGTACAGCGCGATGAGCTGACCGAGCACGGACGGCGTCAGCGACGCGGCCAGGATCGAGGTCGTCGGGCGGTTCCCCGAGAACACGCGCGCCGGGACGATCGCCTCGTCGGTGCCCTCGGCACGGACCTCGTCGGCCGTCTTGCCGAACGCGAGCGCCTTGGTCTGCGCGAAGAAGTTGGCCAGGAACAGCGCGTGGACGTCGGTGTCGCCGTCCTTGAGCGGGTGCGCGGGGTTCGCCACGGCGATGAAGTCGGCAGGGATCAGGCGCGTGCCCTGGTGGATGAGCTGGTAGAACGCGTGCTGCCCGTTGGTACCGGGCTCGCCCCAGAAGACCTCGCCCGTGGTGGTCGTGACGGACTCGCCGTCCCACCGCACCGACTTGCCGTTGGACTCCATGGTCAGCTGCTGCAGGTACGCCGGGAAGCGGTGCAGGTACTGCGCGTAGGGCAGGACCGCGTGCGTGTGGGCGCCCAGGAAGTTGACGTACCAGATGTTGAGCAGGCCCATCAGGACGGGCACGTTGCGCTCGAACGGGGTGGTGGCGAAGTGCTCGTCGACCGCGTGGAAGCCCGCGAGGAAGTCGCGGAACGCGTCCGGGCCGATGGCGATCGCGAGCGACGTGCCGATCGCGGAGTCGACCGAGTAGCGGCCGCCGACCCAGTCCCAGAAGCCGAACGCGTTGGCGGGGTCGATGCCGAACGCGGCGACCTTGTCGAGCGCGGTCGAGACGGCGACGAAGTGCTTGGCGACGGCCTCGTTGCGCGCGTCGTCGTCGTCGGGCGTGCCCAGCTGGGCCCACAGCCAGTCGCGCGCCAGGCGCGCGTTGGTCAGGGTCTCCAGGGTGCCGAAGGTCTTGGAGGCGACGATGAACAGCGTGGTCGTCGGGTCGAGGCCCTTGACCTTCTCCGCGAGGTCGGTCGGGTCGATGTTCGAGACGAAGCGCACCTCGAGCCCGTCCTGCACGTAGGGCTTGAGGGCCTCGTACGCCATGACCGGGCCGAGGTCCGAGCCGCCGATGCCGATGTTGACGACCGTCGCGACGCGCTGGCCCGTCACACCGACCCACTCGCCGCTGCGCACCTTGTCCGCGAACGCGGCGACCTTGGCCAGGACCTCCTGGACGTCGTGGTCGATGTCCTGACCGTCGACGACGAGCGCGGGCTGCTTGCCGGCGGGGCGGCGCAGGGCCGTGTGCAGCACGGCGCGGTCCTCGGTCACGTTGATGTGGTCGCCGCGCAGCATGGCCTGGAGCCGGTCGGCCAGGCCCACCTCGTCGGCCAGGCGCTTCAGCAGCGCGAGCGTGTCGTCGGTGACCAGGTTCTTCGACAGGTCGACGTGCAGGTCGGCGAGCGGGAAGCTCAGGCGCTCGGCGCGGCCGGCGTCGGCGGCGAACCAGCCGCGCAGGTCCGCGGTGAACGTGGACTCGTGCTCGGACAGGTCCTGCCAGGCGCTCGTGGTGGTGGCGTCGATGGGCTGCGTGGACACGGGTGTTCCCTCTCTGACGGGTGCGGCGGGGCTGGTTCCCAACTTAGTGCGGCGCGCGGGGTGCATGCGCGGGACGGTCATGGGACTTATCTGCTCGACGCTGCGTGCGTGGCGGAGGAACGTGGACCTCGTGACGTCGTGGTCGCTGCGCCCGCTGCCGTCGCCCGCGTCGCTCCACGTGGGCGACGCCCTGCTGCTGTCCTACGTCGAGGCGACCAACGAGCCGATCGTCGAGACGTGGGGGACCACCGACTTCTGCTGCACGCCGCGCCAGGTCCTGGCCGGCCTGCGGCACCAGGAGTACGTGCGCAAGGACCGGATCCTGGCGGTGTCGACCGACGACGTCGTCCTCGGCTACGCCGACGTCAACCTCCCGCTGCAGGACAACACGCACCTGGCCGAGCTCGAGATCGCCGTCCGTCCCGCGTACCGCCGGCAGGGCATCGGCTCGGCGCTGCACGACGCGGCGGTGGACCTCGCGCGCTCGGCCGGCCGGACGACGGTCATGACCGACACGAACTACCGTGCCGAGCCGACGGGTGAGGTGCTCGCGCCGGACTCGGGGCCGGGAGGGGTGGACCCGGACGACCCGTCGACGCGGTTCGCCGTGGCGCGGGGCTGGAACCTGGAGCAGGCTTACCGGCACTCGCGCCTCGACCTGCCGCTCGACCCCGACGCCCTCGCCGCGCACCGCGCGGACGCCGAGGCCCACGCAGGACCCGACTACCGTCTCGTGCAGTGGACCGGCCCGTGCCCGGAGCGGTGGGTCGAGCAGTTCGCCGTGCTCAGCACCCGGATGAGCACCGACGCGCCGATGGGCGGGCTCGACCTCGAGGAGGACGTCTGGGACGCCGACCGCGTCCGCGCGGCCGACGCGGCGCACGTGGAACGCGGGTGGACGCTGCTCGTGATGGCCGCCGAGCACGTGCCGACGGGGACCCTCGCCGCCTACACGTTCTTCGTCGTGCCCGAGCACACCGACGAGTGGGTCAGCCAGGAGGACACCCTGGTGATCAAGGAGCACCGCGGGCGGCGGCTCGGCATGCTCGTCAAGGCCGCGAACCTGCAGCGACTCGCGGCCGAGCACCCGACGGTCGAGCGCGTGAGCACCTGGAACGCCGAGGAGAACGACTTCATGCTGGCCATCAACGTGGCGCTCGGGTTCCGGCCCGCGGGCGGCGACGGGACGTGGCAGCGGCGCCTCTAGGCTGACGCCATGTCCCGCGTGCCGACCGCCCTGATCGCTGCCCTCACGCTCGTCGTCGGGTTCTTCGTCGCCCAGGTGACCGGCGTCCGGGCGCTCGGCGGCCTCGTGCTGCTGGCCGGCGTCGCGTGGTGCGTGTGGCGCTCGCGGACCGCCGGCGTGGCCCGGCTGGTCGCCGTGGTGGTCGTCGGGGCGGTGTGCTTCGTCGCGGCCCACGTGCTCGCGCCGACGCTCGGCGCGTGGCCGGCCGTTCTGCTCGTCGCCGCGGTCCTCGGCGTCGTGACCTGGGCGCTCGTGGACCGGCGGGCGTGAGGCTCGTCTGCTGCGGGTTGGCCACCCTGGACGTCGTCCAGGTGGTCGACGCACTGCCCGGCCCGGACGCGAAGGTCGTCGCGCGCAGCCTGGCGGTCACCTTCGGCGGCCCTGCGGCGAACGCCGCTGCCACCGCGGTCGCGCTCGGCGTCCCCGCGCGGCTCGTGACGGCCCTCGGCCGCTCGCCGCTCTCGACGCTCGTGCGGTCCGGGCTCGAGGCGGCGGGCGTCGAGGTCGTCGACCTGCTCGACGGGCCGGGGTCGCCCGCGGTCTCGACCGTCCTGGTGACGCGGTCGACGGGTGAGCGGGCCGTGGTGTCGGTCAACGCGACCGGGGTCACCGGGCTCGGCTCGGCCGCTGCGTGGGCCGCGGATGCGACCGCGGTGCTGGTCGACGGGCACCACCTGTCCGCCGCGGCCGAGCTGGCGGCTGCTGCTGATGTCCCGGTGCTCCTCGACGGCGGCAGCTGGAAGCCCGGGCTGGAGTCCCTGCTCGCATTCGTCGACCACGCGGTGCTCTCGGCCGACTTCCGCCTGCCCGAGCCGGCTGCTGACCTCGCGGCGGCCGTCGCCGCGCTCGGACCCTCGTCGGTGGCGGTCTCCGCCGGGGCTGGGGCGATCCGGCTGGTCGTCCGCGGCGTCGGGTCGTGGATCTCCCCGCCGGAGGTCGACGACGTCGTCGACACCCTCGGCGCCGGCGACGTCCTGCACGGCGCGACCGGGGCGGCCCTGGCGCGCGGCGCGGGCATCGCCGACGCGCTCGCGGCCGGCGCCGTCGTGGCGAGCGAGTCCGTCCGCCACCCGGGCGCCCTCGGCTGGGTCGCCGCCCGCGCCTGACCTACGGCCGGGTCGGGCCGGTCAGGCGAGGGCGTCGCGGACCAGGGGGGCGACGACCGTGCCCAGCAGCTCGATCGCGCGCAGCGACTCCGCCTGCGGCACC
>NZ_QWKP01000096.1 GCF_003470205.1 Cellulomonas rhizosphaerae
AAGAGCTCCAACCTCGCGCGCGACGTCTGGAAGCGCGTGACCTACACGCAGACCGGCACCACCGGGATCCTGTACGAGGACGGCGTCGAGGTCGCGCGCAACGCGAACGTGACGCTCACGCCGGGCTCGATCGGCGGCGGCGTCACGGCGGCCAACTACATCGGCCGCTCGGTCTACACGGCCGACGCCTACCTCAAGGGCAACGTCCGCGACTTCGCGATCTACAACCGGGCGCTGACCCCGTCGCAGGTCGCCGCTGGGGCAGCCGCCGCGAACCAGGCCGCGGTCGACGCCGACAAGTCCGCCCTCGCGCTCACCGGCGTGGACGCGGTCACGGCCGACCTGACGCTCCCGACGACGGGCACGCAGGGATCGACGATCGCCTGGTCGTCCTCCGACCCGGCCGTCGTCACGGGGTCGGGCAAGGTCACCCGCCCCGCGTTCGGCGGACCCGACGCCACGGTGACGCTCACGGCGACGCTCACCAAGGGCGGTGTCAGCACGACGAAGGCTTTCACGGTCACCGTCCTCGCGGACATCGCGCCGGGCGCCAAGGCGACGTACGACGCCGAGCACCTCACGGTGACCAACCTCGACGACGTGCGCGGCAACCTCACGCTCCCGGCCACGGGCCCGCGCGGCTCGGCGATCACCTGGACCTCGTCGTCCGCTGCCGTCATCACGGCGACCGGCGACGCCACGCGGCCCGCCTACGGGCAGGACGCCGCCACGGTGACCCTGACCGCGACCGCGACCAACGGCGGCGAGCAGGCGAGCCACGCGTACACCGCCACGGTCCCCGCCCTGCCGCGCACAGCCCCGAAGACCGGGTACGTGTTCAGCTACTTCACGGGCGACTCGCTCGCGGGCGAGAAGATCTACTTCGCCGCGAGCCGCGGCAACAACGCGCTCGCGTGGGACGAGCTCAACGGCGGCGCCGCGGCGCTGACCTCGACGCTCGGCAGCAAGGGCCTGCGCGACCCGTTCCTCATCCGCTCGCCCGAGGGGGACAAGTTCTTCCTCATCGCGACCGACCTCTCGATTGGCGGGGGCACGAGCTGGGACGCCTCGCAGCGTTCCGGCAGCCAGTACATCGAGGTCTGGGAGTCCGAGGACCTCGTGCACTGGTCGGCGCAGCGCCACGTGCGCGTCTCGCCGAGCACCGCGGGCAACACGTGGGCGCCCGAGGCGTACTACGACGAGGAGATCGGCGCGTACGTCGTGTTCTGGGCGTCCAAGCTCTACGCGGCGTCCGACCCCGACCACACCGGGTCGACGTACAACCGGATGATGTACGCCACGACGCGCGACTTCGTGACGTTCACGGAGCCGCAGGTCTGGCAGGACCCGGGCAAGTCGGTGATCGACTCGACCGTGCTCAAGGACGGTGACACCTACTACCGGTTCACCAAGGACGAGGCGGCCGCGAGCGGCTGCACCGACATCATCCAGGAGCGGTCGACCGACCTGCTGGCCACGTCGCCCTCGTCGGCCTGGTCGCTGCAGGCCAACTGCATCGGCAAGAACGCCGGCACCGGCGGGGTCGAGGGGCCGACGATCTTCAAGGCCAACCCCGGCGACGTCAACGGCTCGGGCTTCTACCTGTTCGTCGACGAGTACGGCGGCCGCGGGTACATCCCGCTGAAGAGCCCCAGCCTGGCGAACCCGGCCTGGACGCTGCCGGCGTCCTGGGACCTGCCCACCCACCCGCGGCACGGCACGGTCGCCAACGTGTCCGCGAGCGAGTGGAACCAGCTGACGGGTGCGGCGCCCGCCGCGGTCACGTCGTCCGTGTCCCTCGCCCTCTCGGAGTCGTCGGTCGAGCTCGGGTCGACGGTCCACGCGGACGTGACGGTCGCGGCGTCCGATGGTGGCGAGGTCGCCGGAGACGTGACGATCACCGCGGGCGACTTCTCGACGACGGTGACGCTCGTCGACGGCGCCGCCGGAGTCGACCTGCCGGCGACGCTGGCCGCCGGCTCGTACACGGTCCGGGCCGCGTACGCGGGCTACGACGTCGTCGGTGCCGGGTCGGACACGGCAGAGCTCACCGTCGTCGCGCCGCCTGCGGACACGGTCGCCCCTGCGGTCGTGCTGTCCACCGCCCCCGCGGCGCCCGACGGGCTCGGCGGCTGGTGGACCTCGGCCGTGACGGTCACCGCCGTCGCGACCGACTCCGGCACGCCGGTCTCGGGTGTCGCCTCGGTCGAGGCGTCGGTTGACGGGGGTGCGTGGGCGCCGCTCGCCGCGGGCGGGGTGAAGGTCTCGGCCGACGGCACGCACGTGGTCCGGGTCCGGGCCACAGACGTCGCCGGGAACGTCTCGACACCCGTGACGGCCGACGTGCGCGTCGACCGCACCGCGCCGACGGCCAAGGCCGCCGTCTCGGGGCGGACCGTCACGCTGACCGGCTCGGACGCGACGTCGGGCCTCGCCCGGCTCGAGTACCGCGTCGGCTCCGGCGCGTGGACCGCCTACGCGAGCCCGGTGACGCTGCCGAAGCAGGCCGCCTCGCTCGGGTACCGCGCGGTCGACAAGGCGGGCAACGCGAGCGCCGCTGCGTCGGTCGCCGTGGCCTCGTCGTCGGCCGTCTCGGTCGGGCTACCCGCCTCGCTGACCACGGCCTCGACGGCACGCGTCACCGTGGCGGTCACGGCCGGCACCGGCGTGACGCCCACGGGCAAGGTCACCGTGAAGGTCACGCAGGGCTCGAAGGTCCTCACGACGAAGACGGCCACGCTCTCGGGGGGGAAGGCTTCGGTCACGCTGCCGCGCCTGCCCGCGGGCAAGGTCAGCGTCGTGGCGACCTACGCGGGCTCGACGGCCGTGCTGGGCTCGTCGGCCACCGTCACACGGACGGTGGCGAAGGCCAGGGCGAGCGCGAAGGTCACGCTGAACCGGACCACGGCCCGTCCGAACCAGAAGGTCGTCGCCACGGTCGCGGTCTCCGGTCCGCTCAAGGCGACCGGCAAGGTCACGGTGACGATCCGCAAGGGCTCGCACACGTTCGCCACGAAGACGCTGACGCTGTCGAGCTCGGGGCGCGCCTCGATCACGCTCCCGGCGCTGGCCTCCGGGACGTACACGGTCTCGGCCGCGTACGCCGGGTCGGCGACGCTCGGGCCCGCGACGTCGAAGGCGGTGAGCCTGCGGGTGCGCTGACCCACCCGCAGCGACGCGGCGCCGGCTCCCTGCGGGGGTCGGCGCCGTGGCGCTGTGTGGGCGGCGGTCGCTAGCGTCGTGCGGGTGACACCTCTGCCGTACGACACCGTGATCGCCGCCGAGTCCGCGCGGTGCGCCGCCGCGCTCGCGAGCGCCGACCCGGCCGCCCAGGTCCCCGCATGTCCCGAGTGGAGTGCCGCTGACCTGGCCTACCACTTGGCGGAGGTCCAGGACTTCTGGTCGCGCGTCGTCGCGTCCGCCCCCGCGGAGCCGTCCGACGACGTCGTGACCCGCCCTCCGGACGACGAGCTCGTCGCGTTCCTGCGCACCTGCACCACCGCCCTGCTCGACGCGCTCGCGGTGCACGAGCCCGGCGACGCGTGCTGGTCGTGGTCGCCCGTCGGCGGGGACATCGCCTGGGTGCTGCGCCGCCAGGCGCACGAGGCGCTGATCCACCGTGTGGACGCCGAGCAGGCCGCGGGGGTCCCGCTCACCGAGCCCGCCGCCGACCTCGCGGCCGACGGCGTCGCCGAGATGCTCGAGGTGATGGTCAGCGGGCTGCCGGCGTGGGCCACGTTCACGCCCGAGGGCGCGCAGGTGCGGCTCGTCGCCACGGACGTCGACCGTGCGTGGACCGTCGCGCTCGGCCGGTTCACCGGGACCTCGCCGACCAGCGGGAACACGTACGACGAGGACTGCGCCGAGCTGGTCGCGGATGCGCCCGACGACGCGACGGGCGAGGTGCGGGGGACCGCGTGGGACCTCGACCTGTGGCTGTGGGGGCGCGGCCCCGCGGGCGTGCTCGCGACGAGCGGAGACGCCGCGGTCGCCGACCGGCTGCGCGCGATCATCGTGGAGTCGAGCCAGTGAGCACGGGGCGCGCCGTCAGGATCCTGTGGCCGGGGCGGCTCACGCTCGCGCTGTGGCTCGGGTGGGCGGCGGTGCTCGTCCTCGTCGGCGCGAGCGGGGTCGTCGGTGTGCCGGCGATCGCTGCCGTCCTGGTCGGCGTGGGCGTGCTGGTGTTCGCGCGGGCGCCGTTCACCGGCGTGTTCCGCCAGGGCGAGACGCTCGTCGAGCGGGGCTGGTGGCCGACGCGGTCGTACCCGGACCGGGACATCGCCGACGTCGCGCTCGCGCCCTACGCGGGCGCGTTCAACTACGGTCGTCCGTCGCGGTTCGGCGCGACGCTCGTCCTGGTCCGCGACACCGGCGTGCTGGACCCGCTCAACGTCGCGAACGACACGCAGCGGCGCAGCGAGGCCCGGCGCGCCGTGCTGGTGAGCGCGCTCGGCAGGCGCTGAGGGCTGTGCCGACCGTTACGGCCGGGCGGCGAACCGCTCGAGCAGGTCCGCGTGCCCGGAGACGATGAGCAGGTCGTTCGCGGAGATCCGCGTCTCGGAGTCGGCGTAGACGAAGTCGATCCCGGGGCTCTTCACGCCGATGACCGTCACGCCGTAGCGCTCGCGGATCTTCGACTGCGCGATCGTGAATCCCTGCGTCTCCTTGGGCGGGCGCATCTTGACGACCGTGAACCCGTCCTCGACCTCGATGTAGTCGAGCAGCTTGCCCGAGACGAGGTGCGCCACCCGGGAGCCCGCGTCGGCCTCGGGCAGCACCACGTGGTGCGCGCCGATGCGCTGCAGGATGCGGGCGTGCTCGGTGCTGATCGCCTTGGACCAGATCTGCGGCACCCCGATGTCGACGAGGTTGCCCGTGATGAGCACGGACGCCTCGAGGTAGGACCCGACGCCGACGACCGCGACGGGGAACTCCCGCGCGCCGAGCTGCTCGAGCGCCTCGGGGTTGGTCGCGTCGGCCTCGACGAGCGCCACCCGGCCCGCCCACTGCGCGACGAGCTCGGGGTTGCGCTCGACCGCGAGCACGTCCTGGCCGAGCCGGTCGAGGGTCGCGGCGATGGCCGACCCGAACCGTCCGAGGCCGATGACGAGGACGCCGTCGGACTTCTTGGGCGTCCGGGGCGCGGAGTGCGGGGTGTCAGCCAATGATCGGCCTCTCTTCGGGGAGCCGGATGACCCGACGACGGTTGCGCAGCGCGAGCGCGGCGGCAAGCGTCATCGTGCCGGTCCGGCCGATGAACATGAGCACGGTCAGCACGTACTTGGCGGGCGTGGGCAGGTCCTCGGTGACGCCTGTGGACAGCCCACAGGTGGCGAACGCGGAGATGACCTCGAACAGCACCACGTCCAGGGTCCACCCCGTCATGGCGAGCAGCAGCAGGGACGAGACGAGCACGAAGGTCGCGGACACGAGCGAGACCGCGATCGCGACCTGCAGGGCCTCGCGCGGGATGCGCCGCCCGTAGGCCTCGACGTCGCGGTCACCGCGCGCCTCGGCCACGATCGCGAGCAGCATGACGGCCAGCGTCGTGACCTTGATGCCGCCCGCGGTCGACGCCGAGCCGCCACCGACGAACATGAGCGCGTCGGTGAGGAGCCAGGTGCTCTCGTGCATCTGCCCGACGTCGACCGTCGAGAACCCGGCCGAGCGCGGCATCACGCCCGCGAACAGCGAGGCGAGCACCGTCGCGCTCGCGCCGAGCGGCTTGAACGTGCCGGGGTTGGTCCACTCGAACGCCGCGACGAGCACCGAGCCGAACGCCACGAGCCCGAGGCTCGTCGTGATCGTCAGCTTGGAGTGCAGGCTCCAGCGTCGCGGCTCGCGCAGGTTGCGCGCGACGTTGAGGATCACCGGGAAGCCGAGCGAGCCGATGAAGACGCCGATGATGATCGGCATCAGCACCCACCAGTCCGACACGAACGGCGTCAGCCCCTGCTCCGTGGGGACGAAGCCGGCGTTGTTGAACGCCGAGACGCCGTAGAAGATCGCGTGCCAGGCGGCCTCGCCCCAGTCCTCGTCGTACATGTGGAACCGGGGCAGCAGGATCAGCGCGATGATCACCTCGAGCGCGGTCGAGGTGATGATGACCGTCCGCACCAGCGAGCCGACCTCGCCGAGCCGGGTCACCTTGGTCTCGGACGAGACGAGCAGGCGCTGGGTCAGCCCGATGCGCCGCGAGACGGCCATGCCGAGCAGCGACGCGAGCGTCATGACGCCGAGGCCGCCGACCTTGATCGCGACGAGGATCACGACGAGCCCCATCGTCGACCAGTAGGTCCCGGTCGGGACGACGACGAGGCCGGTGACCGTGCTCGCGGACGTCGCGGTGAACAGCGCGTCGATGAACGGCGGGCTGTGCCCGCTGCTCGTCGCCCACGGGGTCGCGAGCAGGGCAGTGATGATCGCGATGACGCCGCCGAACACGAACAGCGCGAGCCGCGCGGGGGACTGCCGGGCCGAGCGGTCGACGAACTCGCGGGCTCGCCACGCCACCCCGGGACCACCCCGCGCCATCTCACCTCCCGTGCATCTCGTCGGACCGGGACCACTGTGGCATGCGGCGGCGTGACGTGCGGCGCTATCCGCCGGTGCGAGCACGGCGCGATCCCGTGGCGCGCGCCGTGGGACAGTGGGCCCATGGCGTCGGGAGCGGTGCGGGTGGTGTGGTCCCCGGAGATGCTCGGGTACGACTTCGGGCCCGGGCACCCGATGACCTCCGACCGCCTCGACCTCACGTTCCGCCTCGCCGAGCAGCTGGGGGTCCTCGAGGGCGTCTCGTTCATCGCGCCGGGCGTCGCGTCCGACGAGCTGCTCGAGACGGTCCACGAGCCCGCCTACGTCCGCGCGGTGCGCGAGGCGGCCGAGCACGGTACGTCGGACGCGTCGCGCGGGTTGGGCACGCGCGACGACCCGGTGTTCCCGCACATGCACGACGCCGCGGCGCGCGTCGTGGCGGGCAGCGTCGAGGCGGCGCGTGCGGTCTGGGCCGGCGAGGCCTCGCACGCGGTGAACCTGTCGGGCGGCCTGCATCACGCGATGCCCGGCGCCGCGTCGGGGTTCTGCGTCTACAACGACGCCGCCGTCGCGATCCGCTCGATGCTCGACGCGGGCGCCGAGCGCATCGCGTACGTCGACATCGACGCCCACCATGGCGACGGCGTCCAGGCGGTGTTCTGGGACGACCCCCGGGTGCTGACCGTCTCGGTCCACGAGACGGGACACGTGCTGTTCCCCGGCACGGGCCACGCGCGGGAGACCGGCGGCCCGGGAGGGCCCGGCGCGGCCGTCAACCTCGCGCTGCCGTCGGGGACCTCCGACGCGGGCTGGCTGCGGGCCATCGACGCCGTGGTCCCGGCCGCGGTGCGCGAGTTCGCGCCGCAGGTGCTCGTCACCCAGCACGGCTGCGACTCGCACGTGATGGACCCGCTCACGCACCTGCGCGTCTCGATCGACGCGCAGCGCCTCGCGGCGAGCTGGCTGCACGACCTCGCGCACGAGGTGAGCGACGGTCGCTGGCTCGCGCTGGGCGGCGGCGGGTACGCGTTCATCGACGTCGTGCCGCGGGCCTGGACGCACGTGCTCGGCATCGCCGCGCACGCGCCGGTCGACGTCGCGGTCGCGGTCCCGGAGCCGTGGCGCGACGTGGTCCGTGAGCGGTACGGGCGCAACGGCGCGGACCGCATGGGCGACGGCCGCGAGCCCGTGCTGCGGCCCTGGTCGGCGGGCTACGACCCGGCCGACGACGTGGACCGCGCGATCCGCGCGACGCGCCTCGCGGCGTTCCCGCTGCTCGGCCTCGATCCCGACCTCGACTGACCGCATCGCCCCTGGTCGCGGCTGTCGTCGCGCACCCGGGTGATCACTCTGGTTCACCTCTTTCACTCGCGTCCCACGCGCCACTAGGGTGGTGCGACACCCAGTGGGGGTGCGCGGGGCCGACGCGACGCCGGCCGGAACGGAAGACAACGGACGATGAGCGACCAGCCGGGCCGCCAGCGCTATCTCACGGTCGTGGAGGTCGCGGAGATCATGCGGGTCTCCAAGATGACCGTCTACCGCCTGCTGCACTCGGGAGAGATGCCCGGGGTGCGCGTGGGCCGGTCGTTCCGCGTTCCCGAGGACGCGCTCGAGCACTACCTCGCGACGTCGATCCAGCCGGTCGTCGTGGACACTGCGGCCGACGAGGCCGGCCGCCGCACCTCCTGACACACCCCCTGATCGCGCCGGCTGTGGCGCCGTTCACGCCTCGGATGAGGCGGCGCGTCGCGGCCGGGCCCGTCGATCGCGTAAGGTAGGGCCTCGGACTTTCTCCGTGCGTGGGCGACTCGATGGCTGATCGACGAACCGCGCGTCGATCAAGCAGGTCTGGCCCCTCGGGCCGGGCCCTCCACCGGAAGCGAGAGTGGACCTATGGGTTCCGTCATCAAGAAGCGCCGCAAGCGGATGGCCAAGAAGAAGCACCGCAAGCTGCTTCGCAAGACGCGCCACCAGCGCCGCAACAAGAAGTGACCGATCGGGCCCGGCTGATGCCGGGCCCGACGTGTTTGTGGGCTCCCGACCAGGCCCGGCTAGAGCGCGCGCTCGAGCACGTAGTCGTCCTCGAGC
>NZ_QWKP01000097.1 GCF_003470205.1 Cellulomonas rhizosphaerae
GCGGCGCCGCAGCAGGTGCGCGTGCGGCCGCAGCAGCGGGTCGGTGAGGATCCGCACGCCGCCCAGGTCGAGGACCAGGCTGGCGTGGCCGAGCCAGCGCACCCGCAACGTCACGGGCGCAGCCCGGCCGCGGCCGCCCAGCGCACGAGCTGGACGTGCACCGACTCGGCGCCGACGAGGATCTCGTCGTCCCCGACCGGCTCGCGCAGGTCGTCGTCGATCGCCCACTGCGTCGGGTGCAGCAGCAGCGCGTGGTTCTGCGCGCCGCCGATCCCGCCGTGCGAGCCGACCTGCCCCTCGAACGCGTGCACGTGCCCCTCGCGCGTCACGCGCGAGACGAGCAGCAGGTCTCCGGTGTTCGGCAGCCGCGCGGCGCGCAGGACGTCGGCCCGGCCGCGCGGCCCGTACCCGGCGAGCGGGTCCTCGCCTTCCGGCGGCGCGTCGCTCTCGAGCAGGACGAGCCCGCCCGCGCCGATCGCCACGAGCCCCCGCTCACGCGTGTCCACGACGACGACCCCGACCGACGCAGTCGCCGCGAGACCCGCGACGAGGCCCGGCCAGCGCTCCTGCAGGTCCTCGAGCGTCTGCCGCGCCGGCTCGCGCGGGAACCAGACGAGGCCCAGGTTGCCGGACCCGACGACGACCACGTCGGGCAGGTCGCCGCCCGAGCGGGCCCGCGTGGCCTCGGGCGAGGCGTCCGGACCCAGGACCGCACGCGTGCTGCTGAACGCGCTGTTCAGCAGTGCGTTGAGCGGCCCCCAGTCCTCGCCGCTGCCCGTGCTCACGCCATCGGTCTCCGGCTCCGCCATCAGGGCGCGCACGGTGTCGATCAGCGAGCGCCCCTCGACCTGCTCGAACGTCGCGCCGAGCGTCTGCCCGTGGTCGGACACGACGACGATCCGGTACGCGCGCGGCGCGACGGCCACCGCACGCTCGAGCACGTTGAGCACGCGGTCCAGGCCCTCGAGGGCGCGCAGCGACTCGGGCCGCGTCGGGCCGGCGTGGTGCGCGATCTCGTCGTAGTCGACGAGGTCGACGAAGATCGTCGGGTCGCCACGGACCACGGCCTCGGCGACGAGCGAGGTGTTCAGGTCACGCATCGCGACGTTGCTGAGGCCGCGCAGGACGACGTACCAGCCGGATCGGGAGATGCGCGGCAGGACGTCGCGGACGCGCTGGCGGCGGGCCTGGTAGAGCTCCTTGACCATCTCGCCCAGCGTCAGGCTCACGGCGCGAGCCAGGACGAAGGGGCTCGCGAAGAACCGCAGGAAGGCGGGTCCCGGTCCGAGCCCGGCGCCCGTGCCGTCCGGGCCGGGGGCGCGTGTGCGGCTCATGACGAGGAACGACGTCGCCGCGTCGCCGGAGAACATCGTCGAGACGGCGGTGCCGCCGCCCGCGAGCAGCCCGTCGCCCGTGGACAGCCGCTTCTCGACGAGCGCGGCGTCCTGCGGGTGGTTCGTCACGACGAGGCGGCCGAGCTCGCGGTCCCACCAGCGGAACGCGGGGATCGCGGAGGAGTCGCCGTGCAGGAGCCCGGCCTGGCTCGCGGGGGTCGTCGAGGGAATGCGCGCCCACCACGGCTCCAGGGTGTGCGTGCCCGCGTCGATCCACCGCTGCATCGTCGGCGCGAGCCCGGCCTCGATCGCCTCGCGCAGCACGGGCTCCGCGACACCGTCGAGCTGCACGACGAGCAGCCCCGCCTGCACCGACCCGTCGTCGGGGACCGCTCCGCGCGTGCGCCGCGCGTGCCGGCGCGCCCGGCGCAGGACGTCCGCGACCACGTACTCGCTGTCGTTCGCGCCCCACAGCCAGCGGCCGACGGCCATGACGACGCTCGTCAGGACCAGCACCGCGAAGAAGCCCCACGCCGAGCCCACGGAGATGCCGGGGAGCACGACGAGCGCGATCCACGCGGTCAGGACCTGGGCCAGGAGGCCGACGAGCAGCGCACCGGCCGCGCCAGCGGAGCGCGCGAGCAGGCGCATCGGTGCGCGCAGGACCAGGTCCCCGAACGCGACGACGGCCGCGGCGACGATCACGGGCCACGGTCCGGACACCCCGACGTCCTCGACCACGGCGATCGCGATGCCCAGCCCGAGTGCCGTGGTCGCCAACGAGACGAGCGCGTCGGCGACGTCCGCGAGCTCGGGGCGCCACCTTCCCCGCGTCCGGGGGCCGGGCGCCGGTGGAGTCATCGGCGCGGCGGCGCCTGGCGGCGCGTGTCGGCCCCCCAGCGCTGGGCGTCGGGGATGTCGAGCTCGTCGCACAGCGCGTGCCACACGAACCGCGGCTCGACACCGTCGTCGAGCGCCTGCACCGCCGTGCGGTGGTCGAGGCCCCCGAGCACCAACGACCGCGTCAGCTCGCGGCCGTGGGCGCTGCCGAGCACCTCGTCGACCAGCTGCCAGAACTCCCTGAACCTCACGGGGGTCAGCCTGCCACCTGTCCGGGGCGGATGTGGGCGGCGCCTGCGACGATGACCGCGTGGTGCTCGATCGCTTCTCCGCCCCGGCTCGGTCCTGGTTCACCGGCGCGTTCGCGCAGCCCACGGCCGCCCAGGAGGGCGCGTGGGAGGCGGTGAGCGGGGGCGAGCACGCCCTGGTGGTGGCGCCGACCGGATCGGGCAAGACGCTCGCGGCCTTCCTGTGGGCGCTCGACGGCCTGCTGACCGGACCGGTGCCCGACGAGCCGCTCGAGCGCTGCCGCGTCCTGTACGTGTCCCCGCTCAAGGCGCTGGCCACGGACGTCGAGCGCAACCTGCGCTCGCCGCTCGTCGGCATCCGGCAGGCGGCGACGCGCCTGGGGATCGAGCTGCCCGACGTCACCGTCGGGATCCGCACGGGCGACACGCCGCCGGCCGAGCGGCGCGCGTTCGGGGTGCGCCCGCCGGACATCCTCATCACGACGCCCGAGTCGCTCTACCTCGTGCTCACCTCGGGCGCGCGCGCCGGCCTGGCGGGCGTGCGGACCGTGATCCTCGACGAGATCCACGCGGTCGCCGCGACCAAGCGGGGCACGCACCTGGCCCTCTCGCTCGAGCGCCTCGACGCGCTGCTGGACCGTCCGGGCGGTCCGGGACCGGCGCAGCGCATCGGCCTGTCCGCCACGGTCCGGCCGGTCGAGGCGGTCGCGGAGTTCCTCGGCGGCACGCGCCCGACGACCGAGCGCGGGCGGCTCGTGCGCGTCGTGCAGCCGCCCTCGGACAAGCGGATCGAGGTGCAGGTCGTCGTCCCTGTTCCCGACCTGACCGAGCTCGGCGGCACGCGCACCGACGACCCCACGCCGGACCTGAGCGGCGAGGCAGCGGGCTCGTTCGTCCGCCCGTCCGTGTGGCCGCACGTCGAGGAGCGCGTCGTCGACCTCGTCGCCGAGCACCGCTCGACGCTCGTCTTCACCAACTCGCGGCGCGGCGCCGAGCGGCTGACCTCGCGCATCAACGAGGTCTGGGCGACGCGTCAGGGCCTCGACGTCCCCGACCCCGCCGAGCTGCAGCCCGCCGCGGTCCCGGCCCAGTCCGGCACGGCGGTGGGCGTCGACACGCGCGACGCCGCCACGATCCTGGCGCGCGCGCACCACGGGTCGATGAGCCGTGCCGAGCGCACCCGCACCGAGTCCGAGCTCAAGGCCGGGCTGCTGCCGGCGGTGGTCGCCACGAGCTCGCTCGAGCTCGGCATCGACATGGGTGCGGTCGACCTCGTGGTGCAGGTGGGCTCGCCGCCCTCGGTCGCCTCCGGGCTGCAGCGGATCGGGCGCGCGGGCCACCAGGTCGGCGCGGTCTCGCGCGGCGTGATGTTCCCGACCTTCCGCGGCGAGCTCGTCCCCGCCGCGGTCACGGCCCAGCGCATGCGCACCGGCCAGCTCGAGGCGCTGTCGGTGCCGCAGAACGCGCTCGACGTGCTCGCGCAGCAGATCGTGGCGATGGTCGCCGTCGAGGACTGGACGGTCGAGGAGCTGACGACCGTCGTGCGCCGCGCGGCCGGCTTCGCGCACCTCGGCGACGCGACGCTGCGCGCGGTGCTCGACATGCTCGCGGGCCGCTACCCGAGCGAGGACTTCGCCGAGCTGCGCCCGCGCCTCGTCTGGGACCGCGTGACCGACGTGCTGACTGCCCGGCCCGGAGCGCTGCGCCTCGCGGTGACCAGCGGCGGCACCATCCCGGACCGCGGGCTGTACGGGGTGTTCCTCGCGAACGGGTCGACGACGAGCGACGTGCCGGTCGACGCCGAGACCGCGGGCGGGCGCGTGCGCGGCGGCAAGCGCGTGGGCGAGCTCGACGAGGAGATGGTCTACGAGTCGCGCGTCGGCGACACCTTCACGCTCGGCTCGAGCACGTGGCGCATCGAGGACATCACCCCCGACCGGGTGCTCGTGACCCCCGCGCCGGGCGTGCCCGGCCGGCTGCCGTTCTGGAAGGGCGACTCCCCCGGCCGGCCCGCCGAGCTCGGGCGCGCGATGGGCGGCTGGGTCCGCACGGTCGCGCAGCTGCCGCCGGCGGAGGCGCGGGCCGAGGTCGAGGGCGTGGGGCTCGACCCCTGGGCCGCGGACAACCTGCTGACCTACGTCGCCGAGCAGCGCGAGGCCACGGGCGAGGTGCCGTCGGACACGACGCTCGTGCTCGAGCGGTTCCGCGACGAGCTGGGCGACTGGCGGATCGTGCTGCACTCGCCGTACGGCGCCCGCGTGCACGCGCCGTGGGCCATCGTCATCGGCGCGCGGCTGCGCGAGCGCTACGGCGTCGACGCGGCAGCGATGCACTCCGACGACGGCATCGTGCTGCGGCTCCCCGACATGCTCGACGTGGGGTCCGGCTGGTCCGACGAGCCCGTCGAGGACACCGACGACGGCCCCGCGATCGGGCTCGCGGACCTGCTGATCGAGCCCGACGAGGTCCTCGACGCGGTCCGCTCCGAGCTGGGCTCCTCCGCGATGTTCGGCGCACGGTTCCGCGAGGCCGCCAGCCGCGCGCTCCTGCTGCCGCGCCGCCGCCCCGACCGGCGCCAGCCGCTGTGGCAGCAGCGTCAGCGGTCCGCGCAGCTGCTGTCGGTCGCCGCGCAGTACCCGGACTTCCCGATCCTGCTGGAGGCCGTGCGCGAGTGCCTCCAGGACGACTTCGACACCGCGGCGCTCGTCGAGCTGATGCGCGACGTGAGCACCGGGCGCGTGCGCGTCGTCGAGGTCACCACGCGTCAGCCCTCGCCCTTCGCGCAGACGCTGCTGTTCGGCTACACCGCGCAGTTCCTCTACGACGGCGACGCCCCGCTCGCCGAGCGGCGGGCGGCGGCGCTGACGCTCGACCCGACGCTGCTCGCCGAGCTGCTCGGGCAGGGCGGCGAGTCGCAGCTCGCGGACCTGCTCGACCCGGACCAGGTGCTGCTCACCGAGGCCGAGATCAGCGGGCGCTCCCCGCAGCGGCAGGCGGGCACGCTCGAGCAGCTCGCCGACGCCGTCCGCCGCCACGGCCCGCTGACGGCCGACGAGCTCGCCGAGCGCGTGCAGCCCGACGTGCGCGACCAGGTGCCCGCGTGGCTCGAGCAGCTCGCCGGCGCCCGGCGGGTCATCTCGGTCCGGCTCGGCGGGGTGGCGCCCGGCCGGCAGACCCAGTGGGCGGCGATCGAGGACGCGGGCCGCCTGCGCGACGCGCTCGGTGTGGCGCTGCCAGTGGGAGTTCCCGAGGTCTTCACCGAGGTCGTGCCCGACCCCGTCGCGGACCTGCTGCGGCGGTTCGCGCGCACGCACGGCCCCTTTCCCGCGGCCGCCGCGGCCGCCAGGCTCGGCTGGGGCGTCGCCGTGGTCACCGACGCGCTGCGCCGGCTCGAGCGGTCCGGCGTGCTCGTGCAGGGTCGGCTGCGGCCGGACGTGCTGGGCGGCACGGGCGACGAGTTCTGCGACGCCGACGTGCTGCGGACGCTGCGCCGCAGGTCCCTGGCCGCGCTGCGCGCCGAGGTCGAGCCCGTCGAGCCCGCCGCGCTGGGCGTGTTCCTGCCGCGGTGGCAGGGCGTCCGGCCCGCATCCGCGCCAGGAGCGGCCGGGTCGTCGGCCACGGGGTCGCTGCGCGGGCTGGACGGGGTCGCGCGCGTCGTCGAGCAGCTCGCCGGCTGCGTGCTGCCCGCGTCCGCGCTCGAGACGCACGTGCTGCCGGCCCGGATCCCCGACTACTCCCCCGCGATGCTCGACGAGCTGACCGCCGCCGGCGAGGTGCTCTGGGCCGGCCACGGCCCGCTCGCGGGGCACGATGGCCTGGTCTCCCTGCACCCGACGAGCGTCGCCGACCTCACGCTGCCGCCGGTCGCCGAGCCCGGCCCCGACGACGCGACGTCGACCCCGCTGCACCGTGCGGTCCTCGCGGCGCTGCGGGGCGGCGGCGCGTGGTTCGTCGGCCCGCTCACCGAGCGCGTGCGCGCCGAGCTCGCTGCCCTGCTCATCGACGACCTGGCCGCCGCCCCGGACCCGACCGGCGAGCCGACGGGCGCCCTCGTCGGCCCGGGCGAGGTCACCGCCGCGCTGTGGGACCTGGTCTGGGCCGGCCAGGTCACCAACGACAGCCTCGCGCCGCTGCGTGCGTGGCTGGGCACCGGGTCGACCGCGCACCGCACGCGCTCGGCCACGCCCCGGTCCCGTGCGCTGCGCCCCCGGCTCGGCCTGCGCGCGACCGTCCGGCTCGCGGGCGCGACCGCGCCGGCCACGGGCGGTAACGGGGCGGCAGGAGGACGGTGGTCGCTGCTCCCCGGACGCGAGCTCGACCCGACGGTCCGCGCGCACGCGCTCGCCGCCCAGCTGCTCGACCGGCACGGAGTGCTCACGCGCGCGATCGCTCCGTCGGAGGGACTCGGCGGGAGGTTCGGTGACGTCTACCGCGTGCTCGCCGCGCTCGAGCAGGGCGGCCAGGTGCGCCGCGGCTACTTCGTCGAGCGCCTCGGTGGCTCGCAGTTCGCGCTGCCCGGCGCGGTCGACCGGCTGCGCATCGACGCCCAGGTGGTCCAGGCCGCGGCGGAGCGGACCGCCGACGGGCTCGGCGGCGACGAGCGCGCAGGCAGCGTCGCCGCGCACACCGTCGTCCTGGCTGCGACCGACCCTGCCAACCCGTACGGTGCCGCGCTCGCGTGGCCGGACCCCCCGGCCGACCGGATCGCCGAGGGTGGCCGGCACCGGCCCGGGCGCAAGGCGGGCTCGCTCGTCGTGCTCGTCGACGGCGCGCTCACGCTGTACCTCGAGCGCGGCGGCCGGACCGCGCTCTCGTTCACGGACGCGGAGGGCGCCCTGCACGCCGGGGCGCAGGCGCTCGCGTCGACGGTGCGCACGCGTCACGTCGGGCGGCTGACGATCCACCGGATCGACGGCGCCGAGGTGCTCGCCGGGGGCGCGCTGCACGGGCCGGTCGGCCGCGCGCTGGTGGCGGCCGGCTTCACGACCACACCACGTGGTCTGCGGCTGGGGAGCTCCTGAGTGCCCGAGGGCGACTCCCTGCGGCGGGCGGCCGCGCGGCTCGACCTCGCGCTCGCCGGCCAGCGGCTGACGCGCGCGGACCTGCGCTGGCCGTCGGTCGCGACCGTGGACCTGGTCGGCGCGACCGTGCTCGGCACCGAGCCGTACGGCAAGCACCTGCTGACCAGGTTCGACGACGGGCGCACGCTGCACACCCATCTGCGGATGGACGGCACCTGGCGCGTGGCCGAGACCGGCACCTCGCGTGCCGCGGCCCGCGCCCCCGACATCCGGGCTGTGCTCGGCACCCCGCGGTGGACCGCGTTCGGGCGGCTGCTGGGCATGGTCGACGTGGTGCCGACGACGCAGGAGCACACACTCATCGGCCACCTGGGCCCGGACATCCTCGGGGCGGACGTCGACGTCGACGAGCTCCTGCGCCGGTGGGCCGCGGCCGGCGCGAGGCCCGTCGCCGAGGTCCTGCTCGACCAGCGGGTCGTGGCGGGGCTCGGCACGATCTACACCGCCGAGTCGCTGTTCGCGGACCGGATCTGGCCGTGGACGCCCGCGGACCAGGTCGCCGACCCCGAGCACCTCCTGCTCGTGGCGCGGACCCAGATGCGTCGCTCGGTGCGCGGCGACGTGCGACCCGGCAAGGTCCACGGGCGGCTGCGCCTGCCGTGCGCGCGCTGCGCGACGCCGATCGCGGTCGGCACCGCGAACGAGCCTCCACGCGAGCGGCCGATCTTCTACTGCCCGCGCTGCCAGCCACGGCCGTGAGGCACCCCTCCGGTGAGCACGGACGACGACGGGCCGCCGACCCGGAGGTCGACGGCCCGTCGTTGCAGCGTTGACTCAGCCGATCGGTGCGAGCTCGGCCCGCGTGCGTGCCCACCCGGCATCCACGCCGCCCTCGAGCGACGCTGCCAGGTCGATCGGCACGGTGTCCGGGATGAGCAGACCTTCGGTGACTGCGACGCGGTCGCTGACCTCGCGCAGGATGAGCGACATCGGGACGTCGAGCGCCTCGCAGATGCTGTGCAGCAGCTCCGACGACGCCTCCTTCTGCCCGCGCTCGACCTCACTCAGGTACCCGAGCGATACCCGTGCGGCCGACGAGACCTCACGCAGGGTCCGCCCTTGACGCTGCCGCGCGTCCCGCAGCACGTCGCCGATCTCTCGACGGAGTACGACCATCGGGGCTCCCCCTCTCGCGTCTGTCCGGTTTACCACAGCCATGCCACCGTACCGTGCCCCACCCACACGAGGGGTGGTAGGACGCGACGGCGGACGAGTGTTGATCACGGTGCTTGCAACGACCAGCCTGCCCCGCGTGTTCCCCGCAGCGCGCGGGCACAGGGTGATTCTCAGCCACGTCTCAGGTCGCGGCGCGGGGCGATCGGGTGACCTGCACGATCGCGAGGTCGATCACGGCGTCCACGGAGGCCTCCCGGACCGCGGACCGGTCGCCGTGCACGTGCAGCTCGAGCGACTCGTCGGC
>NZ_QWKP01000098.1 GCF_003470205.1 Cellulomonas rhizosphaerae
AGGCCGCCGTGGACGCCGTGCGCGGCGAGGTCCGGTTCGAGGGCGTGCGGTTCGCGTACGACGACGCGCCCGACGAGGTCGCGATCGAGGGTCTCGACCTGCACGTGCGCCCCGGAGAGACCGTGGCGCTCGTCGGGCCGTCCGGCTCCGGCAAGTCGACCGTGCTCAACATGGTCATCGGCTTCCTGTCCCCGACCGGTGGTCGACTGGCCCTCGACGGGCGGGATATGGCCGAGCTCGACCTGCGCACGTACCGCCGCTTCCTGGCCGTGGTGCCGCAGGAGTCTCTGCTGTTCGAGGGGTCGATCCGCGACAACGTCACCTACGGGAGCTCGGACCTGTCCGACGACGACGTGCTCTCGGCGCTGCGTGACGCCAACGCGATGGACTTCGTCGAGCAGATGGGCGGGCTCGATGCGGTGATCGGCGAGCGCGGCGCGCGGCTGTCCGGCGGGCAGCGCCAGCGGCTGGCGATCGCCCGCGCGCTGGTCCGTGACCCGCGGGTGCTGGTGCTCGACGAGGCGACGTCCGCGCTGGACAACGCCTCGGAGCGGCTGGTGCAGGAGGCGCTCGGACGGCTCATGCGGGGGCGGACGACGTTCGTCGTCGCGCACCGCCTGTCGACCATCCGGGGCGCCGACCGGATCGCGGTCATGCGGCGCGGGCGGCTCGTCGAGATCGGCTCGCACGCCGAGCTCATGGCCGCAGACGGCGCCTACGCCGAGCTCGAGCGGCTCGCGTCAGGGCCCGTCTCGGCCTGAGCGAGCTCGACGCCCGCCGCTCGGAGCTCGTCGCGCGCGGCGGCCCCGAGCGCGGGCGTAACGGGCACGGTGAGGTCCGTGAAGACGCGCGTGGCCAGGCCGAGCTCGTGCGCGTCGAGAGCGGTGGCCCGCACGCAGTGCGACTCGGCGATCCCGACGACGTCGACCGCCGTGATGCCCGCGGCCTCGAGGATCTGCGCGAGCGCCTGGCCCTCGGCGTCGACGCCCTCGAAGCCCGAGTACGCCGCGGCGTACGCACCCTTCTTGACGCTCGCGTCCGGCCCGAGCTCGGCGAGCGCGGGGTGCAGCTCGGCCTCCGGGGTGCCCGCGACGCCGTGCGGCGGCCACGTGTCGACGAAGTCGGGCGTCTCGCTGAAGTGCGCGCCGGGGTCGACGTGCCAGTCCTGCGTGGTGACGACCAGCGCGTACTCGTCGCGATGAGCGGCCGCGTACTCGGCGATCGCGCGGGCGACGTCGTTGCCGCCCGGGACGGCGAGCGCGCCGCCCTCGCAGAAGGTCGGCTGGACGTCGACGACGACGAGGGCACGGTGGTCGGTCATCAGCCCAGCGTTGCACGGGTCGGCCCGCCGTGTTGGGGTGGGGCATGACGCACGCGCGGATCGTCCTGGTGGTGGCCGTCGCGCTGCTCGCGGGGTGCTCGGACGGGGGGACGCCCGAGCCGTCGACCGTGCCC
This sequence comes from Cellulomonas rhizosphaerae, assembly GCF_003470205.1. Classification (GTDB taxonomy): domain Bacteria; phylum Actinomycetota; class Actinomycetes; order Actinomycetales; family Cellulomonadaceae; genus Cellulomonas; species Cellulomonas rhizosphaerae. Next base: position 1,456 of record NZ_QWKP01000098.1, read on the forward strand.
TCGACGGTGGCCTCGACGCCGTCGTCGGCCCCGTCACCCACCTCGGTCTCCGTGACCTCGCAGGACGACGTCGCGACCGGCCTGCCCGCACCGTGGGGGATCGCGTTCCTGCCGTCGGGCGACGCGGTGGTGACTCTGCGCGACGAGAAGCGGCTGGTGCTCGTCTCGTCGTCGGGCGCCGTGACCGAGGTGACCGGCCCGGGCGCCGACCAGCTCGACGACATCGTGGACCCCGGGGGCGAGGGCGGCCTGCTCGGGATCGTCGTGCTCGGCTCGTCCGGCGACGCCGTCGACCTCGCGCTCTACGCCACCGCGTCCGACGACAACCGCGTGCTGCGCGCAACGCTCACCGGCGACTCCCTGGGCGAGGTCCGGCCGATCCTCACCGGCATCGCCAAGGCCAACAACCACGACGGCGGCCGCCTCGCCGTCGGCCCGGACGGCTTCCTCTACGTGACCACCGGCGACGCGACCGACACCGCGAACGCGCAGGACCCGTCCTCGCTGAACGGCAAGATCCTGCGGATCACGTTCGACGGCGACCCCGCACCCGGCAACCCCGAGGGCTCACCGGTGTGGAGCCTCGGCCACCGCAACCCGCAAGGGCTGGGGTGGGCGCCCGACGGGCGGATGTTCGCCGCGGAGTTCGGCCAGAACACGTGGGACGAGCTCAACGTCATCGAGCCGGGCTCCAACTACGGGTGGCCGACGGTCGAGGGCGAGGCGGGCGAGGACGGGTTCGTCGACCCGGTCGCGCAGTGGTCCACCGCCGACGCGTCGCCGAGCGGCCTGGCGGTGACGTCCGATGCGGTCTACCTGGCGGCGCTGCGCGGCGAGCGGCTCTGGCGGATCCCGCTCACCGCGGACGGGGTCGGCACCCCGCAAGCGCTGCTGACCGATCTGGGCCGGCTGCGCGCGGTGGCCGTGGCGCCCGACGACTCGCTGTGGGTGCTGACCAACAACACCGACGGCCGGGGCACCCCCCGCGCCGGCGACGACCGCATCGTGCGCATCACGATCGGCTGACCCCGCCGGGCACCTAGGATCGGGCGCATGTCTCGCATCCTGTCCGCCGTCGCGTGGCCCTACGCGAACGGCCCCCGCCACATCGGTCACGTCGCCGGCTTCGGCGTCCCCTCGGACGTCTTCTCCCGGTACATGCGCATGGCGGGTCACGACGTGCTCATGGTGTCCGGCACCGACGAGCACGGGACGCCGATCCTGGTGCAGGCGGAGCAGGAGGGTGTGAGCCCGCAGGAGCTGGCGGACCGGTACAACCGCGTCATCGTCGAGGACCTCGCGCAGCTCGGCCTGAGCTACGACCTGTTCACGCGCACCACCACGCGCAACCACTACGCCGTGGTGCAGGAGATGTTCCGCACGGTGCACAAGAACGGGTACATGGTCGAGCAGTCGACGATGGGCGCGATCAGCCCGAGCACGGGCCGCACGCTGCCCGACCGCTACATCGAGGGCACCTGCCCCATCTGCGGGTACGACGGCGCTCGCGGCGACCAGTGCGACAACTGCGGCAACCAGCTCGACGCGATCGACCTCATCAACCCCCGCAGCCGGATCAACGGCGAGAAGCCGAAGTTCGTCGAGGCGACGCACTTCTTCCTCGACCTGCCCGCGTTCGCGAGCGCGCTCGAGGCGTGGCTCAAGGGCCGGCAGGGGTGGCGCCCCAACGTGCTGAAGTTCTCCCTCAACCTCATCGACGACATGCGCCCGCGGGCCATGACGCGGGACATCGACTGGGGCATCCCGGTGCCGCTGCCCGGGTGGGAGGACAACCCGAACAAGCGCCTGTACGTGTGGTTCGACGCCGTGATCGGCTACCTCTCGGCGAGCATCGAGTGGGCGCGACGCACGGGCGACGACGACGCCTGGCGCCCGTTCTGGAACGACCCCGAGGCCCTGAGCTACTACTTCATGGGCAAGGACAACATCACCTTCCACTCCCAGATCTGGCCCGCCGAGCTCATGGGCTACGACGGTCGGGGGGACAAGGGCGGCGCGCCCGGCCCGTACGGGACCCTGCAGCTGCCGACCGAGGTCGTCTCGAGCGAGTACCTCAACGTCGCCGGCCAGCAGTTCAGCTCGTCGCGGGGCGTGGTCATCTACGTGCGCGACATGCTCGCGCGCTACCAGCCCGACGCGCTGCGCTACTACCTGTCCGTGGCGGGGCCGGAGACGCAGGACGTCGACTTCACCTGGGCCGAGTTCAAGCGCCGCACCAACGACGAGCTCGTCGCGGGCTGGGGAAACCTGGTCAACCGCACGGCGAGCATGATCGCCAAGAACTTCGGCGAGATCCCCGCGGCCGGCGAGCTGCAGCCCGTCGACAGCGCGCTGCTCGCGACGACGGGGAGCGCGTTCGGATCGGTCGGCGACCTGCTCGGCGGCCACCGCAACCGCGCGGCGATCGGCGAGGCGATGCGCGTGGTCCAGGAGGCCAACCGCTACATCTCCGAGACCGAGCCGTGGAAGCTCACCGGCGACCGCGAGCGGCTCGGCACCGTGCTCAACACCGCCGCGCAGGCCGTCTCGGACGCGAACACCCTGCTCGCGCCGTTCCTGCCGTTCGCAGCCCAGAAGGTGCACGAGACCTTCGGCCGCACGGGCATGTTCGCGCCGCAGCCGCGGATCGACGAGGTCACGGACCTGGACGACGAGTCGCGCAGCTACCCGATCATCACGGGCGACTACTCGGCCACGCCGCGGTTCGCGTCGGTGCCGGTCGTCGCGGGCACGCCCGTCGGCAAGCCGACGCCGGTGTTCACCAAGCTCGACGACGACATCGTCGAGCAGGAGATCGAGCGCGCGACGAAGGCCTGACCGTGGCCCGATCGCGCGAGCGCGGCTGGCCGGCCCCGCCCGAGCCGCTCCCGGCCCCGGTCGTCGACAACCACACCCACCTCGACTCGGTGGTGGAGTGGGTGGCCGACGGCTGGGAGCCGGGGGCGCCGGCGGGGACGACGACGGTCGAGCAGCAGCTCGAGCGGGCCGCTGCCGTGGGCGTCGAGCGCATGGTGCAGGTGGGATGCGACCTCGACGCCGTCCGGTGGACCGATCGCGTGGTCCGTGATCACGCGCAGCTGCTCGGCGCCGTGGCGATCCATCCCAACGAGGCCGTGCTGCACGCGGGCGTGCACGAGGTGGCGCCTGACGGGCTCGAACCCGACCCGCAGCCGAGGCACGCCGCCTCGCTCGACGACGCGATCGACGCCGTCATGCAGACCGCACGCGCCAACCCACGCATCCGCGCGATCGGAGAGACCGGCCTGGACTACTTCCGCGCGGGGCCGAGGGGACGTGCAGTCCAGCGCGACGCGTTCCGCGCGCACATCGCGCTCGCCAAGGAGCTGGGCCTCGCGCTGCAGATCCACGATCGCGACGCGCACGACGACGTGGTCGACATCCTGCTCAACGACGGCGCCCCGGAGCGGACGGTCTTCCACTGCTTCAGCGGCGGCCCCGCCCTCGCACAGGTGGCCCGGGAGAACGGCTGGTTCGCCAGCTTCGCCGGCCCGGTGAGCTTCGGCGCCAACGACGACCTGCGCGCGGCCCTCAGGGAGCTCCCGCTCGAGCTCGTCCTCGTGGAGACCGATGCCCCGTACCTCACGGTGCACCCGTTCCGGGGACGCCCCAACGCTCCCTACCTGCTCCCCGGCACCGTGCGTACGGTCGCGGACGAGCTCGGGTTGGATCTCGAGAGCGCGTGCCGCAAGATCGCGTGGAACTCCGAGGCCGTCTACGGGCCCTGGTGATCCGACACGCCGAGCGACACGCCGCGCAGTCCGGCGCGGACGGGTGAGCGATCCCCAGGTTGTCCGATCTGAGGTTCCGGGCCTCATCACGGATCGGTTACGGTCTGACGATGCCTGACGCGGGTTCCTGCAAGGAATGACCCGCGAGACCGACGAGAGGACCGGCGTGACGAACGGCGAGCAGGGCGCGGCACCGCGTCGCGGCGCGCCTCGTGGACGCCTGGGCCGGATCGTCGCGCAGGCCGCCGTGCTGGCCGTCGTGGCCGGTGCGACCAGCGCCTTCGCCGTCATGCACAAGCAGGTGACCGTCGACGTGGACGGCCAGCAGGTCCAGGTCGAGGGCTTCGGTCGGACGGTCGGTGCGGTGCTCGCGGGCGCGCAGATCGAGGTCGGCGACGGCGACCTCGTCGCGCCGGGCCTGCACGAGAGCGTCACGAAGGGCGAGCAGATCGTCGTCCGGCACGGCCGGGACCTGAACCTCGTCGTCGACGGCGAGCCGCAGACCGTCTGGACCACCGCGCTGACCGTGGGCGAGGCCGTCGAGGGCCTCGGCCTGCGCGACGGCGACGTCCGCCTCTCCGCGAGCCGCTCCGAGCCGCTGGGCCGCGAGGCGCTGCGCGTGTCCACCGAGAAGACGATCCACCTCGCGGTGGACGGCCAGGTCATCGACGGCGTGAGCAGCGCGGCCACCGTGCGCGACGCGCTCAAGGACATCGGCCTGGTGCTCAACGAGGGCGACGAGGTGTCGGTCCCGCTCGACGCGACCGCGGTCGACGGCCTCGTCGTGCTCGTGACGCGTGCCCTCACGGACGCCGAGACGCGCACCGAGGCCGTGAAGTTCAAGGTCGAGGAGATCAAGGACCCGGGCCTGGCCAAGGGCACGAAGGTCGTCGTGACCAAGGGCAAGGCCGGGATCCGCACCACGACGTACCAGCTCGACACCGTCGGGGGTGTGGTCACCGACCGCCAGGCGCTGTCGAGCGTGGTCACCACCGAGCCCGTGACCCAGGTTGTCCACGTCGGCACGATGGTGCTTCCCGACCCGAGCGACATCCACGTCTCGCCGGGCAGCGCGCAGGCGATCGCCCGTGACCTGGCCGCGGCGCGCGGCTGGGGCGACGACCAGTTCGCCTGCCTCGTGACCCTCTGGAATCACGAGAGCGGCTGGCGCATCAACGCCGAGAACAAGTCGTCGGGCGCGTACGGCATCCCGCAGGCGCTGCCGGGCACCAAGATGGCCTCGGTTGGTGCTGACTGGCGCACCAACCCCGCCACCCAGATCACCTGGGGCCTCGGCTACATCAAGAATCGGTACAAGACGCCCTGCGGGGCCTGGGCTTCTTTCCAGTCCCAGGGCTGGTACTGACCTTCCCTTTACCAGGGTGCAGCCCGCGAGGGTTGGCAAGCCGGTCACGATTCGGTTACGGTCGCGTGTCGCTCCGGACGAATCGGCCCTGACGGGCTGCCGGAGCGAACGGCGCCGGGCCGTGTCCCGGGCGCCGAGACGGCCGGATCGGGGATCCGGAACCGACGGGGACGCCTCCCTCCAGGCGTCCGCCGGCCGAACTGGCCGCCGCCGGGTGTGCCGGGAACGGCACGCGCTCCGCCCCCCGTGCCCGGGCACCTCGACGGCTGGAGCCCCGTGCAGTTCACGACCCGCATCCTCGGACCCCTCGCGCGCAACCGCAGCGCACACGCAGAGTCTGGGGGCCGTCGATCAGGTCGTCGCGTCCTGCCCGTCGTGGCCGGCGCCACGGTGCTCGTCCTCGCGGGCGGCACGGCCGCCTACGCCCACGCGCACAAGACCGTCCAGCTCGACGTGGACGGCGAGATCCAGAACGTCAGCACGTTCGCCGGCTCGGTGGACGCGCTGCTCGCTGACCAGGGCGTCAAGGTCGGCGACCGCGACAGCGTCTCCGCGACCGGATCGCTCGGCGAGGGCCAGGACGTCGTCGTGCGTCACGCGCACCAGATCACCGTCGCCCGCGACGGCGTCAACGACACCGTGTGGACCACCGCGCTGACCGCCGACGAGGCGCTCGACACCCTCGCGGCGCGCGACGCGAGTGTCTCGCTCGTCGCCTCCCGCAGCTCGGGTGGCCGCGCGGAGCTCCCGCTGGACCTCGTCCTGCACGGCTCGGTCGACGTCGTCGTCGACGGCAAGACCCTGACGGGCCAGGACGCCGACGCGTCGGTCGGCCAGGTGCTGGGTGAGCTCGACGTCACGCTCGCGCCCCTGGACCGCGTGTCGGTGCAGGAGGGCGACACGGGCCGCGTCGAGGTCGTCGTCAACCGCGTCGTCGTCGCCGAGAAGAAGACGACCAAGAAGCTGTCCTTCGACTCGAGCACGAAGAAGGACTCGTCGGCCTACGTCGGCACCAAGAAGGTCACCACCGAGGGCAAGAAGGGCACGCGGACCATCGTCACGCGCGTCACGACGGTCGACGGCAAGGTCACCGACAAGGTCGAGCTCTCGGACAAGGTCACGAAGAAGCCGGTCGACGAGGTCATCACCGTCGGCACCAAGGAGCGTCCCGTCGTCAAGACGACGACCTCCTCGAGCTCGTCGGGCAAGTCCGGCCCGATCAAGGCCGGCGGCAAGGCCGACGACCTCAACTGGGCTGCGCTGGCCAGGTGCGAGTCGGGCGGCAACCCGCGCATCGTGTCCTCGAACGGGCTGTACCACGGCCTCTACCAGTTCTCGGTGGGCACGTGGCGCGGGGTCGGCGGCTCCGGCCTGCCGTCGCAGGCGTCCTCCTCGGAGCAGACGGCGCGCGCCAAGATGCTCTACAACCGCTCGGGCGCGGGCCAGTGGCCTGTGTGCGGCAAGAACCTGTTCTGATCCGACGCGGCTGATCTGACACACGACGCCCGTCGCACCCCCGACCAGGGGTGCGGCGGGCGTCGTCGTCCTCTGCCCTAGGCTCGTGCGCATGTCGACGACCGCCCTGCTCGGGCCCACGGAGATCCGTGAGCTGGCCGCCCGGGCCGGGATCCGCCCCACCAAGCAGCTCGGGCAGAACTTCGTGCTCGACGGCGGCACGGTGCGCAAGATCGTCCGCCAGGCCGACGTGGCGGCGGGTGACCGCGTCGTCGAGGTCGGACCAGGACTCGGCTCGCTGACGCTCGGGCTGCTCGAGGTCGGCGCCGACGTCACGGCCGTCGAGATCGACCCCGTGCTGGCCGGGCTGCTGCCGGAGACGGTCTCGCAGCACGTCCCGGGCCTCACGACGAGCACCGAGGGCGACGCCGTCGTCCTGCGGGACGCGTCCGGGCGCGCGCGCCTGACGCTCGTCACGGCCGACGCGCTCACGGTCACCGAGCTGCCGGGCGAGCAGCCCGTGGCCTTCGTCGCGAACCTGCCCTACAACGTCTCCGTGCCCGTGCTGCTCACGTTCCTCGAGCGGTTCGGGACCATCGAGCGCGGCCTGGTCATGGTGCAGGCCGAGGTCGCCGACCGGCTGGCCGCGCCCCCGGGCAGCCGCACGTACGGCATCCCGTCGGCGAAGACGGCCTGGTACGCCGACGCGCGCCGGACCTCGACGATCGGGCGGTCCGTGTTCTGGCCCGCGCCCAACGTCGACTCCGCGCTCGTGCGCTTCGACCGCCGCGAGCCTCCCGCGACCACCGCGAGCCGCACCGAGGTGTTCGCGGTCGTCGACGCGGCGTTCGCTCAGCGCCGCAAGATGCTGCGCTCGGCCCTCTCGTCGCTCGCCGGGTCGGCCGACGCAGCCGTCGCCGCGCTCGAGGCCGCGGGCGTGGACCCGCAGGCCAGGGGCGAACGTGTGGACATCGTGGGGTTCGCTGCG
>NZ_QWKP01000099.1 GCF_003470205.1 Cellulomonas rhizosphaerae
GCGCAACGGAACGGTGACCATCGCCAACGCGGTGGGCAACGGCGTGGCCGACGACAAGCTCGTCTACACCTACGTCCCGGACATGATCCGCTACTACCTCGGCGAGGAGCCGATCCTCGCGAACGTCGACACCTGGCGCCTGGAGGACCCGGGCGCGCTCGAGGAGGTGCTCGACCGCCTCGACGAGCTCGTGGTCAAGCCCGTCGACGGCTCGGGAGGCAAGGGCCTCGTCGTCGGCCCCAAGGCCAGCAAGGCCGAGCTCGACTCGCTGCGGCGCCGGCTGCAGGACGACCCGCGCGGCTGGATCGCGCAGCCCGTCGTGCAGCTCTCGACCGTGCCGACCCTCATCGACGACCGCCTGCGGCCCCGGCACACCGACCTGCGCCCGTTCGCCGTCAACGACGGCGACGACGTGTGGGTGCTCCCGGGCGGCCTGACCCGCGTCGCGCTCCCCGAGGGCGAGCTCGTCGTGAACTCCTCCCAGGGCGGTGGCTCGAAGGACACCTGGGTGCTCGGCGGCAACCCCGCCTGGCAGGGCAAGCGGCCCTCGATCGACCTGCCGCAGTCCGTGCCGCACGACAGTGCGGTCCCGATCGAGGCCAACCCGAACGACATGCGGGCCCAGGTCATGCAGCAGCAGCAGATGGGGGCATAAGTGCTCAGTCGCATCGCCGAGTCCCTGTTCTGGATCGGCCGCTACGTGGAGCGGGCCGACGACACGGCCCGCCTGCTCGACGTCCACCTGCAGATCCTGCTCGAGGACCCCTGGGCCGAGGAGGACCTCGCCTGCCGCTCGCTGCTGTCCGTGATGGACCGCCCCGCGCCGCCGGAGAAGGTCATGGTCGGGCGCGAGTTCGTGCTCGACATGCTCGCGTACGACCGGTTCGCACCGTCGTCGATCGCGGGCTCCCTCGTCTCGGCGCGGGAGAACGCCCGCCGCGCGCGGGAGATCATCTCGACCGAGCTGTGGGAGTGCCTCAACACGACGTGGAACCAGCTCCCGTCGCACATGCGCCCCGCGCGGCCGCACGACTACTTCACGTGGGTGCGGGAGCGCGCGGCCATCGTCGCCGGGATCATGGACTCCGCGACCTCGCGGGACGACACCTTCTCGTTCATGATGCTCGGCCGCTCGATCGAGCGGGCCGACATGACGGCCCGCCTGCTCGCGACGCGCGCGCTCGCCGGCTCGGCCGGCCCGGGCTGGACGACCCTGCTGCGCTCATGCGGCGCGCACGAGGCGTTCCTGCGCACGTACCGCGGCACCGCGTCCGACGAGAGGGCCGCCGGCTTCCTCCTCCTGGACCGGCTGTTCCCGCGCTCGATCGTGTTCGCGCTCAACCAGGCCGAGGCGTCGCTCGCGGCCCTCGAGCCCGTCGTCGACCGGGCGACGGTCGACGACGCGCGCCGGCACATCGGCCACGTCCGCACCAGCCTCGAGTACCGCCCGCTCGGCGAGGTCCTCGACAACCTGCCCAAGGAGATGGAGAAGGTGCAGCGAGCCTGCTCGGCCGCGTCCGACGCGATCCGCGGCCGCTACTTCCCGTCCGGCGCTGCGACCAACTGGGTCGGGGAGGCTCTCTAGTGACCACGAGCAACGAGGGGCACCGATGAGCCGGTTCCGCGTCACCCACACGTCGACCTTCCGGTACTCGGGCCCGGTGCAGGCGTCCTACAACGAGGCGCGCATGACGCCGCTGTCGCAGGCGGGCCAGACCGTGGTCGACACCCGCCTGTCCATCCACCCGCAGACGTGGACGATGGACTACCGCGACTACTGGGGCACCGCCGTCACCGCGTTCGAGGTGCTCGCGCCGCACGAGGCGCTCGTCATCACCGCCGAGCACGTGGTCGAGGTCGGCGACCGCCCGCCGGTGAAGTCACCCGCGAGCTGGGAGACGCTGGCCTCGCCGGAGGTGCGCGACCGCCTCGCCGAGTTCCTCTCGGACACCTCGACGACGGAGGCGCCCGACGAGGTCGTCGACCTCACTCGCTCCGCGGCCGACGGGCTCGAGCCCGACGCCGCCGCGCTCGCCGTGTGTCTCGCCCTGCGCGACCAGGTCGAGTACATCCCCGGCGTGACGAGCGTGCACACGCCCGCCTCGGAGGCGTGGGCCGCCCGCGCCGGCGTGTGCCAGGACGTCGCCCACCTGGCGGTCGGCGCACTGCGTGCGCTCGGCATCCCGGCCCGCTACGTCTCGGGCTACCTGCACCCGAACCGCGACAGCGAGGTCGGCGAGACCGTGTCCGGCGAGTCGCACGCCTGGGTCGAGTGGTGGGTGGGGGACTGGGTGCCCTTCGACCCGACCAACCGCGTACCCGCCGGGTCGCACCACGTGGTGCTGGCGCGCGGACGGTCGTACGACGACGTGCCGCCGCTGCGCGGGATCTACGCCGGGCGCGGGACGCAGGAGCTCGCGGTGACGGTGGAGATCACGCGCGAGGGGTGAGACACAGGTCGGCAACGCGACGTTGGTCGCGCCCGATTGTCACGGAGTCAGTCGGCGGCCAAGCGCCTCGTCGAGAGCCCGGCGATCGGCGGTCACGCCGAGGACGCCGTCGTCCGGCGTGGTGCGACCCCACACCAGCAGAGCGAGCGCCAACGCCGGACCCGTGACCTGCGCCGCGGGCTCGCCGGTGCCGCCGAGAAGCCAGGACGCGTCCGTGTCGTCGGCCACCAGCTTGATCGGCGCCGCCAACGGCTCCATCCGGCCCATCCGCTCCTGCCGCGGCTGCATCACCGTGACGACCTCGTCGACCGTGTCCGCCCACACCGCGGGGGGCACGTCGAGCGGCAACCCGCCGGCCGTGCGCAGGTCCCACAGGTGCACGAGCGTCTCGTGGGTCTGCCGTCGGCGCCAGAACGCCGCGGTGCCGCTGTCGTCGAGCGTCCACGCGGGAGCCGAGGGGTCGAGGTCGGCCAGGGTCGAGCGCAGCTCGAGCGCGCAGGAGGCGTAGAGGTCGGTGAGCACGAACGGCCCACGGCCCAGCGGCGTCTCCTGGCGGCGCTGCGCCTGGCCGGCGGCCCAGTGGTGGATCCGGGCCAGGTGGACGACGAGGTTGCGCACCCGCCAGCGTCCGCACCAGGGGATGGGAGTGGTCGGGTCGACGAGGTCGATCGAGGCGAGGAACTGGTCCTGGAGGTCGCCGAGCACCGCGAGGTGGTCGAGCGCGTCGCTCTCGGCCGTCGTCATGGGACCATGGTGGGGCCGGCCGCCCACACCCGACAGGTGTCTGCCGGTCATCGTCCGTCGAGCGAGCGCCAATCGCGCCCGCCACCCCCTTGAAGCCGGGAGCTGTCCGCGCGTGTCCCCGATCCCCAGTGCCGCCGCGTCGTCGCGCATCCAGGTTGCCGCGACCGCTCCGGAGCTGCTGCGCAACTTCTGCATCATCGCGCACATCGACCACGGCAAGTCGACCCTCGCTGACCGCATGCTGCAGAAGACCGGCGTCGTCGACGCACGGGCGATGCGCGCGCAGTACCTCGACCGCATGGACATCGAGCGCGAGCGCGGCATCACGATCAAGTCGCAGGCCGTGCGCATGCCGTGGGGCGTGGACGACAAGGCCTTCGCGCTCAACATGATCGACACTCCCGGGCACGTCGACTTCACGTACGAGGTCTCGCGCTCGCTCGCCGCGTGCGAGGGCGCCGTGCTGCTCGTCGACGCCGCGCAGGGCATCGAGGCCCAGACGCTGGCCAACCTGTACCTGGCGCTCGAGAACGACCTCACGATCATCCCGGTGCTCAACAAGATCGACCTGCCGGCCGCCCAGCCCGAGAAGTACGCCGAGGAGCTGGCCAAGCTCATCGGCGGCGAGCCCGAGGACTGCCTGCGCGTGTCGGGCAAGACGGGCGTCGGCGTCGAGGAGCTGCTGGACCGCATCGTCGAGCTCGTCCCGCCGCCCACCGGCGACGCGGACGCACCGGCCCGCGCCATGATCTTCGACTCGGTCTACGACACCTACCGCGGCGTCGTCACCTACGTCCGGGTCGTCGACGGCAACCTCAACCCGCGCGAGAAGATCGTCATGATGTCGACGCGCGCTACCCACGAGCTGCTCGAGATCGGCGTCATCTCGCCCGAGCCCGTCCCCTCCAAGGGCCTGGGCGTCGGCGAGGTCGGCTACCTGATCACCGGCGTGAAGGACGTGCGCCAGTCCAAGGTCGGCGACACCGTCACGAACGCGAGCAAGCCCGCGGCCGAGGCGCTCGGCGGCTACTCCGACCCCAAGCCGATGGTCTTCTCGGGCTTGTACCCGATCGACGGCACCGACTACCCGGTGCTGCGCGACGCGCTCGACAAGCTCAAGCTCAACGACGCCGCGCTCAACTACGAGCCCGAGACGTCCGTGGCCCTCGGCTTCGGCTTCCGCGTCGGCTTCCTCGGCCTGCTGCACCTCGAGATCATCCGCGAGCGGCTCGAGCGCGAGTTCGACCTGGACCTCATCTCGACCGCGCCGAACGTCGTCTACGAGGTCACCCTCGAGGACAAGTCGACCGTCATCGTGACGAACCCGAGCGAGTTCCCGAGCGGCAAGATCGGCGAGGTCCACGAGCCGATCGTCAAGGCCACGATCCTGGCGCCGAGCGAGTTCATCGGCGCGATCATGGAGCTCTGCCAGGGCAAGCGCGGCGAGTTGCAGGGCATGGACTACCTGTCCGAGGAGCGCGTCGAGCTGCGCTACGTGCTGCCGATGGCCGAGATCGTCTTCGACTTCTTCGACCAGCTCAAGTCCAAGACCCGCGGCTACGCGAGCCTCGACTACGAGCGCATCGGCGACCAGGTCGCCGACCTCGTCAAGGTCGACATCCTGCTGCAGGGCGAGACCGTCGACGCGTTCAGCTCGATCGTCCACAAGGACAAGGCCTACGCGTACGGCGTGATGATGACGGGCAAGCTGCGCGAGCTCATCCCGCGCCAGCAGTTCGAGGTGCCGATCCAGGCCGCCATCGGCGCCCGCGTCATCGCGCGCGAGACCATCCGCGCCATCCGCAAGGACGTCCTGGCCAAGTGCTACGGCGGCGACATCACGCGCAAGCGCAAGCTGCTCGAGAAGCAGAAGGAGGGCAAGAAGCGCATGAAGACCATCGGCCGGGTCGACGTGCCGCAGGAGGCCTTCATCGCCGCGCTCTCCTCCGACGCCGCCGGCTCCGCGGGCGGGCGGGACGCCAAGGACGCGAAGAAGAAGTGAGCCCGGCCCTCCCCGACGGGGACGCGGCGCCTGACGACGGTCGGCTGCCGGGCTCCGTCGTCGCGGGAGCCGAGCAGCGCGCGTTCGGCGTGTACCTGCACGTCCCGTTCTGCACGGTGCGCTGCGGGTACTGCGACTTCAACACCTACACCGCGAGCGAGCTCGGCGGGGGCGCGAGCCAGTCGTCGTACGCGGACACCGCGCTGCGGGAGATCGCGCTCGGGCGCGACGTCCTCGCGGCGGCCGGCCTCCCGGTGCGGCCCGCGTCGACCGTGTTCGTCGGCGGCGGGACGCCGACCGTCCTGCCCGCGGGTGACCTCGTGCGCATGCTCGACGGCGTGCGCGAGGCCTGGGGCCTGGCCGACGATGCCGAGGTGACGACCGAGGCCAACCCCGACTCGGTGACCCCCGAGTCGCTCGCGGAGCTCGCGGCCGGCGGCTTCACGCGCGTCTCGTTCGGCATGCAGTCCGCCGTCCCGCACGTGCTGGCCACCCTCGAGCGCACGCACGACCCGCGGCGCATCCCCGACGTGGTGCGGTGGGCCCGCGACGCCGGCCTGGCCGTCTCGCTCGACCTGATCTACGGGACGCCGGGGGAGTCGCTCGACGACTGGCGCGCCTCGGTCGAGTCCGCCCTCGCCACCGGGGTCGACCACGTCTCGGCGTACGCGCTCGTCGTCGAGCAGGGCACCAAGATGGCGGTGCAGGTGCGCCGGGGCGAGCTGGAGCTGCCCGACGGCGACGACCAGGCCGCGAAGTACGAGCTGGCCGACGAGCTGCTCACCGCGGCTGGCCTCGGCTGGTACGAGGTGTCCAACTGGGCGCGCACCCCCGGCACCGCGTGCCGGCACAACCTGGCCTACTGGCGCGGCGACGACTGGTGGGGCGTCGGACCCGGCGCGCACTCGCACGTCGGCGGCGTGCGCTGGTGGAACGTCAAGCACCCGCGCGCGTACGCGGGCCGACTCGAGCAGGGCCTGAGCCCGGCGGCGGGCCGCGAGGTCGTCGACGCCGAGGCTGCCACGCTCGAGCGCCTCATGCTGCACGTGCGGCTGTCCGAGGGGATGCCGCTCGACGAGGTGCCCGCGCACACGCGCACCTCGGTGGCGGGTCTCGTCGCGGACGGGCTCGTCAACGGGCGTGCCCTGCTGACCGACCGGCGGGTGCTGCTCACGCTGCGTGGCCGGCTGCTCGCGGACCTCGTCGTGCGGACCCTCGCGGGCTTCGACGACTGACCCGGCGCTCGGGCGCTCGCGTCAGCGCACCAGTTCCAGGGAGAACGGGTAGCGGTAGCTGCCGTGCTGCGACACCGCGACCGCGGCGATGATCGAGAGCACGAGCCCGATCAGCCCGACGGCGAGCATGCCGATCCAGCCCAGCACGCCGATCACGGGGAACGCGTTGAGGATCTTGAACGCGACCATGCCGATCAGGAGCGTGAGCTGGAAGTTCAGCGCGACGCGCGCCTGCTCACGGGCGCCCGTGCCGCGCTCGCGCTCGACGAGCCAGACCACCAGCGAAACGACCCACCCGATGAAGAATGCGGTGAGGATGCCGCCCAGGTGGGAGAGCATCGCCCACGTGCGGGACTGGTCCGCGCCGCGCGCCGGGCCGGTGGGGTACTGCTGGGACATGGGTGCTCCTTGCGTGCGGGGCCGATGTGCGGCCTCGGGATCGATGCGTTGCCGAGCAGGAGTCTGGCGCGTCGGCGCCGCTCGCGCGCGACGAGCTACTTCACGAACCGGATCGTGACCGGGTAGCGGTACCACTCGTACCGGCTCGAGGCCACGCCCGCGAGGATCGCGAAGACCAGCGCGGCGATGCCGGCGGCCGCGAGGATCGCGAACCCGATGATGATGAACACCGTGATGAAGCCGATCACGTAGGCGATCAGGAGCGTGAGCTGGAAGTTCAGCGCCTCCTTGGCCTGGTCCTCGAGGTACGCGCCGCGGCCCTTGAAGGCCAACCAGATGATCAGCGGGGGCAGGAAGCCGCCCACGACGAGCGGGAGCACGTGGGCCAGGATCGCCCAGGTCCGCTCCTCGTCGGGGCGCAGCGGCACGGGCGGCGCCGCCGCCCAGGCCTGCTGCTGGCCGGGATACGGCTGCTGCTGGGCGGAGGGCTGCTGCTGGGCGGAGGGCTGCTGCGGCGGGAACGGCGGCACGCCGGCCGGCGGGGAGACGTCGGCCTGGTCCGGCTTGCGCAGGAACTCCGGGTCCGGCTCGGTGCTGGTCATCGTCGGCTCCTCGCGGCTGTGCTGTCGTCGTCCCTGGTCAGCGTATCGGTCCGGCGGGGGAGACGGCGGTGCGGTTCCTTGACACCACCTGCGGGTTTCGGTTCGCTCACTCCAGGGCGCGAAGGCCCGCAATCGGGAGGAAAAGCCGACATGAGCGAGAACCCAGGCGGAACGCCGCCGCGTGACGACGAGCCGGCACCGAAGGCCGTGAACCCGGAGCCGGACGCACCCGCGCCCGCTCCTGAGCCTCCGGCACCCCCGGCCCCGGCCTACGGCGCGCCGGCCGAGCCCCCCGCGGGCTACACGCCTCCGGCCCCGGAGTACGGCCAGCCCGCGGCCGGTGGCTACCCGCCCCCGCCGCAGGGTGGCTACCCGCCGCCCCCGCAGGCGGGTCCCTACGGCCAGGCTCCCGGCGGGTACCCCGCCGCCCCGCCGCCGCCCGCGGGCGGCTTCCCGGCCGCGCCGCAGTCGCCGATCGGTGCGGCGATCAGCTACGGCTGGAACGCGTTCACGCGCAGCGGCGGCATCTTCGTTCTCGCGACGCTGACCTGGCTCATCATCTCGGCAGTCGTTCTTACCCTCGTCCTCGTCGGGTTTGGTGGCTTCGCCAGCGCGTTCGGCACGAACGACAACGGCACCGTGAGCTTCGGGCTGTCCTTCACCTTCATCCTGATCATCGGGATCTTCTCGCTCGTCTTCTACCTCGTCGAGGCGGCATTCGTGCGGGCCGCGCTCAAGGTCACCTACGGGCAGCGTCTCGAGTTCGCCGACTTCTTCAAGTTCGAGAACGCCACGAACGTGCTGATCACGGCGTTGCTCATCGCGGGGATCAACCTCGTGCTCGGCCTCGTGACGTGGATCCCGCTGATCGGCCAGGTCGTCAGCCTCGCGGCGAACCTGGCCCTGCTGTTCACGCTGTGGTTCGTGGTCGACAAGAACCTCTCGCCGATCGACGCGATCAAGGCGAGCTTTGAGCTCGTGCGCGCGAACCTGTCGACGACGATCTTGTTCTACCTGCTCGCCGCGGTGATCCTGTTCGTGGGCTTCCTGCTGTGCGGCCTTGGCTCACTCGTCGCGATCCCGGTCGTGCTCGTGGCGACCTCGTACCTGTACCGCAACCTGCTCGGGGAGCCTGTCGCCCCGGTGCAGTGACGGACGGATCGAGGTGAAGGGTTGCGCCCGCTGTGCGGGCGCAACCCTTCACTCGCGTCAGGGGGCGGTGACGAAGTCGATGAGCTCCTCGACCCGGCCCAGCAGGGTCGGCTCGAGGTCGGCGTAGCTGCGCACCGAGCGCAGGATGCGCTGCCACGCGCGGGCCACGTCCGCCTGCTCGGCGGCGGGCCAGCCGAGCTCGCGCAGGATGCCGTGCTTCCACTCGGTGCCGCGCTCGATCGTCGGCCACGCCTGCAGCCCGATGCGTTCCGGGCGGACCGCCTGCCACACGTCGACGTACGGGTGACCGAGCACGAGCACCGAGCCGGCGGGCGCCGAGCGGGTCGCCTCGGCGGCGATCCGGCTCTCCTTGGAGCCCGCCACGAGGTGGTCGACGAGCACGCCCACGCGGCGTCCCGGCCCGGGGCCGAAGTCACGCAGCGCGTCGGTGAGGTTGTCGACGCCGTCGAGCAGCTCGACCACGACGCCCTCGAGGCGCAGGTCGTCGCCCCAGACCTTCTCGACGAGCTCCGCGTCGTGCTTGCCCTCGACCCAGATCCGGCTCGCGCGGGCCACCCGGGCGCGCGCGTCGTG